>NZ_JANHAW010000003.1:0-300000 GCF_024464595.1 Halobellus litoreus | reverse complement strand
CGAACTGGTTATGGAGTTGCGGGAAGACGTCGTCTTCCACGACGGGTCGGAGTTCAACGCCGAACACGTCAAGTGGCACCTCACGGACTTCCTCGCGAACGGGTCGGGAACGTCCTATATCGTCAGCAACGTCGACGACGTGGTCGTCGAGGACACGTACCGTGCCCGAGTACAGTTCAGTTCGCCGGACCCCTACATCCTCTGGGACCTCGCCTCCGCGTGGGGGCAGATCCACAGCCGCGAGGCGGTCGAGGAGTACGGGGATCAATACGGTCAGAGCGGCAAAGTCGTCAGCGCCGGGCCGTTCAAGGAAGTCGAACACGACACGAGTCACGCGGTACTGGAACGCTACGAGGAGTGGGATTGGCCGAAGCCCTGGCAGGAAGAACTGTACGAGGGTGACGTCGAGGTGCGGCCGAAGCGACTCGAATATCAGTCCTATCCCGAGACGGCCACCCGAACCTCCGCGTTCGAGGCCGGCGACATCGACGGAATGATCGCCGGCGTGCCGTACTCGAAGTACCCGAACTACCAGGAGAGCGACCAGTACAACACCGGGACGCCACCGGCGAGTACCGAACAGATCTTCATTATGCTCAACCTGAATCCGGAGACGAGCACGGCACCCGTGCTGGCGGAGGACCTGAGTCTCCGGAAGGGAATCTCGTACGGGATCGACAGGCAGGAGATCGTCGACGTGGTGTTCAACGGCGTGGGCGAACCCGCACCGAACTACCTGGTTCCAACCGTCGACGCGCACAACATCCCCGATGAGTACAACTACACCTACGATCTCGAACGGGCGCGAACGGTGATGCGTGAGAACGGCTGGACGGTGAATCCCGGCGGCGTCAGCACGAAGAACGGGCGCGAGGCGCGCTTCACGTTACTGACGCAGAACACGGAACTGTCGCGGCGGCGAGCGACACTGATCAAAGAGCAGTTGCAGGACATCGGGGTCGTAATGGAGGTGAGCACGACAGACACCTCAACGTTCAAGGAAGACGTCGGCAGCGGTAACTTCGCCGCTGGGATGTCAACCTTCTACGACTGGGGCAACGCCGACCAGCTCTGGTGGGCGACGAGCGAAGACGCGGAGGACTCGTACTACCTCAACTCCAACGCGTGGCAGCAGTTCCCACGGGCGACCGAACTGACGAATCGGGCGCAGGACGCGACCACGCTCGAAGAACGCACACAACGGTACAAGGAGGCGCACAAGTACCTCCTCGAAGACGTCGTCCCGATGATCTACCTGATGTATCCCAAGGCGGCGGACGCCTGGGGAAGCCACATCCAGCACTGGCAACCGCACTACAAAGGCGCGGTAATGTGGCCCGTCGAGAGCGAAGAGTGGTAGGTCGCCAGGCTACCGATGAGTTTTCAATCATATCTCGCACGCCGGACGCTGGGGCTGATTCCCAAGCTGCTCATCGCCTCGGGAGTGGTGTTCTTCCTGGTACAGGTCACTCCCGGCGACCCCGTCACCACGCTGGCACCCCCCCGAGCGAGCCCCGAACAACTCGCGGCTCTGAGAGAGAAGTGGCGTCTCGACGAACCGCTGTACATCCAGTATCTGACCTGGATGGCGAATATGCTGCAGGGTGATTTCGGGCTGTCGGCCGCAACGCGACGACCAGTCACCGATATGATTGCCCTTCGGGTCCCGATCAGTCTCAGATTCTCGGCTCTGGCGCTGCTGATCTCGTACGCCGTCGCGATCCCGTTCGGCATCGTCGGCGCGATCAAGCAGCACACCACCTGGGACTACCTCTCGATGGGGTTCGTGCTCCTCGCCATCTCGTTCCCCAGTTTCTGGTTCGCGATCATCCTCATCTTGATCTTCGCGATCCAGTTACAGTGGGTTTCTGCCGTGGGCTATGGGACGATCGGGTTGCTCGTGCTCCCGGCGGTCGCCCTCGGACTTCGCGGCAGCGCGATAGAGACCAGAGTGATGCGATCCTCGATGATCGAGACGCTGAACGAGAAGTTCATCACCGCCTCGCGCGCTCACGGACTCCCGGAGCGAAGCGTCGTGTTCAAACACGCGCTTCGAAACGCGCTCATCCCGATCATCACCCTATTCGGACTGCGATTGGGGTACATTCTGGCGTCGGGATTGGTGATCGAGATCGTGTTCAACCGCCCCGGCGTCGGCCATCTACTCGTCGACAGCATTTTCAAGCGAGACTACCCGGTGGTGCGCGCGATCCTGATGATTCTGGTCACGACGATTATGCTCGGTAACTTCCTGGCCGACATCCTGTACGGCCTGGTCGATCCGCGGATCCGCTACGAGTAACAATGAGTGAACGCACAACGACCGAAATCGACTGGGACGGACTACTCGAAGAGTGGAACGAGGAGGTAGCGGAGATCAGCAGCGCGGAGTCCCGCTTCGAACGCGTCTGGTTCTTTATCAAGGACCTGTCGAGCCATCGCCTCTCGATCGTCGGCGGAGTGCTGCTGTTGGGAGTCGCCGTCGTCGCCATCTTCGCGCCCCAAATCGCCCCCTACAGCCCCACTGCGGTCCAACCGACGGCGGTCAGAGCAGCGCCGTCCGTGGCGCATCCGATGGGAACCGACAGCCTCGGTCGGGACATCCTTTCTCGAGTCATCTTCGGCACTCGGATCGCGCTCCAGATCGCCGTCACGTCGATGGGGATTGCCTTCGTCGTCGGCTCCCTGCTCGGTGCGCTGGCCGGATATTACGGCGGCTGGGTCGACGCTGCCGTGCGGACGGCGATCGACACGACGTGGGCGTTTCCGGCGATCATAATGGGACTGGCGCTGGCGTCGATTCTGGAACCGGACCTCACGACGGTCCTGGTCGCCATCGGCTTGGTGTTCTGGGGAGTCTTCGCCAGACTCGTGCGCGGCGAGGTCCTGTCACTCCGTGAACTCGACTTCATCAAGGCCTCGGAGGCGATCGGTCTGAGCGACACCAAGATCATTTTCAAACACCTCATCCCAAACGCGATCATCCCCGCGTTCGTCGTCGTCACGCTCCAGATGGGGAACGCCATCGCGGTGGCGGCCTCGCTGTCGTTCCTGGGACTCGGCGTCCAACCCCCGACCCCTTCGTGGGGTATTATGTTGTCTACCGGGCGGCAGTACATCACCTCCGCGTGGTGGATCTCGGTATTCCCGGGACTTGCGATCGTTCTTGTGATTATGTCGTTCAATTTCCTCGGTGAAGGACTCCGCGACACGATCGATCCGAAACTGGAGGACAAACGATGACACAGAAACTCCTCGAAATCAACGATCTGCGAACCACGTTCGACACTAACTCGGGCACGGTAAACGCGCTTCGGGGCGTGAACCTCACGATCAACGAAGGTGAACGCGTTGGGCTCGTAGGCGAGTCCGGAAGCGGCAAGTCGGTCACCGCACAGTCGATCCTCAGACTGGTCGATTCGCCCGGTCAGATCGTCGACGGATCGATCGAACTCAACGGACAGGACCTGCTGTCGCTTTCGTCGTCGCAGATGCAGAGCGTCCGGGGCCGTGACATCACGATGATCTTCCAGGACCCGTCGACCTCGCTCGACCCCGTGTACTCAATCCGAAGCCAGATGATCGAGACGATCGGGCACAATCGGAACCTCAGTGATTCCGAAGCGGAGTCGGTCGCGATCGAATACCTCGAGATGGTCGATATGCCGAACCCGAAACGGGTTCTGGATAGCTACCCGCACGAACTATCAGGAGGAATGAAGCAACGCGTATCTATCGCGATGGCGTTAGGATTCGAACCGGATCTTATTATAGCCGACGAACCAACGACTGCACTGGATGTAACGGTCCAAAAAAAGGTAATGGACATATTCCAAAACGTCGTATCTGAGAAAGACCTATCAGTACTCTGGATTACTCATAACTTAGGGGTAGTCGCCGAGTTCTGCGACAAGATCGCGGTCATTTACGCGGGGGAGGTCGTCGAATACGGCAGCGTGTACGACATCTTCGATCGACCTGCACATCCCTACACGCGCGAGTTACTGCGGACGATTCCGAACATCGAGCGCGCAGACGAAGAGCTGCGCGTGATAGAGGGAACGGTCCCCAATATGCGGAACCCACCGAGTGGCTGCGCCTTCCACCCGCGCTGTCCCGATGCAGAGCCGCAGTGTGAGACGACACGTCCCGACAGCGTCGAGGGACAAGAGCACCAGGCCTCGTGTTTGGTGCACGACGCAGGGGACCAATGAGCCACCACACGCAGTCAGAAGCGGACGCGACGACGGACGAGCCGCTGCTGAAGGCTAGAGGGCTGAAACAGCATTACCCGATCAAAGAGGGCATCCTCCGGCGACAGACCGGAACGGTACGCGCCGTCGACGGTGTCGACCTCGACGTCTATCCCGGTGATACACACGCCATCGTCGGCGAGTCCGGATGTGGAAAGAGCACGCTGCTGGAGACGCTTCTCGGTCTCGAAGAGCCGACGGCCGGGACTATTTCGTACGATGGGACGTCGATCGGTGACCTCTCAGGTTCCGAAAAGCGGGCGCTCAAAAGCCAGATCCAGATCGTCTTTCAGAATCCCGAATCCTCGCTGGATCCGCGCAATACCATCGGCCAGATAATCAGCGAACCGCTGCATCTGCATACGGAGGCATCGACGCAGCAGATCGACGCACGGGTCGTGAGCTTGTTGGATGACGTCGGACTCGGGCCGCGGTACTACGGGCGCTACCCACACGAACTCTCGGGCGGCCAGCAGCAACGGGTGGCAATCGCCCGGGCCATCAGTCTAAATCCCTCCCTCCTCCTCCTAGACGAACCCACGAGCGCCCTCGACGTCAGCGTTCAATCGAAGATTCTCCGACTGCTGGACGAAATCAAGGACGAGTACGATCTGACGTACGTGATGGTAACCCACGACCTCTCGGTCGTCCGCCACTTCGCGACGGACGTGTCGGTGATGTATCTCGGCAACGTGATCGAAAAAGCATCAACTGAGGCCCTGTTCGGGGACCCGAAGCATCCGTATACGCAAGCGCTCATTTCCGCCGTTCCGGTCCCGGACCCACACCATACCGCCGAGAACGACATCACGCTTCCTGGTACCGTTCCCGAACCCAGCGACCCACCGGCCGGGTGTCGGTTCCATCCGCGATGTCCCATCGCGACCGAGGAGTGTGCCGAGGACTTCCCCGCGTTCGAATCGCACGATCGACACGAAGTGCGCTGCATCCGCGTCCCAGAGGCAGAGGAAATCGGCTCGACCGAGGACAGCGCTGCGGCCGGTACCAGCAGCACCGACCGTCCCGGCCTGTCCGCGGCGCAGTACGAGGACGCACGCCAGGAGTAGGCGGGCTCGTCTCCCGTTCACCACCTAGTGGGTACCCGAAAGGAGCAGGATATCCCAGGACCCACGTAGAACTTTCATCCGGAAAACGACTCGCGGACCACCCTCTCACAGCCGAGATGCGTCTCGGATGGGGTGAGTGACTCTCCGAGAGGGTACGGTTCCCTCGGAGCACAGAAGGGGTAAATAGTCGTGTCCGTCGGAGCGAAGCGTCGGATCGTTTCTATGATCCGAACAGAGGCAACCCCGTGCGACCCGAACTCATTCGCTCGCGCCGCGCGGTCCACGATCGGGAGCCGGTCTGTCGAGAACGGAATACGAAGACGCGTCGTGTCACGAGGGGCGACTGCGCCGTCGGTTCGGGCAACTGCATCGATCCCGGAGATATAACTGGTATCTACCGTGATATATGCGGTTCATTACCTTTTCTCCTCCACCGAACGCCCGGTAATGGCGCAGAAAACCGCTGCGGATTCGGAACCGACATCTCGACCCCGGTCGGCGATACAACTTCATACACTCCGAGATATCGACAGCCCGCTCCCGAGCACGATACGGCGCGTCGCAGACGCGGGCTTCGAGGGCGTCGAATTCGCCGGGAGATTCCTGGAATCGAATCCGCACGTGGTTCGTGAGTCCCTCGACGAAACTGGCGTGACGCCGGTGGCCGCTCACGTGGACCTGACGCGGATCGAATCGAACGTCGAGGCGCTGGCGGACCGACTGCGGCACGTCGGCTGCGGGCACGCGATCATTCCCCACCTCAGTGGCGGCTACTTCAGGACGAAGTCCGACATCGACGGGCTCGCGTTGCGCCTCGAAAACCTCGCCGACCGTCTGGACAGTTACGGGATACAGCTCTCGTATCACGTCTCGCGGGAGCCGTTGCTCCCCCGACTCGACAGTTTCGGGCTCGGACCCACAGTGGACCTCCCGACGCCGGACGTCGTCTGGCGACTCCTCGCGGAAGCGATCGATCTCACGATCCGTGGATCCGCTCGCGCCGTCGAGACCACGGCATTCGGTCGCCTCGTATCACAGACCGATGATCTGACCTTCGAGGTCGACGTCGGGTGGATCGCCGCGGCCAGGTACGACCCCGTCGAGCTGTTCGACTACCTCGACGATCGGGTGGCGTTGATCCACGTCGCCGACACTCGGCGGACGCGACGG
The DNA here is from genome assembly GCF_024464595.1 of Halobellus litoreus. NCBI lineage: Archaea > Methanobacteriati > Methanobacteriota > Halobacteria > Halobacteriales > Haloferacaceae > Halobellus > Halobellus litoreus. The sequence continues at coordinate 293,510 of NZ_JANHAW010000003.1, read as the reverse complement.
TTCCCGCCCCTGTATCGATCGGTCCCGCCCGGTGACGGGATCCTCGACCTCGATCGCGTCCTCGAGGCGTCTCGTCGGGCCGACGTCGACTGGATCGTCTACGAGGATGACGATCCGGAGACACCCGAAACGGCGATTCGACACGGTAGCTCTCTGTTCGCTCTGGATTCGGTCGGGTAGGACGGGGCTGGTGCTACGAGTTCTCGGCGCGTTACTAGTCGTCTGTTCACGTCGTTGCCCGGTAGCGGTTGGTCGGGCGTGTCTCCGGGCGCAAACGCAGAGATGTGTGGGGGTACGACTACCGAACGTCGACCCCGTCGAGAACGACAGCAGCGTCGCCGTCGACCTGCAGGTCGCGGAGTTCGCCGCTGAATCGATACCGCCTGTCGCCGGTCGTGATCGCCCCCTCGGCGGTGCACTCGGAGATGCGAGCCGCGGCGTCCGAACTCGAATCCTCACCCGGAACCAACTCACCGTCGACAGTCAGTTCGTACGTCGATGCGGTTCCGGTGCCGCTGATCCTGAGGTGGTGTTCTTTGTCGTCGCGCTCGGTTTCGGTCGCCACTGCGGCGGTGACAGAACCCCCGAGTGAGAGAACCGTCGCGACCGCCGCGGCACCGAGACGAACGTACCCCCGGCGTTCGAAGGTGCTACTTTCGGTCGACTGCTCCTCGGGAGGACCGACGCCGTTCGACTCCCGCTCCGTGCTACCGGACTCCGAATCGTGTGCCAGCTTGCGTGCCATGCGAGCGTTAATGCGGTATTAACCGCAATAAATATTCGGAAATTTACATATACACCAATGAAAGAATGTCTCAACGGGCGATAGTTCCGCCGATACCGCTCGTCGGCACGCACTCCTCCGCTACTCGGCGAGCGGCGTCTCTGCCCACTCGTCCATCCCCCCCAGTTGCCCGGATTCGTACATTTCTTCGAGCGGATTCCCCTCGACGGAGAGCGGCAAGTGGACCCGGCCCCGCTGTCGGGCCGACTCCCAACTGGCGAAGATCAACTCCGTCCCACGAACGGCACGCCGGCCCGAAAAGACCGGTTCTCTTCCGGCATCGAGGGACGAAACGAGGTGCTCGATGGCCTGTTCGTAGTGATTAGGGGGACGTGAGGGCGACGGCACGAACGGAATACGCTCTGTGACCTTCTCGAGTCCGAGATGAACGATACCGGGCTTCGGTCCGTAAACGCTCTCGTCGGTGTCGATCTCGTTCCACCCGCCGTCCGTGCGAATCCTGAGCGGCGGTCCGTCGTCGGGATGGATCTCGATGACGCCGTCTTCCCCGACGATCCGGAGGTACGCGTCGACGACGGTGTCGCCGTCCTCGGCGGTCGACGCGAACCCGATTGTACCGTCGGCGTATCGCCAGCGGGCGATGGCCCGCGTCTCGTTCAGGGCGCCGAACCACCGATTCTCGTGCGAGCAGTCGATCCCGGCCAGCACCCACTCGGCGCGCGCGCCGTCGACAAAGTAATCGCAGAGGTCGAAGAGGTGTGAGCCGGCGTCGAAGAGGTTCACCTCGGACCACTCCAGCCGTTCGAGTTCACCGATCTCGCCGTCTTTCAGGAGCTTCTTGGCACGTTGGACGGGCTCTGCGAGCCGTCGCTGGTGATCGATCGTCAACTGGACGTCCTCGGCATCGCACGTCGATACCATTCGCTGGCAGTCGCCCCACGTCGTCGCCATCGGCTTCTCGCAGTGCACGGCGTCGACGGAGGCCGTCTCAGCGCTGTCTACCACGAGGTCGGCGTGCACCGCCGGGGGGACACAGACGCTCACGATGTCCGGTTCGACCGCTTCGAGCATCGTTTCGTGGTCTTCGTAGACCTCGGTGAGGTCGTGGTGGTCGGCGAACGCCCGCGCGTTCTCGGGGACGATGTCCGCACAGGCGACGAGCGAACACGAATCGAGCCGTTGGTATCCCGCGGCGTGTCGGTACGCCATCGCGTATCCGTCTCGGTCTCTCGTCTCGGGGTCCGGCCCCGTTCCGATGATCGCCACACGGTGTGTCATTGTCGGACCCTCTCGGGATCGAAGCAATAGTATACGGCTGCTAACGCCGCGGTCTAACGTTCCTGATGACACGGAACCAGGCGGTGACCCCCAATCCCGATCGGCCGCTCTCGGGGTCCTGTGCGACCGACGTATCTCGAAGCGGAATCACTCGAATTCGATTCGAGCACACAGTCTCATTAATAGTAATGTACTTTCCGAATGAAACCGTGTTACTCCGCCTATGGAGCTCCGGGTCGCGCGCGCTGTCTTCAGTCGTATGTCAGCTCTCAGTCGACGGCGGACCGAATCGATTCGACAGTCGAAGGGAGCCTGTTAAGGAGTCATTACCGACCAAAATCGGACGACAGACCCCCCAATTCACTGAAATTTCTACTCGGTCATTCTCAATGTGTGGGAACGGGGCTCACTTGTAGATTCACCGTTAAGTTAATTATATCTATAGTACAAGAACGATTAAGGGGCCCTATGAGCGCGGGAAAATCGGGGTCACTCAACAGGGGATCGCTCGGGAAAACAGACGGTTCGACGGACGAGGATGCCGCAGACACCGACGACAATGGCAACTTAGAAATGATCGGCCAGGAATCTCGATCGAACGGGTCTGATCTGGACAAAGGCGAGATCTTCGACCTACTGAAAAACAGTCGTCGCCGGAGCACGATTCAGTACCTTCGGGACAACGGCGGCAGCGCGGAACTGAAAGACGTCGCCGAACACATCGCGGCCGAGGAGAACGATACGACGGTGAGACAGCTCTCTTCTGACCAGCGCAAGCGCGTGTACATCGGTTTGTACCAGTGTCACCTCCCGAAGATGGACAAACTCGGCGTCGTCGAGTACGACAAGAACCGCGGGACGATCGAACTACAGGAATCGGTGACACAGCTCCTACCGTACGTCGATCCGGTGGAAGACGGGCGGGAAATGGAGTGGGACTGGACGGTTCCCGCGATCGCGGCCTGCCTCGTCGTCGTCGTCTCCCTTGGCACCGTCGGTGTCGGTGCCCTCTCGAGGGTTCCGCCGACGGGATGGACGCTGGTGAGCGTCGTCGGTATCGTCCTCATCGTCGGAATTCAGTATTGGCAGTGACACGCCCGATGCCGAATCCGGTTCTGCCGGTCGGTGTCACTCCGAGTCCCGCGTCAGTCGTTGATGAGATGTTCGAGAAAAGAGTACTCGACCGCCTTGACGTTCGTTTCGTAGTACTGGTACAGCGCCAGCGCCAGCACGGCGCCAGCGAACAGGAGGCTCGTCGCCGGTGGGATGGCCCCGAGGATCTGCCCGACTGCGAGGAGTACTCCGAACGCTGCGAGCCCCCCGTAGTACGTCGCCCACTGTCGGTCCGGACCGACATCGTGGTTTAGCACCCGTGCGATGTCCTCAACCCGATCCGTCAGCGAGACAGTCTTCTCGTCGCTGTCGTACCGGACGATCCCGACCTCCTCGAGTTTCGGAACGTGTGTCTGGTACAGCGAGATGTAGAATCGTTTCACGACGTCGTCTTCGACCGATTCACCCGTCTCGTCGACCGCCGTATCCCGGGCGAGAGTCCGCAGGTCAGCGGTACCGCCGCGACGGTGGAGGTGATACAGGATCCGTCGCCGTCTCGAACTGCTCAGCACCTCGAATACGTCGTCTTTCGTGAGTTCCTCCGTCGTGTTCATGACATAATCTCATTGTCCAACAGCGGGTTCTTCGCCCCCTCGGTGTCCAAGCGATCCGAATACCCGTATATTGTGCTTCATTCAATTTGTTATCACGTCCATATCGCGAATATGCTCTTCCTGACTTGGAGACAGTCCATCCGAACGAGCGGGATTGATACACGATAACGCTCCCGCTCGGGTTTTAGCAATCGCTATTGCTATATATTTGATATAGTCGGCAGATCGACTGAACAGTGTCTGACGGTCCGCGACCGGAAGGCCAAACTATCTATCGAGTACGCGGAGAAGTAGCTGTGTGGTCACGGTGCGTCTTGGGCGTTTGGCGACGACGGTACGGGCGGATTTGACGGCAGGTGGGGTATCCTCTCCGGGTACATCGTCGTTCTCTCTTTCGGCCAATGCGTCCGATCGATCACGTCCCCAATCGCACTGGGCTGCGAGCATCAGTCCCGGCGGTACCAGACGTCGACGTGACAGTCGGGACCGTACGACTTGCCGACGATGTCGATCGAACCGTCGCCGGTGAGGTCGACCGCCTTCGCTTCGTGAGTCGCGACTCCGCGATCGATCTCGACACGCTCGAACCCATCGTCCGTATTCCGATAGACGAACATTCGTGGGGTCTCCCTGCCGTCCAATCCCATTTCGGCGACGAGCAGGTCCGGTCGGCCGTCGCCGTCGAAGTCAGCGGTCTGGATCGTGTGTGGGTTGTACAGATCGTCGTCGAGTGTCATCACGGACCAGTCCGGCGGGTCGAATATTCCGACCCGACCTCGGCGGTCTCCTTGGTACGGAAGGTCACCCTCGGTCAAGACGATCTCTTTGTCGTCGTCGTCGTCGAGGTCTGCAACGCCGACTCGCGTCCACTGCCAGTCGTCGCCCAAGCGTTCGCGGTCCCACTCGTCCTCGGATCCGTTCCGCCGAAACACGTTCGGTCCGGCGACGATTTCGGTGGTCTCGTCTCCGTCGAGGTCGGTGACGGCGACACCCTCGACGTTCAGGTCGTCGGCGATCACGTGTCTGTGGTCGTCGGGCCACGGAGAGACGGATGGGTCTTCGGGAACGTCGTAGTAACAGACCGTCTCGCTCTGCTGAGAGAGAACGACGACCTCCGGCTCGCCGTCGTCGTCGACGTCGGCTATCGCCGTATCGTGGTACTTCCGGAACTCGTCGGTGATGAGGCGTCTGGTCCAGGTGCGTCGCGGGTTCGACGGAATGTCGAACCAATAGAGGTCAGTCCCGTCGTTCTGCCCGATCACGAGTTCGGGATTCCCGTCGCCGTCGAGGTCGCCGATCGACCCGCCGACCGAGAGATCGGGGATCCGTGCGACTTCGTGGCGCTCCCAACCGGGGTTCTCGTACCAGAACACGTTAGATTCGAGCCGTTCGATAACCGACCCGACGACCGGCAGGTACCGAAGTACGACCCGTTTGCCGAGTACCTCCACTTCCATCTTCGAACCCATTCCGCCGACGAGCACGTCGGGCCGTCCGTTGCCGGTGAGGTCCGGCGTCAGGCAGAACCCGAGTCGGCCACAGGGAGGATTGTCGTCGATACGTTCGTGTCGGTATTTCACACCGGAGCTTCGAATCGACTGGCCAAGAGTAGACGCTCATTAAACGCGTCCAGCTGGTCGCCCCCTCCTAGCTGCACCACTCGTCCACCAGCCATCGACCCCGGGTTGTGATGTCGAATTCGGTCCGAAGGCCGATCACACGACCGTTCAAAAGCCCATAACAATGTCGCTCGTCGGCCTCTCGGAGTATGTGATGTTCGTGCACGCGAGCAGACGGTGGCGATGACCGTACCCGACAGCGACCAACTCACGGTGCTGATGTGTCCGGACTACAGGGAATCGAACCCGTACCAGTCCGAACTGATCGCGGGATTAGAGACCCGCAGCGTCGAGGTTACGGCGACCGATGCGGGGTGGGCATTCCCGCTCCTCCGGGGGCTTCGTCGTCAGGGAGTGCCGGACGTGCTCCACCTCCACTGGCTCCATCGCTTCGTCATCACCAACCGCCGGTTTCCCGCGGCGCTCGCCATACTGCTCGGCGCGAGGCTCGTTCTCGAGATCGCACTGTTGCGGGCGCTCGGCGTCCGGATTGTCTGGACCGTCCACAACCTACTGGATCACGAACGGACCGCCCCGCGCAGCGAACTCGCCGTCAGACACGCAGTGGCACGCCTCGTCGACAGAATTATCGTCCACTGCGATGCGGCGGCCGATTCAGTCGAGGAGACGTACCGACTTCCCGAGCGAGTCGCTGACCGCGTCCGCGTCGTCCCTCACGGCAACTTCGTGAACGTCTACGAGAATGACGTGTCGCAGTCGACAGCCCGCGAGCGACTCGACCTCCCGCCCGACGTCCCGGTGGTAGCCTTCTTCGGACTGATCCGGCCCTACAAGAACGTCCCTGGGCTGATCGAGGCGTTCAAACGCCTTTCCGGGACCGCGCGGCTCCTCGTCGTCGGAAACCCGTGGAACGATGACGTGGCGGACCGGGTGCGCGCAGCCAACGCCGACGATGAGCGGGTACACACCGTGCTCGAATACGTGCCCGAAGACCAGATACAGGTGTATATGCGCGCCACGGACGCGGTGGCGCTGCCCTTCGACTCGGTTCTCACCTCCGGCAGCGTGGTTCTGGCGATGTCGTTCGGCCGCGCCGTCGTGGCGCCGTTGATGGGGTGTCTCCCCGGACTGGTCGGATCCGAGGGCGGGCATCTGTACGATCCCGGAGACGCCGAAGGGCTCAAAGTCGCGCTTCGACGGGCGATAGACGACCGCGAGCGGTTACGGGAGATGGGGCTGCGGAATCGCGATGTGGCGCAAGCGTACGACTGGGACCGCGTGGCCGAACGGACGCGTGACGTGTATACGCTCGATGCAGCGCGGACGTACCGATGCCCGGAGGAGACGAAGTGACCGGGTCACGGGGGGAGTCGCGCCAAAGTGGAGCGGGTATCCGCACATAGCAATCGAAATTCGAGCGAAGGGACCGCCTAACGAAGTCCACATTCGTCCTAACGAGGCTCACGGAAGCGCTGCACGTCCGGGGTCACGTCCAGCATCGATGTCGAGATCGAAATCGACATCGGTCCTCTCGGAGTCCGTTCGAGGGTTCGTTTCGACCGAGCGTGCAGGCGGGACGACAGCAACAGAGATCACAGATGATCGAAATCCCATCCAAACGAATACTCACGTGGGACGTCGTTGCGGTTCTCAGCTATGCAGCCGCGGTCGTTCCACTCCAGTGGATCGAACTCCTCTCACCGATCCGAATTGCACTCTTGGCGCCGGTGTTGCTGTTCCTGCCCGGATTTACCCTCAGTACGGTACTGTTCCCGGGACGACCCGTCGGAGAGAGGTCGACCGCGACAAACGGAATCTCGCGGCTCGGGACCGTCGAACGAGCCGCACTCGCCGTCGGCTTGAGCGTCGGACTGCTTCCGCTGTTCGCGTTCGTGTTCGACCTCGTTCTCGGCCAGGTCGTCGGCCCAATAATCGTCGCCACCGCCGTCTTCTCGGCTGGTATGGCCCTCCTTGGGGGGTACCGGCGGTCGCGGGTCCCCGAGCCGGACCGCTTCGAGATTCCGATCGAGCGGTGGTTCGAGGAGTCGATAACATCGGTACGCGAGAACTCGACGGGGGCGGCCGTGGTCAACGTCGCGCTCGCTGGAAGTATCGTGCTGGCCGTCGGGGCCGTCGGTATCGCCTTCGCCGTTCCGCAGGAAGGTGCGACGTTCACCGATTTCGCGGTCGGAACTCAGCAAGGAGGCGAATTCGTTACCGACGGCTACCCCGAAGACCTCGCAGTCGGCGAAGCGGCCGAGACGGCTGTGCTCATCGAGAACAGCGAGGACAAACTCACGGAATACCACGTCGTCGCCCGCTTCGAGCGAGTGGAGGACGGCACTGTAACCGCCATTCAGAGCGCGGGTGGCTTCACCGTGACTGTCGACCCGGGCGAGACCGTTATCAGGAGTCACAGCGCGGTGCGATCGATAACTGGTGACGACGTTCGATTGCGGTTCTTCTTGTACCGCGACGAACCACCGACCGACCCGGGACCCGAAACTGCGTACCGGGCGGTTCACGTCTGGGTTGACGTCGAATAGCCAAGCGGGTGCGCGTCCAGCATCGTCCCCACCAGTGAGGTCGTCCATAACGAAGTGCGTATGGACGTTTCAACCGGCCATCGTCGCGGGTCGGGACACGTCCTGCGGTACATCGCAACGAGATAGGTTATGCACAGGAACGATCCACGAGCTCCGAAGCGTCGACCCGAACGGAATCCAACCGACAGCGCACTCACTCCGAGTGCGATCCGAACAGAGGACTGCGGGTGGGATCCGAGATGACCGAGGTCACGGCGTGGCTCGATCTAATTAGCCCGTCGCATCCGTTCTTTTTCGAGGGATTACTGGACGACCTGGGGGATGTCACGTTTCGGACCACCGTCCGACGGAAGACCGAGACCGTCGACCTGGCCCGTGAGGCAGGGTTCGAATTCGAGACGCTGGGGCGGGACTTCGAGAACGTCGCCCTGCGAACGGCAGCCGTTCCGCTGCGGACCGTTCAAGCTGCCGTGCAGGCTCCGACGGCAGACGTGTCGCTGTCGGCCCGAAACGCGATGTGCGTGCTGGCCTCGCGGGCACGGGGGATCCCATCGATCCACTTCACCGACAACGACATCACGGCGTACGTCGACGCACCCCTCGTCGAGCGGGCCTTCTGTCGGTTCAGGTCGACCGCAAGCCATCACGTCGTGCCATCGGCGTTTCAGACCTCTGAGCTGACGCGGTGGGGCGCGGACCCGGAACGAATCCACACGTACGACGGCTACAAGGAGGACATCTACGTCGCGAACTTCGAACCCGACGAGACGTTTCCCGAAGCGCTTCCGTTCGATACGTTCGTGGTGCTCCGTCCCGAGGCGCTGGGGGCGGCATACGTCGACGAAGCGGAATCGCTCGTGCCCCGGTTGCTTGAAGCGCTCACGGCGGCGGGAACGAGCGTCGTATACCTCCCCCGCAGGCCGGGAGATCGAGCGTACGCGGATCCCTACACAGAAGACTGCGTGTTCGTGCCTGACGGAGCGCTCGATGGTCTGCAACTCGCCTGGCACTCTGACGGCGTCCTGACGGGGTCGGGAACGATGGCCCGTGAAGCGGCCTGTATGGGGAAGCCGGCCGTCTCGTTCTTCCCCGGACCGCTGCTGTCGGTCGACCGATCGATGGTCGACGACGGGCTGATCGTTCACTCGCGTGACCCTGACGAAATCGTCTCGCACCTATCAGCTGTCGGGACGACGGACCGAGTCCCGGATCGGGATCGTTGCTTCGAGGTACGCGAGCAGGCGTCTTCGCTCGTGCGCGCGCTGATCGAGAACCCGCAGGACCCTGCACTCGGCTCGCATCCGGGGCCGGTCGAGGGATCTAATCTGCACCGGACCGAGTGAACATCCGGTTGAATCCGATCAAAGACCGACGTGAGATGAGACGCGGAAACCGCTCTATAACTTTTTGAAACCGCTCCGAGTGACGGATAGAATGGATCGGGACGCCCGATATACTGACGCCGAAAGATCAGGAGCGCGGTCGACAGTCAGTTCCGACTCGGGCGGAGGAGCGACCGCACCGGACTGGGAGCGTCCAGTCGCGGCAGATCAGCGCCGAAAGAACCCCGATTTCACCGTGGGTCGGGACTTTGAACGGGACGGTATCGGCTCCCGAGACGGCCCGGCGGTCGCCGGCTACGATGCGGCGGCCGTCTGTCGAACCGCTCTGGCGTGGGCTCGCGAGCGTGACTACGCCGGGTACGATCCGTACGACGGACTGAACAGTCCGGTGCTCTCGGCCGCCGCTCGACACTGGCTGCTCAGACTGGTGGTGATCCACGGCGTCCAGAAGTTCCCGTTGAACCTCAGGCCGTACCTGGGCGTCCCCAAGGAACGAAACCCGAAGGGAGTCGGACTGTTCGCCAGTGCGTATTTGAACGAGTACGAACGGACGGGCGAGGACGTCGCCCTCGGCGAGGCAGAACGACTGCTGGATTGGCTCGCGGACAACAGGTCACCGGCGTTCGATCGCTCCTCGTGGGGATACAACTTCGACTGGCAGAACTCGACGAAGTTCTTTCTCCCGGCGACCCACCCCTGCGGAGTCGTGACTGTGTTTTGTGCCCGGCCGTTCCTCCAGCACCACGATCTGACGGGATACGATCGGTCGCTCGAGGTGGCGCGCGACGCCGCCGAGTTCCTCCTGGAGGACATCGGGACCGAGTCCGTCGACGGTCACGAAGTACTCACGTACACGCCGTACGACTCGTACGTGGCGATCAATGCGAACGCGCTCGCGGCTGACCTGCTGTGGCGGGTGGGCCAGCGGCTCGACGAGCGGAAGTTCCAATCTCGCGCGCGAGAGCTGTTTGCGTTCGTCGTCGACGCGCAGACCGAGGAGGGCGGCTGGCACTATTCGGCCCCGGCGTCGGATTCACACCTGGGGTACGACAACTTTCACACGGGGTTCGTGCTCGAAAGCCTCAGCCGGTACGTCCGGGAACGGGACGCCGATCACCCTGCCCGGGAAGCCTACGACCGGGGAATGCGGTTCCACCGACAAAACCACTTCGAGTCCGACGGTGCGCCGAAGTTCGAGGACGACCAGTCTCGGCCCTACGACGTCCACGCCGCGGCACAGGCGCTGATAACCTTCACGCGTCGCGAGCGGCCTGAGGACGTGGAACTCGCACGCCGCGTCCTCGAGTGGACTTTGGACCGACTGTACGACTCCGAGGGATGTTTTCACCGCCGAATCGGGCGGTTCGTGACCGACGAAACGCCGTACATCCGGTGGAATCAGGCGTGGATGTGCCTGGCGCTGTCGGCGTTCCTGAAACGGGGGCACGGCGAAGTCCGGGTGTGATACGAAGATGTGACACTGCGAGCGACGAAATCGTGATCGCTGCGACCAACCGTTAGCCACAGAATACCCCGCGTACCGAGAATATTACTTATTCGGGGCCCTTCGAGGTACGGGTATGAGCACCCTCGGACTGGCCCGGAAGGCGGTCAAAAAATATCAGAGGGAGGGACTACGTCCGGTGTGTCGGTCAGCGGTTCGTCAGGCGAAAACCGTTGCTCGCAGCGATATGCTCTTCAAACGCGTGACGGCGGTCCGATACAGGGTTCAACGGTTGCGGTACGACGCGCCCGCGGACCCGTACAAGGTGATCAACATTCCCACCGACGAGATCGAACGCTTCAACGAGGCCATCGATACGAACCGCGGGCTCGGGATCATCAAAGGCGGAGACTGGGACGCCCCGGAAAACTGTGCACCCATCCGCTCGACGACTCATTACCGGGGGCTGAAACAGCGGTTTCAGGAAGGGAACGAGTGGGAGGACACGGAGTACTATCAGCAGCGCAAACACTCGATTTCGGAGGCCGAGACGGACCGGCTGGCGTACGTCGAGCGGCTGTACCACGACATACGAGACAACGGATACCGGCCGAATCACAGAGCCGCTCACGACGCGCCGGACATCGACGGCCGACAGAGCCAGTTCCAACACCTCCACTCTCTCGAACCACTGGTGCTCATCGCGAGAGACGGCGAACCGTTCCTCGCAGAGGGGTTCCATCGCTTGGCGATAGCGAAACTCGTGGGGGTCGAAGAGGTGCCGGTAAACGTGCTCGCGAGGCACGCCGAGTGGCAACAGGTCCGGGAAAGAGTACATCGTTTCGACGGGGACGTCCGTGCCGCCGGAGTGGCGGAGTACGCAGACCACCCCGATCTTCGCGACGTGATCGATTGAGCTGACCAGTCACGTTCGCGGCTACCCGCGATATTGCGTCCCGAGACGGAGCCAAAACGTACTCTCAGGACGTATAGCACCGTTTAGGACCTGGATAACAATTTCCGTAGGGGTGCCAGATGCAGCCGATGCGCGATCGTTTGGGGTCAGTTCGTGATCGACCGACTGGCGACTGGCGAAAGCTTGTCCTCACCGCCGGCTTCCTCGCCGTCGCTATCGGGACGATCAGCGCCTGGCAAACGCCCGCGACGGGGTACGAAGTGTCCGTGTACGCAGGAACGCCGAGGGTCTTCTGGGTCGGGGCCGCGGTCGGGTTACTCTCCGCTGCGCTCGTCACGCTGGCGTCGTGTCGCGACCGGAACGCAGGGGTAGCGGTTGGGCTCGGGCTGCTGACTACCATCACGATCGGGGCACTCCCGGTCATCAGGAGTTTTCGCTTTTACGGCCGCTCGGATTCGCTGACCCATCTCGGGTGGGCCACCGAAATTATGACGGGTCGTATGCGGTTCGGTGACCTCTTTTATCCTGCTGGGCACAGTATCACCGCGCTGCTGACGGATTCGATGGGAGTCCCGATCGAACGTGGGATGATTCTGTTTGCGGCCCTGTGTTTCGCGTTGTATACGATCTTTATTCCGCTGACGGCGAAAGCGCTGTTCGAGGATCGGCGGTTGACCGTCATCGCGGCGTTCTCGGGGACGATGGTGCTGCCGATCAATCAGATCAGCAACGGGCTGTATTTCCACACGTACTCGATGGCGATGCTGTTGTTCCCCGTGTTTCTGTACGCTCTCGTGAAACACCTCACGAGCGCTCCAACGGCCCGATCGGCGTTCGACCGTATCGGTTCCTGGAACCTCGTGCTCGCGATCCTGGGGATCACACTCGTCGTCACGCACCCGCAGCTGGCGTTAAACATCGTCATCCTCCTCGGAACGCTGGTCGTGTTGCACGTCGCGTTTCGGAACCGGGAGAAACTCGTGGTCTCGGACCTGCGCCCGGTCTACGGTGTGTTCGTTCTCCTCTTGCTCGTCTGGCTGGTGTGGGTCCTCCAGTTCGATAAGGTGTTCAACGTCGGCGAACGGGTGCTCGTGTCCACCTACGAGGCGATCATCGGAACGACCGACCCGGGCGAGTCCGTCGAGACCCAGGTCCAGTCGGCGCGAGCGGTCGAGGCGACGCTCTTGGAGCTATTCGTAAAACTGTTCCTAGTCCCGGCGACGTACTCCGTGCTGGCGCTTCTGGCGGTGCTCCTCCAGCTTCGGATCCCGTTCACCGACGGGACACACCGGGACGCCAAAGCCGCGCACAACGGCCGATCCGTCATCACGTACTTCGGGTACGCGGGACTCGTTCTCGGTCCGTTCTTCCTGGCCCACTTCATGGGGCCGGTGTCACATCTGTTCTTCCGACACTACGGGTTCGCGATGGTGTTCGTTACCATCCTCGGAGCCGTGATGATCCACCATCTCGCGTCGTGGCTCTCGACGAGCGGGTGGCGTACGATGGCAAAACCGGTCGCAATCGGGATCCTCGTCGTCGCGCTCGCCCTCTCTCTATCGACCATTTTCGCGTCGCCGTTTATTTACAACGCGTCGCATCACGTGACGGATCAGCACTTCAACGGCTTCGAGACGGCGATCGAACACAGCAGCGATGACATCCAGTGGAGCGGGATCCGAAGAGGACCTGGAAGGGAGTTCGACGCTCTTGCACCCGGAGTGGGAATGTACACTCGCCCGGCAGTGAGTACGGGCGCCTCAACGTACGGGGATCAGGACCTCGACCAACTCCTCTCAGGGGAGTTCGAGGAGGTCAGATATCTCCCGGTATCGGAGATCGACCGGGACCGGGAAGTGATCGCCTACCGCGAGCTTCGGTACTCGACGGAGTCGTTCGAATCGATCGGGACTCGATCGGGTGTGCATCACATACAGGACAACGGTGGATTCGACCTGTACTACGTCACACCGAGGAACCCCGAGACGGGACAGGAGATAAGCGGGACCTGAATGCCGGGATTGAAACTCGGCGGCGTCGAACACGGCACCGTCTACGCCACCCGAGGACTGACCGCCGGAACGTGGAGTCGGGGACGGGGGTTCGAACGGATCGGATCGATACCGGGATCGAACGTCGCCGCACGGCTATTCGATATCCCACCGATCAGCGGACTGCTCGATCGCGTCACGGGATCCGTCACGACGACGAACCTGTGGCCGATCGGTGGCGATCGGCTGCTGGCCACCGTCGGCGCCGAACTGTTCCAATCGTCCGATCGTGGACAGTCGTGGCGTCTCGTCAGGAGACTGCCGGAGTCATCGGGACCGATGGGCGTGCTTCCGACCGCCGTCTGTCGGCACGAGGACCGCCTTTACCTCGCCGAGTATCCCCTCGGCGGCGAGGCGGCGAGAGTAGTGGTCAGCGACGACGGCCGGCGATGGTCGACCTACGTGAGTCGCTCTGACGTGCGTCACTTCCACGGCGTCTTTCACGACCCGTACAGCGGTTCGCTGTGGGGGACCACCGGGGATACGAACGAGGAGAGCGCGATCGGACGCTTCGTGGACGGCGAGTTCCACCCCGTCGGTGGCGGGAGCCAGACCTGGCGAGCGGTCGACCTCGCCTTCACTCCCGAGTCGGTGCTCTGGGGGATGGACTGCTCGTACGCCCCCCGGATCGAGATCCTACGGCTATCGCGAGACGACATCCCTCCCGAACCGTCCGACACCGACAGTCCCGTTCCTGATGTCGTTGGTGCAGTCGATTCGCCGGTGTTCTACGCGGTGACGATTCAGTCGGGGGGAACGGCCTGGGTTGTGTTCTCGACTGCGGCAACGACTGGAACGGACAGCACCGGCCCGGGGACCGACGGAACCGGATCGGGGCCGGTGCAGGTGGTTGCTGCTTCGCGGCGGTCCGGATACGAACGGTGGCACCAACTGCTCTCTCTCGAACGGTCACCTGCGCTCGGAACGACGGTGCCAGGGATTCCGACCGCGAACGCGTACGCGTTTCTGGGGACGACGCCGGAGGGAGCGGTACTCATTAATCCGTTCAACACGGATCACAACCACGGGCAGATTCTCGTCAGTCATCCCGCCACGTTCACGGAGGCCCCGCGACTCTCGACGGAACCCAGAACGGTCGGGTAGCCGGGGACAGACCCGTCCCGACAGCGACTTCCACCCGTCGCATACCAGGTCAGTCGCCGGAGAAAGTACTCGAGAGCCGGAGAGACGATCCGAGCCGCTACTCCGCCTCGCCGTCGCCACAGAAGCTCTCCACACTGATGTTCCAGATGTCGCCCTGGCTGTTGATCAAGTGAACGGCATCGCCGCTGACGTCGATGTTCGAATCTTGAACGAGCACGTCGGTGCAGTTGCTGACCGTCACCCCGTCGAAGTCGCCGTTTACCGCCTGAATGCAGCAGTTCGAGACCCTCGATCCATCGCGGTTGCTGTGTATTTCGCAGACTGAACTCCTGGTCTGTTTCTCGGCGGTGACCCGCACGTCGAGATTTTCCAAAGTAACTGCTCGCGGTTCCTTAGCGCCGGGCTGCCTGGACTGAATCCAGAGCGTCGGGGCCTCCGTTCCGTTCCGAATTCGGCAGTTTTTGACGGTGAATCCGCCGGGGTTACTCTCGACGGTGTTGGTACATCTGATCATTCCCCACAGCGAGCCGGCATTCTGGGGTGCAACTGAGATGTCCTTGTAAATGAGGTCGCAGTTTTTGATCACGAGACCCGAATTACCGACGCGGGTGTCGATCATAATGCCAGTGGCCTGATGCGGTTCGGTTCCGCCGGTGTCGTTGAGCTTCGAGTGATCGTGCTCGATACGCGCCCCGTCGATGACGGACGTCTTCGTCGGGTGGTCCCCGCCCTGAAAGCGGAGGCTCGACACGTCGCAGTTCAGGAAGTGCCCTCCCTTGACTGTGACGACCCCGTCGTTGTTCGTCGACCGCATCGCGTTGTGCCCGCACTGCTCGAAGTGGACGTCCTCGAGCCGCAACTCGCCGACGTGTGTCGGCTGGTGGCGCATAAACGTGGTGCCAGGCGTCGTATTCGTCGACGATTCGTGACCGCCGAGATAGCTGCCCTGCTTCCCGATCGTGATTCGTCGTGCGATGTTGACGCCCTCCGTCGTCGCGCCGTTGGCACTGTCCACGTTCATCCGGAGCAAGGACCCAGCCGACTCGATCTGCGGTGGAATAAACCCGAGCCACTCGAGGTCGACGGCGATACCGTTGTCGTTGGCGTCCAGTAGAATGGAGACGGACGTGCGGTCGTCCTGGGTCAGTTGGATGGAGAAGTTGGCCAGGATGATGTCCTCGCCGCCCTTCTGATACACGAACCAGAACCCCTCTTGATCAGCGGCGTTCGGGAAGTGGAACTGGACGTCTCTGTGCGACTCGCCGATACCCACGAGGCCGAACCGTGAGGGGTTGTGTGGCGGATCGACCGGGGGCTGCTCGGCGACGGTGTAGTCGCCGGGAGGGAAGTCGATGCGGGTGCCCGTTTCAAAGGCGTCGTTCAACGCGTCGTCGATGGGCTCCTCGCCGGACGGATCCATTCCGAGGTCCTCGACCGCGTGCAGGGTGCGATCGAACTCGATGTCGTACGCGTCGGGGTCGAATCCGCCGAGGTCGTAGCCGGGTGTCGGGGTTTCGGTGCTAACAGCATCGGGAGTGTCAGTAGACGTGACCTCTGCCTGGTCCGGAGTGTTACAGCCACTTACCGCGATGAGTCCTGTCGTGAGACTGCCGAGAACTGCTCTCCGACTCAGCCGCTTCATACTGCGTCCGATAAGCGGGTTGGATATATTGTTAACACCCTTCTTCCGGATAAACTGAGAATTAACTAACTGGTTACCCCACCGACGGCGCGTACAGTGTCGATGACCGACGACCGGGGCGACGGGGAATCGCCGTTAGTGAGCGTCGTGCTCCCGACCTACGACCGCCCGGAGTATCTCAAGCGGGCGGTGCAGAGCGTGTGCAATCAAACGTATCCCTCGATCGAACTCCTCGTGGTCGACGATCAATCGCCAGAACCAGCAGCCGAGACGCTCGGGGAGGTACCCGTCGATTCCATCTCGACCGTCCGATGCGTTCGCCACGAAAGAAACCGGGGCGCGAACGCGGCCCGGAACACCGGTATCCGAGAGGCTAACGGCGATTTCATCGCGTTCCTCGACGACGACGACTGGTGGTTACAAACGAAGGTTAGCAGACAGGTCGAGCGATTCAGAAACGGACCGGACGACCTCGGGGTCGTCACCGTCGGGAGCCGGATCGTCGACGAGAACGGGACCCAGATCGGCGTAAAGCGGTCCTCGGTCGAAGGAGACGCTATCGAGCCGCTCCTGAACGGCGGCATCGTCGGGTCGTTCTCGCGCGTGATGGTCCGGGCGGAGGCGGTCGCGCGTGCTGGGTTGCTCGACGAGTCGTTCCCGAGCTGGCAGGACCGGGAGTGGTACTTCAGGCTCGCGAAGCACTACACGTTCGCCTCGGAGAGGACGGTTCTCGTCGAACGGCGGATCGACGCCGGCGGTCGTATCAGCGACGACTTCGAACGGAAGCGCGACGTTTCCTACCCGAAGTTCATCGAAAAACACCGCGCGTTCGCCGCGGAACAGGGACCGCTCGCCGAACGCCGATTCGTCGCCGGTCTCTCCAAGACGCTCGGGTTCTCCGGACTCTCGAACGGTTACTACCGGGACGCGATCAAATACCTCCTCGTCGCACTCGCGTACTATCCGTTCGATCCGAGAACGTACCTGTACCTCTGTCTGGCCCTCGGTGGACCGTTCACCTTCGAACCAGCGAGCCGGATCAAGCGGAGACTCAGCGGCGTGAAAGCGGGCAAAAACCCCTGAGAGTGTCGAAACGGCCAACGAAACGAACGAGCGGCCAGTGTCAGAAGCCCCGGGGATCGAACACGTGCGTTCGACCCGCGAGCAGAAATCCACGCGGCAGGCGATCGGCCGAACTGTTCGCTACACTGATGGGTCGGAACGGGGGGATGCCCCGATCCGACGAGTGATCACTCCTCGTCGAACCGGAGTTCGGCGGTCCCCTGGACCCGCATCATCGTCACGTCACCGTTGAAGCGGTAGCCGTCGACGTCGTCGGACACCGAGCCGATGACCATCCCGTCCTCGATAACGTCGTCGGCCTCTGCGGAGCCGAGGTCCGGCGATTTGTGGAGCGTCCCCGAGACGGCGAACTGGTAGGAGGTTTCGTCCTCGATCCCGTCGACGGTGAGCCAGTTCTCGAGGAACGGGTCCGCGTCAGTGCCAAGCAGGTCGGCGTCGACCTGTCTGTCGTCGAGGTAGACACCAGCCTCGCCGTCCAGCGAGAACTCGGTGACGTCGCCGTCGAAGCGGAACGAGGCGGTACCCGAAGACAGTTCACCCGCAACCTCGGTACCGGAGATCGCGTCTGCGCACTCTCCTTCACACCCCGGCGCGGCCGCGACCTCGCCGTCGACGGCGAACTCGTAGGTGGACGTCGTTCCGGTCCCGACGATCCGCAGAGAATGCTCGTAGGTGCTGTCGACGACCTCGTCGCGGGAGATCTCGGTCCCGCCTCGCGAGAACTCCATATCGTCGCCGGCAGTGAAACTCCGAATCGCCCCGGTGTAGTCGAACGCGTCGACGCCGGAGCGGATTGCGCCGGCGACGCGGACGGTGCCGTCGTCGAGCGCCTCGATCGTACTGACGGTTCCGTACTCGCTCAGTTCCATATTCTCGCGCGCGTCGCCGTCGACGACGAACTCGTACTCCGAGGTGGTGTCCGAGTCGGTGCCGTTGACAGCGAACGAGATCCAGTCGCTGTCCGACGAGTCAGTTTCGTCCGTCGAATCGTCACTCTCGGACGAATCATCGGTGGAGTCGTCCGTGTCCGAGCCGCTGTCGGCAGAGCCGTCGTCGGTCGACTCGTCAGTATCGGAGTCTCCGTCGACGACCTCGTCTCTGGTGATCAGTTCCCCGTCTCGTTCGAGGTCCATATCGTCGCCGGCAGTGAAACTCCGAATCGAGCCGGTGTAGTCGAACGCGTCGACGCCGGAGCGGATCGCGCCGGCGACGCGGACGGTGCCGTCGTCGAGCGTTTCGATCGTGTTGACGGTTCCGTACTCGCTCAGTTCGGTGTTCTCGCGTGCGTCGCCGTCGACGACGAACTCGTACTCCGAGGTGGTGTCCGAGTCGGTGCCGTCGACCGCGAGCGAGGTCCAATCGCCGTCTGAACCGTCGGTTTCGTCCGACGAGTCGTCGGTGGAATCTCCCGAATTCGAGTCATCGTCGGTCGAATCGTCCGAGTTGGAATCGTCGTTGGAGAAGTCCGGGACGTCACAGGTCGCATCGTGGGTAATGTTCCGGACGTTTCCGTCGGAGTTCTGCAACTGCACGGCTTCACCGGTCACGTTGATGTTCGAGTCCTCGACGACGACGTCATCGCATCCCTCGAACAGGACCGCGTCGACGTCGCCGTTGGGCGCATAGAAACAACAGTTCCGGATCACGGACCCATCTCGGCCCTCCTCGAAGTACACCAACGAGTCGATATTCCTCGATTTCTCCGACTCAGAGGTGAGATGAACGCCGTCTAAGACGACTTCGTGCGGCTGCTTGGCCCCCGAATCGATAGTCTGGAACCAGAGGTTCGGCGCGAGGGTTTCGTTGTGGATTCGGGTGTTCTCGATGGTGATACCACCCGGGTTGCTGTTGGCGGTGTCGGTGACACGGATTACTCCCCACAGGGAGCCAGCGTTGTCGGGCGCGACCGAGAGGTCCTTGTACTCGATGTCGCAGTTTCTGATCACGAGACCCGAGTTACCGACGCGACTGTCGACCATAATGCCCGCCCCTTGATGCGGTTCGGTGCCGCCGGTGTCGTTGAGCTTCGAGTGGTCTTTTTCGATGTGCGCCCCGTCGATGACTGACGTCTTCGTCGGGTGGTCCCCGCCCTGGAAACGGAGGCTCGAGACGTCACAGTTCAGGAAGTACCCGCCTTTGACCGTGACGACCCCGTCGTTGTTCGTCGACCGCATCGCGTTGTGCCCGCACTGCTCGAAGTGGACGTCCTCGAGCCGCAACTCACCGATATGCGACGTATCGTGACGCATAAACGTGGTGCCGGGAGTGTCGTCCGTCGAAGACATATGACCGCCGAGGTGGCTGCCCTGCTTCCCCATCGTGATACGTCGCGCGATGTTGACGCCCTCCGTCGTCGCGCCGCGGTCGCCGTCGACGTTCATCCGGAGCAGGGACCCGTTCGATTCGACCTGTGGCGGAATGAATCCGAGCCACTCGAGGTCGATCGCGAGCCCGTTGTCGTTCACGTCGAATTGGATCGAGACGCTGGTTTCGTGGTCGTCGGTCAGTTGGATCGAGAAGTTCTCGTACAGTACGTCCGTACCGCCGTACTGACGGAAGGCCCAATAGCCGTCCGACGAGGCGGCGTTCGGAAACACGAACTGGACGTCCCGTTGGGAGTCACCGAGACCTCTCATTCCGAACCGACTCTTCGACCCAGAGATCGGTGCCTCGTCGTCGATCCGATACGTTCCTTCCGGGAACTCGATCAACGTTCCGGTCTCGTACGCGCTGCTTAACGCCGAATCTATCGGGTCGTCGCCGTTCGGATCCATACCGAGATCCTCGACGGCGTCGAGCACGCGATCGAACTGGATCCCGTGCCGTTCGACAGCAGCCGAGCCTACTCCAGTCGACGCGATGACCGTCCCCGCCGTCACCGCGCTCAGTTTCACGTAGTCGCGCCGGTTCAGCAACCGCCCGCCGTCCGTGTGCTCGTCGTCCGATTCCTCGACCTGGGTGGACCTGTCGCTATCGAAGTCCTCGCCTGCCAGCTTGCGTGCCATGCAGGCTGTAATATCTACGTAACCCGGATAAATGTATCGTTAATTATATGTTCTCGATCTTGTGAATATCACAGAAAAACATATTTCTAAAGTGTAATGTCCAGAAGTCCTGCATTTTTTGAGCCGATTTGCCGGGAGGAGAAACACGTAGGAAATCAGTCGTTATCATCGTATTAACAAGGTCTTAACGCCGGTGTAGACTGCTGCGTGCAACCGTAGGGAGCGTGTCGGGTCCGTCTGTCGAGAACTCGGTAGCACGTGTCGAGGACGACCCCCGCCACCGGCAAAGTGATCGGGGTTGTCCGCCGGTGGCGTAAAGTCGTCAGAAGTAGCCACATCGTAACGATGACTGATCGCCCGCAATGCTCAGGAGATGGCGACGACTGACGGCGTCTATCAGTCCGACAGGTGGCAGAACGACACCGTCCCGAGAGCGGGCTCCGAACGGACCGACTCGGATGTCGGTGGCGACATCGAACGGGTGTTGGCTGTATACGGACCGACGAACATCGAGAAAATAGAGCGGCACATCGAACCCCTGGCAGACGTCGTCGGCACGACGACGCTCCTCTGCACCCAACCCCATCCGAACGTAAC
The DNA here is from genome assembly GCF_024464595.1 of Halobellus litoreus. Taxonomy (NCBI): domain Archaea; kingdom Methanobacteriati; phylum Methanobacteriota; class Halobacteria; order Halobacteriales; family Haloferacaceae; genus Halobellus; species Halobellus litoreus. Next base: position 272,509 of record NZ_JANHAW010000003.1, on the reverse strand, counting down.
CGGGATCAACCAGCTCTCACCCCCCTCGACGGGCGTCCGTCTACTGGACATCTTCCTGTTATCCCTGCTCACAGCAGTCGAGTCGATCAGAGGAGACTACGACGCCGTCGTGTCTGTATCACTGTTCCCCCACGGTTGCCTCGGACTCCTCGCCGCTCGATGGAATGGGATTCCGGCTCATCTCGGAATCATCGGCTACGACATCGACGTCCACGCCCGGGCGTGGTACGGTCGCCCGGTCCGGTGGCTCATCCGTCGGTTCGATGCGGTGACGGTTCCCGGACCCACACACAGACGACGGCTCCACCGCTTCGTCGGCGTCCCCTGGGACCGGACAGCGATTCTGGCGAATCCGATCAACGCCGATCGGTTTCCTGGAGGGGAAGACGCCGAGCGGCCCTACGACCTGCTGTGGGTTGGTCGGCTAACCGCCGAAAAGCGTCCGGTGCTGTTCGTCGACGTGATCGCGGTGGTCGCCGAACGGTATCCCTCGGTACGGGCGGTCATCGTCGGAGACGGTCCGCTCTCGGCCGACGTGACGAAACGGATCGCACACTACGGGCTCGAAAACGTGATCGACACGCCGGGCTGGGTCGACGACCCGGCCCCGTGGTATGCCGACGCGTCGGTATTCGCACTGACGTCGGAACGCGATGCACTGCCGTTGACACTGATCGAGGCGATGGCGAGCGGAACCGTTCCGGTAGCGCCCGCCGTCGGAAACGTCTCAGACCTCCTCGTCGACGACTGGAACGGCCGGGTGGTCGACCCGGCGACGATCGAGGGCTTCGCGACGGCCATCGAAGAACTACTTGCGAATCCGGAGCGACGGGCACGGCTCGGTGCGAACGCCCGCGGCGTTCGGAATCGCTTCTCCATCGCCGACGCTGCCGAAGATTGGCAACACGTAACGCGAATTCTCACGCGGTCTAGCCGGGAGTAATCGCGTCAATTAGTCCATAACGAAGCCGATACGGCTGTTCCACCCTCGTATGGCTGATCCAGATATCCTGTTCGTCGTTCTCGACTCGGTTCGCCGGGACCGTGTCTCGGCGTACGGCCACGACCGAACGACGACCCCGAACCTCGACCAACTCGCCGAGGAGGCGACCCTGTTCGAAGACGCCTACACGCCGGCTCCCTGGACCTTACCGTCGCACTGCTCGATGTTTACCGGGGTATTTCCCAGCGAGCACGGCGTCACGAACGGCTTCTCCGACCAGTCGTTGCGTCTCCCCGAATCGATCGATACGCTCACCGAACGACTCTCGGCCGACGGATATCGGACCGCCGGGTTCTCGAACAACCCGTGGGTCGGCTCGCTGTCCGGAATCGACAGGGGGTTCGACGAGTACGTCGAGTGGGACCTCGAGATCGGCGTCGACGGCGACACCGACATCTCGACGACGCGGGATCGACTGTACTCGGCGGCACACGGGCTGCTCGCACAGGCCGCTCGCCAGCCGGTTTTCCTGTTGAAGCGACGTATGTTCACGGCGAATCTGGTCGAACGGGCGACCAGATGGCTGCGAGCGACCGCCCGCGATGGCCCGCCGACGTTCACGTTCCTGAACCTGATGGAGGCACACAGCCCGTACTTCCCGCCGAGAGACGCCTTCGAGGCGCTGGACCTCTCGCCTCCAGGGCCGATCGAGCCACGGCTGTTGAACACGAGACTTCTCGCGTACGTCCTCGGTCGAAGCGACCTAGCACCGGAGCAACGCGAACGGGTCCTGGAATTCTACGACGCGAGCCTCCGATACCAGGACCGAAAGCTCGGCCAGTTGCTATCGGTACTGAAAGAGACCGGGCGGTACGACGACTCGCTTGTGGTGATCGTCGCCGACCACGGGAAGAACCTCGGGGAGCACGACCGCAACGGAACGCCACCGCACTCGACCCGGAGCGTCAACACAGATGTTCCACTGGTCGTCAAACGACCCGGACAAGACGACCCGAAACGGGTGTCACACCCCGCGGAGCTGACTGGGATCTTCGATCTCGCCTCGGACCCCGAACTGTCGCCGACGGCGGCGCTGTGTGGCGACGAAGGCGCTTTCGTCGAGGATTACGTGCCGCACACCGGGCGGACCAGCGAACCGACCACACGGTGGCGGGTCCTCTCCGACGGCACGCACCGATACGTCAGGGCCGAGGACGGCAGGGAGTACCTGTTCGGTCCTGACGGAAGTCAGCTCTCCAAGAACGAAGGGGACCTGCGGAACCAGTTCGCAGAGGCGATGGAGAGTCGAGTGGCGAGACTCGCCGAACGGGGCGACGGAGCCAAGGCGGAGCCGGAAACCCTCTCACGCGGTATCGAGTCCCAACTCGAAGACCTGGGCTACTTAGAGTGAACAGCGCTCGCTCGGCCAACGATCGCTCCGGAAAAGTAACGAAGACCCGTGAAACGGCCGTATGTCAAGGTCCTATCGAACCCGCATTGAGGCGTGCGGAGCGAAGTACCTCCGAACGAAGGGAACAGGTTCACGTGGAACTGAGTGAATGTACTATCTGTTCAGATTAGGAATCTGGTAACAATGTTCTGTGAGCAAGTCCGGGCAGTATGGAGATACATATTCGATCCGATGACCATTGGTCGAAGTCCGGGGAGACGCTGGTCAGCGGAAACGCGTTCATTGACGGGGAACACGTATCACGGGAGGAATTTGCTGCTAGGATATCTGACGCGGATGGAAAAGCCGGTTTACTGTCAATACTATCCCGAGCTAATGGCTTCTTCTCCGTAATACACCGTGAGGGCGACACGGTCTACGCCGCCGTCGATCACGTCAGAAGTTGGCCCCTTTACTACGCAAACACCGACGAGGTGTACGTCAGTGATTCGTCGGAATGGGTGCATAAGTCAGGAGGTCAAAACGGCTACGATCCGACAGCCACGGACGAATACATATTTACGTGTTATGTAACCGGGAGCGACACGCTAAGTAACGACGTCAAGCAGATTCAGGCCGGGGAGTTGGTTATATTTCGGGAAGGCAATGCGGAATCTTCCATCAATAAAGAGCAGTACTACTGCTATGACCCCGGTAGAAACGTCGAACCAGCCAGTGCAGAGACCTTCGAGGAAAGACTCGTAGAAGTGTTTAAGCGGTTGATCCGGTACGCCGACGGACGTACGATACTATTAGGACTCTCCAGCGGATACGATTCGCGCCTCATGGCGTTGATGCTCCGCCGTCTGGGGTACGATGACACAGTGACATACACGACACTGACTGCTTCAGGAAGCCGGGAGAAGATGCGAATCGCTGAATCAATCGCTGAAAAACTAAATTTCGAGCACATCGAGATTACGAGTGAAAAGTCGGACTTCCAGCAGCTACAGACGGCAGATCAGAGTAGCCTTATCCACGATGTGGGATTTTTATCAGAATATCCACACTTATACAAGTTCGTACTCCGTCGAAAACTCGAGGAGGCTGGAGTAGAAGTCGAAGACGTCGTTCACGTACTGGGCCACCAACTGATGAGCGCTGGTGAGTCCCTTTCCGGCCAAATTAGGGAACAGGATGGGATCAGCCGGGGCCAGTTTCTAGATCTGATGTGGAACCGCCACTACGCCAACTGGATCGCACAGGGAGACACTGACTTTCGAAGACTGTTCGAGGGTCGAATTCTGGATAGAGTCCCGGGAGCCCTGTATGAACACGGAAACTTCGAGTCGACGATGGACGCTGTTCGAGGATACGAACAGTGGTATTGGCGGGAACGGTTGCCGAAGTACATTCTCGCTCGGCGCGAGTACGAATATCTGGGTTTCGATATGTGGTATCCGTTACTCGATCGCCGATTGTGTTCGTTTTACGAGCGAACCAGGTATCAGGACAAGATTGAACGACGCATCCTTGAGAACTACGTCGACGAGCTACACGTTCGCATAGTCGGTGAAAGTGAGGAGTTTGATCCCCGTGGTACTGGAGAATCATTTCGAGAGAGGACCTGGAGTTCGGCGACCCGACTAATCCACAGTCTCCCTGACTCACTGATGGATTACATACGCAAGACGTACTACGATCAACGTGATATCGATTGGTACGAACAGGACCCTAGATATGGAATTATCAGTAAAGAGGAGTTCGAATCGATGTCATTCTATACAATAAGGCCGAGGACATTGCTGCTCCTCTATCTGTATCAGAGGGGGTTCTGGGACGTTCCGGTGCAGAACGAATTCGACCGTGCACTCCAGGGGTAAGGTAGAAAATACGATAAGCGTCGCAACCGGTGTGGGCCGTTCATCCAAGGCTGCGGCCGATGGACCGAATATCGTCTTCGATCCGCCACGACAAGTACCGCGCGAAGAGGAGGCAATTAACGGTGTAGACGACGATACCTGACGGGATCAAGACGACGAGTTCTACCAGTGGCCCCACCTCTAACATCCTGCGGAGCTGCCAGAGGATACCGAGCATAATGCCAGCAGCGATGGCCGGATAGAACCACTCCTTGACGAGCGCCATCGGCGCCGTTTGCGTGAGCCTTGATACCACGAACACGTCGAGCGGGAGCATCGGGAAGGCGTACACGCCGACGACGACGAGCGCGACGCCTTCAATGCCGAACAGGTCAGCCGCCGGCCAGATCAGCACGGCGATACAAGCGACTCTGAGGGCAGCAAGCTTCGCCAGTATATCGGGGCGGTCAAGCGCCTTGAAGATAGAACCGAAGTTCCGCGTGATCGAGTGAAACAATCCGTACAGCGCCAGCAACTGCATCGGTCGGATCATCCGCGTCCACTCCGATCCGAGGACGACCGGGACGAAGCTCGGAGCGACAATCGCGATGCCGAGCGACATCGGAATCGTGACGAAACCCGTGACGCGCGTCGTTGCGAGAAGCGTCTGACGGAGTTCAGCCGGTTTGTCCTGGAGTTTCGAGAACGCCGGGAAACTGACACTGGCGATCACTTCGGAGACCTCGGACGACGGCGTGTCGGCGATTCGGTACGCGTACTGGTAGAACCCGAGCGCGGTGGCTGAAATGAACCACCCGACGAAGGCGTCGTCGCCCTCCCGGTACAGGAAATAGAGGACCGAAGACGCCGTGATCCACTTCCCGTAGTCGATCAGTTCCTTCGCGATCGAGCTGTCGAACGAAGGCCGGGGGCGGTAGTCGTGGATGAAGTACGAGAGTCCGAAGCGGAACACGTCCGCCGAGACGTACGCGAACACGAGCGCCCAGACGGTCGGCGAGACGAGCGCGTAGCCGACGCCGACGAAAAACTGGACGAACCCGCCGCTGACTTTGTAGACAAACTCCTTGTGGAACTCGAGATCCTTCCGAAAGTAGATGATGCCCGGGTTCCGGAGGCCGAACAGGAGTGGACCGAGCCCGATGACTCGGATCAACGGCGTCGCAGACGGTTCGTCGAAGACGCCTGCGATGGTGGGAGCCAACGCGAATAGCACCCCGAAGATCACCGCACCTCGGAGCGCCTCGAGACACCAGGCCGTATCGAGATACTTGTCGACGTTCTCGTCGCGTCGCTGGACGAGCGCCGACTTCAGACCGATCTTCGAGAAGTTTCGCGTCGCGCTCAACGAGATCAACGCGATACCGACGAGTCCGAACTGCCTGGGCACGAGCAGTCGCGCGAGGATTATCAACATCAGAATCTGCAGGAATCGACTGGAAAACTTGATTCCGCCGGCCCACAGCCCGCTCTGGATGCTGCGATCCACTATCGATCCGCTCGGAATGGCTGATTCCAGGAGACTACGGAGGCGGTCTTTCACGGTCGTCCCCCGGTCGAATCGGGTAGCGATCTCGTCAGTCCTCTAGGCGGTCTGCTCATACTGCGGTCTCACCCGTATGACTCGATATCGCAACCACCAGACAAAGGTAATCACGACAAAAAACAGGTTAGGATTCGTACAACTCCGGAGGTCGACCCCACCCCGTGGGACAGCTCGTTGAATCGTCGGACGTCGGAATGTCCCGGCTATCGTGACGCGTGCATCCGGCGATCGGCACAGATACCCACTGGCAGGAGTTCGCGGCCAGAAGGAACGACCGCCACCTCACTGCGCGGAGTACAGTTCCGCGTACTGGCCGTCGTCTTCGAGCAACGACTCGTGTTCGCCCCGCTCGACGATCGTTCCGTCTTTGACAGTATAAATCCGGTCGGCGTCGCTAATGGTCGAGAGACGGTGCGCGATGGCGAGAATCATAAATTCACGGTCCATCGACTCGATGCCGGCCTGAACTCGGGATTCGATGTTCGTGTCTAGGTCGCTCGTAGCCTCGTCGAGGACCAAAACGTCCGCGTCTTCCAGCAAGGCGCGGGCGAGGGCGACCCGCTGGCGTTGTCCCCCGGAGAGACGGACACCATCGTCTCCGAGTTCGGTCCCGTATCCGTTCGGAAGGTCGTCGACGAACTCTGAGACCTGTGCGATCTCACAGACGCGCTCCAGTTCCTGGGGGCTGGCATCTTGGTTCGCGATACGGAGGTTCTCTTCGAGGGTCGTGTTGAAGATGAACGGATTCTGTCGCACGTATGCGACCCGCGAGCGCCAGTCGTCGATATCGTACTCGTTCACCGGTCGTCCCGCCGCCGTGATCTGTCCCGAATCCGGCGTGTACAGTCTCGCGAGAAGCGACGCGATGGTCGATTTACCGGCCCCGGACTCGCCGACGAAGGCGACGAACTCACCCTCGTCCATCCGGAACGAAACGTCCGAGAGCACCTCTTCGGTCCCGTCGTACGAGAAGGAGACGTTCTCGAAGGTAACCGGGGAGGGGTCCTCCGGAACCGGCTCCTCGCCACCTTCGATCTCCGGATGACGTTGCAGCGTATCGATGAATTCCTCGGTCCGGATGAGGTGGGGCAACATCCCCTCCAACTGGTAGAACCGCTTGTTCGTACCGCTCACTACGGGTCCGAGTTTGAACATCACGAACAGGAAGGCCCCGAGCACGCCGAACGACATACTCGTAAATACGAACGCCGCGTAGATCAGCCCGAATATCAGCAGTGCGATGGAGAGGTTGTACGCGTTGCCGATCAGGGCCTCGTTCCGTTTGACCCGGATCGAGGCGTCGACGAACTGTCCCATCGCGTCGCCGAAGTCGTTGCGGAGTTTTGAGCCGTACCGCAGCGTCTTCACCTCACGAATCCCCTGCGTCCCGGCCTGGACCGCACGCTGGATTTTTTCGTTGGCGTCGGCGACGCGGTCTCCGATTGTATACCCCGATTCGATCGTGTTGCGGAGCCCGAAGGTCAGGATGCCGACGAGCCCCACCGACACAACCGTGAGCCTCGGAGCGAGGTACAGCGCGATACCGAGGTACATCACGATGAGCATACTCCGCTGGAACATCCGGACAAACGCCTCGATCGCTTCACCGGCGTGCTGTGCCTGTGTGACGATCGCGTTGAGGATGTCGTCGGAACCCTCGCGGTCGAAGTAAGCGATACGCGCTTCCAAGGTGTTGTCGAAGCCACGAGACTGGAGGTCACAAACGTAATTCATCCGTAGGTGCACGCGTGCCCACTCCGTCAGGAACGTGAAGGCGTAGCGAACCGTCAGTACAAGCCCGACTCCGAGGACGATTGACCCGACCGTAAACGGCAGTCCGAGAAACTCGTAGATGCTGGCGAAGGCCCCGGCGATCCCGCCGTCGGGCGCCGCTCCCGATGACTGGGCGACTTCGATCAGCGGGACGATTAGCGTCACACCGACTCCCTCAAGCAGCGCGGTCAGGACACCGAACCCGACGATAGCGGTGGTGAAACGAGGCTTGAACGACGCAATCAGATAGAGCGCGTTAAGCTTTTCTCGAAATCCTAGATCTTCGGGCATCGTTGTTTAAGTATCCTCGAACGGAGTTTGTTAATACGGTCCTATCACCGTCACAGCCCGGAGTGTCAACCGTGATGGAGTGAATTTCGAACTTTTTCGGCGGCGTTCCAGCCCGGACGACCCAGGATCGACGCCGCAGCTCCAGCCCCGCATTTTGCCCGGTTCGTAAGCCCATTGGCGTAGTAGGCGCCCCTGAGGAAGTGGGAAATGGCCTTCGGAGACCAGAATCTCTTTTCGAGCCAGTAGACCGCTTGCTTTTGATGCCAAGAGGAGAGGAGATTCCGTCGGATTTCTGGATACCGATCGTAAAGTTCTCGTTGGTGTTGGGTTGTCTTTTTCACAATCTCGAATCGGTTGGGTCCGGTCCATAGACTATTCGTCTCCTGACGATAAAAGGCGAGACACTCGTCCACGTAGTCGGCTTTAGTCCGCCGAGCCAGTTCGATCTTCAGGTCCGTGTCCCCCAGTATGATATCCAGATCGTCGTCTTCGCCCATCCCCGCGAGCGGCAAGCAATCGATCAACACGTCCCGCCTCATCAGCATCGATCCCGTCCACAGTGGGAACGTTTGGAAAGCCAGGGCTTCCTCGAGAAAGTCGCCGCGGACACTCGGCTTCGGGTAGTGTCGTTCGTCGCCCCTGATGACGCCGCAGTATGAGACACCCACGTCCGGATTCTCTTGCAGTATTTCAGCGGTCTTCGTAAGCTTCCCCTCAAGGAGCTCGTCGTCATCATCGAGGAATTGGATGTATTCACCCGTCGAGGCCTCTATTCCAGTAGTTAGTGCCGCATTCCAGTGACCGGGTTGATCGCGAGTGATTCGCTTCACTCCGTCATATCTTTGTAAGACGGGATCGGCGTTCCCCTCTCCTGAGTCGTCGACGACGATCAGCTCGACGGGGTCATAGTCCTGTCTGAGGACGCTCTCGATCGCTCTTGAAAGAAGCTCGTTCCGATAGTAGGTGGGAATGATGACCGAGATGATCGGTGGCATATGCGTCCCTTGGAAGATGGGTCAATTTGTTAATTCGTCCCTATCGTTATTTTTTTTTTATATCTAATCCTCGTGGATTCAGTTCGATGGCGATGGGTCAAGCCCGGATCTCCTGGGTTTCGCTAACATCGGAACACTTCAGCGACGGGCGGGACCGAGCCCGCGATCGGTCCAGGTGCCCGATATTCGGTGCTCCTCAGTCTGGTGCATCCGTGACTCGACGCCGACGTCCCACCCGTCGTTTGAGAATGAGTCCACACACCGATTCAACGGTTTCGTTTAGTCACTCCGCCTGTATTTCATCGTCCGCCCGACCGTGGAGCGCACGAGCATCAGCCCGGGCAATCCGTCGGCGAACCACAGTACCAGTCCGACGATGACGGATCCGATCTGCAACGCGATCACCGCCGTGAGGTCCAGGGTGAGTAGTTGTGCGACGTACTCGGTCAGGAGGCTTCGGACGCCGTCGGCGAACGATCCCCGATCGACGATAACTCGGCTGGGAGCGATCGGCCACAGGACCGGCGTGAGATACAGCGTTTGAGACGAGAGCGACGCGGGGAGCACGTCGCCGACCAGATGGAGCAGATGGCCGGTGGCGAAGGCGATTCCGATCCGTTCACGTCGGTATCGTCTCGCGACCGCGACGAGGACGAGAGAAGCCGGAACGGCCACGAACACCGAATGTGCGACCGCGTATCCGCTCTCGAAAAACCCGAACTGCCACGCGAGCGGCTTGTCGACCAGATCCGGAAAGGCGGATCCCACCGCGAGCGCGACGACCGGCCAATCGGCGGGTCGGGATCGATAGCGTCCCCTGAGATACAGCGAGTAACACACGTATGCGAAGAGTGCGTGTTCCCAAGGCCACATACTCGGTCTGACTAGTCACCTGGGGTTAGTTAGTATTAGACTACTCCGATCTCGCGGCCGTCGAGACGACTTCCTCGGATCTCTATGTGACGCGACGATCCTGGCATCGCCGTCGGTTCGGGAGGTTGTCTCCCTCCAGACCGGCGGCTGCCGATATCAACGTCGTTGCCGACCGGCCGCTGTCAGAATCGATGTCGTTGGTATCGTCTCCCCGTCGTTAGAGACGAGAGCAGCTGTACGGACCGGACGCCGGTAAATACGTAGCTAATAGATAGACAACCGGCGTCCGAATGTCTCCGCCGACCACTGTTTTTAACCGTGGGAGCGTCTGTTCTGCGACGTCGATCACAAAGGGCTGGATATGTACTACCGGTCGGGCGTTTAGTTCCGTATAACAAAACACTCACGGGCGGAGCACAGGAATATGTCCGAACCGCTTTTCGAGCTCACCAGTTTTCAACGGGACCTGCTCTACGTGATCGTGGGACTGTCCAGTCCATCGGGTCAGGAGATCAAAACGGAACTGCAGGAGGTGATCGGCGAGATCACGCACGGGCGATTGTACCCGAACCTGGATACGCTCGTGAACAAGGGATACGTCGAAAAGGGACAGAGCGACCGTCGGACGAACGTGTACGAGATCACGGAGAAGGGGACCGAAAGCCTCAGGTCCCGGCGAGAGTGGGAAGACCAATACGTGAATCTGTAAGGGTGTGAGGACCCGCTGGCCGAGGCTTTCGATCCGCTGAGTAAGTGTCCTGTTAACCGAAGATCGATCGGCTAATGCGCCTGAAACCGCCGAATATCGTGTCAGTGGTCTCTCGGTTCGATAACTCCGACCACCGGAGCCGACGTGCGACTCCGTCCCCGGGCGGTCACTGAGGCAGTGTATAACAAAACCCACATAGAGCGGTTGTACGGATACGCCCCGCCGTGTTGGCGGTGATCGAACCGCGCGCGTCGGGAACCTATGGAGGATCCTATATGCACCGATTCAGTACCGAGACCGTTCGCCCGTACCGACCCCGCTTCGCGAACTGGACGTCGGGGAGACTCGCGACGCCGAACGAGGTCGCGAGTTGACGATGTACGACGGACAGACTATCGGCGTCGTCGTCCCCGCGTACAACGAAGCCGGTCAGGTGGGTGACGTACTCGAGACGATGCCCACGTACGTCGACCGTATTTACGCCGTCGACGACGCCTCGACCGACAGCACCTGGGAGGAAGTACGAGAGTCGGCCCGCCGTATCAACTCCGAGGCCGGGCCCAGCGCCGTCGGCGGTGATGAGAGGGATGCTGCAGCGCGCGTCGTCACCGTACAACACGAGCGCAACCGGGGCGCGGGGGCGGCCGTGAAGACTGGCTACGCGTGCGCGCTCGAAGACGGGATAGACGTGGCTGCCGTGATGGACGGGGACGGCCAGATGGACCCGGCCCACCTCGATCGAATCCTCGCGCCCGTCACGAGCGGTGACGTCACCTACTCGAAGGGAAACCGGCTGTCCTCGCGCGAGGACTACGCCTCGATGTCGAACTGGCGGCTCTTCGGAAACGTCTCGCTCACCCTCTTGACGCGAATCGCCAGCGGCTACTGGGAGCTGTCCGATCCACAGAACGGTTTCACGGCGATATCGAACGAGGGGTTGCGGACCATCGGCTTCGAACGTCTCTACGATCGGTACGGGTTCCTGAACCACGTGCTCTTCGCGCTCAACGTCAACAGGGAACCGATCGCAGACGTCTCACACCCGGCCGTCTACGCGGACGAGCAAAGCGGCATCAACTACTGGACGTTCATCCCGCGGGTCTCTTTCCTCCTGGGCCGGAACTTCGTCGAGCGACTCACCCGATCGTACGTCCTCCGGATGTTCCACCCGCTGATCGCCTGTTACGTGCTCGGCGCGGTCGTGACGCTCGCCGGCGTCGCCGGTGGACTGCACGCGCTGTCTTCGCCCGCGGTGGACTCGTTCCTCGGCGGGATGGTGTCGGTCGCCGTCGGCACGCTCGGCGGGCTACTGATCGTGCTCGGACTGTGGTTCGACGTCTCGGAAAACGAGGGGCTCGTCCGGAAGGTCGACTACTCGAGACGGGAGGTCGCGGACGAGACAACCGAGGACCTTCCACACGTGTCCTCTGGCCTCGAGGTATACCAGGACGGCGGAACCACGGCCGCGTCGGCGGAGGAGGGTTCACAATGACCGACGTCACGTTCGTCTTGGGAACGAGACCGGAGATCATCAAACTCGCCCCGGTCGTTCAGGCGTGTCACCGCCTGGAGGTCGACTACTCGATCGTCCACACCGGACAGCACTACTCGGACAGCCTCGATTCGGTCTTCTTCGACCAACTCGAACTGCCGGAGCCAGACTACGACCTCGGCGTTGGCTCGTCGTCGCACGGCGAGCAGACCGGCGAGATGCTGATCGGCGTCGAGCGGGCGCTCGCGGAGACTGCCCCGGAGGTGGTCCTGGTCCAGGGCGATACGAACAGCGTCCTGGCCGGCGCGCTCGCCGCCAGCAAGATGGACGCGGAGTTGGGCCACGTCGAAGCGGGCCTGCGGAGTTTCGACCGATCGATGCCGGAGGAGACCAACCGGGTCATCGCCGACCACGTCTCGGACCACCTGTTCGCGCCGACCGAGCAGAGCAAGAAGTACCTCCTGGACGAGGGCCTCTCCGAACGCCGAATCACCGTCACCGGGAACACCGTGGTCGACGCCCTCTTCCGGAACAGGGAGATCGCCCGACGGAAGAGCACCGTCCTCGCGGACCTCCGAATCGAGAACCGCGACTTCTTCGTGATGACGGCGCACAGACAGGAAAACGTCGACGACGAGGCCCGGTTCAGAGACCTACTGGCAGGCGTCGAGCGGGCGGCCGAGGCACACGACGCCGACGTGATCTATCCGGTCCACCCCCGCGCACGCGACCGAATCGAGACGTTCGGAATCGAGGTCCCCGATCCGATACGGGCGGTAGAGCCGCTGGAGTACCTCGATTTCCTGCGGCTCGCTTCGACAGCGGAGTTGATCCTGACAGATTCGGGGGGCGTTCAGGAGGAAGCGTGTATCCTGGGCACCCCGTGCGTGACGATGCGGGACAACACCGAACGGCCCGAGACTATCGACGTCGGAGCGAACCGCCTCAGTTCGTGCGATCCCGGCCAGATCGTCGCGAGCGCGACGGAGATGCTGTTGCGAGGCGACGACTGGGAGAACCCCTTCGGAGACGGTGACGCCGCCGAACGGATCCTGCAGTCGCTGCCGCTGGAAACCAAGTCCCGGGAGGTCGCGCGATGAGTTCGGTCTGCGTCCACGGGTTAGGATACGTCGGGTTACCGACCGCCGCGATGCTGGCGACGCACGGCCACGACGTGTACGGCTACGACACGGATCCGGTCCTGACCCGGGAACTCAGAGACGGCGACGTCAGCCTCGACGAACCGGGACTCGAGGCCTTCGTCGCGCGGGCGGTCGAGTCGGGACGGTTGCGGATCGTCGACGATGTCGCGGCCGCGGCCTACCACGTGATCTGCGTGCCGACACCGTTCGACGAGGACCGACGGGAGGCGAATCTCGACTACGTCACCGCCGCCGGGCGGACAGTCGGTACAGTCCTCCGGGAGGGGGACACCGTGATCCTCGAATCGACCGTCCCGCCGGGAACCACCGAGAGACACCTGAAGCCCGTCATCGAGTCGGAGTCCGGACTGGCAGCCGGGCGCGATTTCGGACTGGCGCACTGTCCGGAGACCGTGCTCCCGGGAGACGTCATCGCCGAACTCCGGGAGAACGACCGGATCGTCGGCGGCGTCGACGCCCGCTCCGCGACCGCGGCGGTCAGGCTCTACGAGTCGTTCGTGGACGGTGCGATCCGCTCGACCGAGGGCCCGACGACGGCGGAGTTCGTGAAACTGATCCAGAACACCGCCCGCGACGTCGAGATCGCACTGGCGAACGAGATCGCCCGGATCGCACACGACTACGGGATCGATTCACGGGAGGCGATCGAGATGGCCAACGCGCACCCGCGTGTCGACATCCTGCAACCGGGGCCCGGCGTAGGCGGCCACTGCCTCCCGATCGATCCGTGGTTCCTCGGGGCCGACTCCGACGCGCTCGATCTCGTCCCGACGGCGCGGGCGGTCAACGACGGGATGATCGAGTTCGTCGTCGACCTCCTGGAGGAGTTGCTCTCCGACCTCGATGAGAAGCGCGTCGCCGTGTTCGGAGCCGCGTACAAGGGCAACGTCGACGACACCAGAATGAGTCCAGGTCTGGAGCTGGTCCGCGAGTTACAGCACGGGCAAAAGCCCTCGGCGCCCGCGACGGACGGTGGAACGCTCGACACACCCGGCGTGGCGATCCACGATCCGCACGTTCGGGATCCGACGCTGCGACTCCTGGACGTGGAGGAGGCTGCGACGGACGCGCACGCTATCGTGATCGCCACCGATCACGACGAGTTCGCCGAACTCGACCCCGATCGGCTTCGGGAACTGATGGCGGACCCGAACGTCGTCGATACGCGGGCCATCCTCGATCTCGAACGGTGGCGAAACGCGGGGTTCGAAGCCCGGCGAGTGTGATGCCTTCCCCCCATCCCCCGATGTGGGTGCCTCTGACGCGGGCGTTCGACCCCGCTTCCGGCGTGCGTCCCCCGACGCCGCCCCCTCTCCCCACCCCATGTCGGTCCCCCGGCGCTTTCCTCCCGGTACGTCTCCCTGGTCGCGAGTCAGTTCGGAGCGGTCGCCCGGACGGTCTCTTCGCCGGTCACCGTGACGAAACACCCGGCCATCCGAAATGAAACGGATAGGTCGATCGACTCGGAACTGCGCGCCTGATCGACGAGGTGTGCCAGCGATTCGACGTCGATCACGTCGTACAGTCTGTCGTCGATCTGTTCGGGTTCTACGTCGCGTTCGTCGGCGACCGTCGTGACGATGTGCCAGCAGAGGTCGTCAACCAAGTCCGGTGTCATTGGCTCCATCTGTACAGTGCGGTCACAGGGGCATTGCAGTTGTTTCGATTCGTATGGTATGTCAATCAATCAGGTACTACGTATGTAGAAACCGTGGGAGCACGCACACGCTGGTCCGGGCCGATCTGAAGTAAAGTCTCCAGCGAACGCGACCGCCGGAGACAACTCACCCGTCGTCGCCGGGAGTCTCGAACAGCGAGGAAAAGAGCTTGCGTTCGGCCGTCCGGAGGTGTCTGTTGAACGTGGGTTGGGTGATTCCCATCGCCGCTGCGACGTTCTCACCCGTGCTCGCGCGGGGCCACTCGAAGTAGCCGCTGAGGTAGGCGGTTCGCGCCGCCTCACGCTGCCGGTCCGTGAGTTCCCCCGTCATCGCGCCCGGGTCCCTCGCGTCGCGGGTTCCCATTTCGCGGTCCCTGCGGGCCAGTAGTTCGACCGATTCGTAGCGATCGCCCAGACTCTCGAGGACCGTTCGAACGTCGACAGCGGGTGACAGCGTCACGGTCGCGTCGAACCCCGCGGAATCGGCGACCAGACGCTCCACGGTGACGCCGTGTTTCGTCAACCGATCGACGACGGTCGCGCCCGCTATCACTACCTCGACCCGACCCGCCGAGTCGCCGTCGAGGACGCGAACTGACTCGACGGCGTGGACGGCCTCCGACAGCGAGGTCGGGTCCGCCTCGGTATCGAGGTAGACCAGGGACCGGTCATCGGACTGCCGCACCGTCCCCTCGACGTGGACCCGTTCGCCGAGCGCGGTCGCGATCCGCGGCAGGACCGCGTTGGACCCGTCGATTCGGACGTCGAGTTCCACGACGGACTCGCTCCGGAGCGACCGTCTCGTCTCGATGCTGTTGATCGCGTCGGCGACGGTGTCGCCGAGTTCCCCGAGCAGTTCACCGAACTCACCCTCGAACGCGCCCCGCCTGTCGGCGTACACCGAAAGGACGCCGTACTCGACGTCGTCGTAGACGAGGGGCACGCTCAGGACCGAACCGAACCCCCGGACCAGGGCGCGTTCGCGCCACGGGGACTTGCGGAGGCCGTCGGAGACGTCCGGAACGTGCACCCGCTCCCCCGAATCGAGTGCGCTGTGGCTCGGTTCATCGAGTGACCCACCTTCCGGGGACTCGGTCGAATCTGTCGCCGCGGAAAGCTCGTCGAGATACCCTCGGTCGTCACCTGCCCACGCGACCGGTCGCGGGCGTCCGCCGGTCCGATACGTTTCCCCGAACCAGGCGAACGCGACCGACTCGGCCTCGACGAGCGGGTCGCAGACGGCAGTCGCGATCTCTTCGAGCGTGTCGGCCTCGACGAGCGCGCCGTTGATCCGACGGAGCAGGTCGTTGAACCCGTGGAGCCGCTGGAGTTTGCGCGTCCGTTCACTGAGCGTCTCCCGGTGCTGTGCGAGTTCGGCCTCGCGTTCGACCCGACCGAGCGCCGCGACCGCGTTCGCCGCCAGCAGTTCCACGGACTCCCCCACGTTGCCGGCCGGATCGGCGTCCGGGAATTCGATCCGCAACAGCCCGTACTCGTCGAGGGTCGCATAGAGCGTCCGAGTCCCGGTCGAATCCGCGTCGTCCGAGCGTTCGACCACGTTTCCCGACGGTGTGTCTGGTCCCCCCTCGCCTCCCATCGGCTCGGGAGCGGCGGAACTGATGCGGTGGAACGACGGAGCCGACTCGGCCGAACCGTCGCTCGTTGGGTCGCTCCGTTCGCCCGTCGACGCCGGGGCTCCGCCTCCGCTGTCGGCGGTCGAGAAGGCCTCCCAGACGGTGGTCCCAGGTTCGCCCACCTCGGGGTCGTCTATCGACGCCGCGACCGGAGCGAGGACCGACGCGGAGCGATCGAGCGAATAGGCGACGACGGCCGCGGCGGGCCACACTGACCTGGCGACGTCCACGATCGTCTGATAGACCGCCTCTGTCTCCTCCGCGCCCAGGAGGAGGCGGGCCGATCGGTTCAGTTCCCGGAGCGCGTGTTCGTTCTGCTTCCGGTCGGTCACGTCTCTGATGACGCCGACGCGCTCCTGTCTGCCGTTGGGGAACTCGACCGAGGAGAAGTGCGTCTCGATGGGAAGCGAGTCGCCATCGGCCGTCCGAATCGACGATTCGATCATCCCCACGTCCGCGCCGTCGCCGCGGAGTTGCTCGATGAGCTCGTCCGCCATCGAGAGCGTCTGTTCGCCGGCGAGCATCGACGCGTGGGACCCGACGAGTTCGTCGCGGTCGTACCCCGTCATCGACGTGACGGCGTCGTTGACCGAGGTGATGACGAACGCCTCGTCGAGCGTGTAAACGCCGTCTTCCAGCGTTTCGAGGATCCGATTCGATCGCTGAAGTTTCCACCGCATTCGGACCCGGTCGCTGGCGTCCCGGACGAGGATCGAAACGGTGTTGCCACCGGTGGGAACCGCACGCACCTCGACCGTCCGCCCCCGGTCGAGCGTTACCTCGGTTTCGACGATGGTGTCGCCGTGGGCGGCGTCGTCGACGATCTCCGCCAGCTCGGGGCCGACGATCGGATCGATCGTCGCCAAATCGCTCCCGACTGGATCGCCGTCGATGTCGAGCAACCCGGCGCTCGTGTCGTTCGCGGCGGTGATGGTCAATGAATTGTCGATCAACAGGAACCCCGTGATCGCTCGATCGAGAAACGACCCCACGCTGGTCGACTCTTCAGACGACGCTCCGTCACCAGTCATTCGGCCCCCACCTGCGGTGTCGCGACACGTCGTTCAGTGCCCACGGATATTGATAAATATTCCGTCATATTCACACATCATTATACAATTGGATGATAGATAACGGCCATAAAAGCCGAAATCCAGACTCTCACGTTCTGTAAATCGTTCATTATCTGGCGGAAATACATACGATACGTTACCAGAATATTTATGATAGTCACAAAATCATACTTTTTTAACTATGCTTAATGCGTGAACAAAAGATTTAACTTCGTTATGTAGATACTAACCTGGTATGGCACACGAGGCTCGCGGGCAGGTCACCACAATCAGCGGGGGAACGGACGTGAATATGGGGGAGTACAAGCGGTCGGTCGAAAACGTCGAGCTACCACCGAGCGTTCGCGAGTTCGCGAACCGCTGCGACCGGGTCATCGGCGACAGAGACCGCTTTCTCTGGAAGTGGATCCACAACCTCTTCGAGGAGTTCACCCTTTCTTCGGTGTCGAAGGGGGCGTTAGCGGACGTGTACGAACGAAAAACGCTCTTGACGATCTTCGTGACCGTCCTCGACGACCTCGCAGAACGGAGCGGCGACCGGCCCACGTTCGAGATCGGCCGTCGCATCCCGTTCGGCGTCGACGGATTTCCAGACATCGACCTGGAACGTGCCGGCCTCGAAGCACCCGTCCTAGAGTTGCTCGCGGACCTGTGGGGCGAGATCGACGGCGGTCTCCGAGAAGCCCCCCAGTACGGGGACTACGCGGACGTGTTCGACTACGACCTCCGACAGACGTTCGATGCGATGGAGTATTCGGGACTGCTGAACGACCAACCGATGATCGCGAACCGGACCGAAGCGGAGCGACACGACGCGTACAATATGGCGATGTTCCCGTACGCGGGGATCGATCTGATGCACTCGCCGTCGTTCGACCGCGACGAGTACGGCGCGCTCCGGAGTCTGATCTGTGACCTCCAGCAGATGGCCCGGATCGGCAACTGGATCACGACCTGGGAACGCGAGCTCGCGGAGGGCGACTTCAGCTCGGGCGTCGTCGTCTGCGCGCTCAGGCGCGGCGTCATCACGCCGACGGAGGTGACAGAGGCCGACGAGAAAACGGTGCGCAGGCTGATCGATCGGATCAAATCACACGGGATCGAGTCGGAGTTCGTCCGCGAGTGGGAGATCCGAAACAAGACGGTTCGGAAACGGACCTCAGAGGTCGAGAGCGTCGACGCCGACGCGTTCGTCGACGGAATTCAGGCAGTGATGAACCACCACCTGGCGAGCGAAGGCTACAAGTGACGGTCGGCCGTCGCTGCGGCGGCGGGGATTCGGATTCCGGTGCACTCCCCGTCGTCCGCAGTGTTACCCTTCCGGAGCGATCAGCCGTCTGCCACCACGCCGTCGTCTTCGGATTAGGCCTCCTCGACGCCGACGTCCTCGGCCAGGCGCTCGCTGGCCGCCTCCCGGTCCTCCGGATAGCCGACGTCGATCCGCCAGCCGTCGAGACGGATGGCATCGATCGTCCGCCCGGACTGAAGGAGGAGGTCGATGGCGTCCGGGAGTTCGTACTCGCCGCGGTCGGACGGCTGAACGAGGTGACAGGCGTGAAAGATCGCCGGCGTGAACGTGTAGAATCCCGTCATTACGATGTTCGACGGCGGGTCGTCCGGCTTCTCGACCACCTCGACGATTTCGCCGTACCCGTTGGTGTCGAGGACGCCGTACCGACTCGCCTCCTCGTACGGGACCTCCTCGACGAGGAAGGCGGCGTCGGCCCGTTCCTCTCTGTGACGGTTCACAACGTCGCCCAAGTTCCCTCTGAATACGTTGTCTCCCAGCATCAGCATAAAGTCGTCCTCGACGTGTGGCTCCGCTTGGAGGATTGCGTGCGCGAGCCCCAACTGTTCGCGTTGATGCGCGTAGGTGATCGGGACTCCTTCGTAGGCGTCCCCGTAGCGGTCGATAATCTGCTCTTTCTTGTAGCCGACGACGACGACGAACTCGGTCGCACCGCACTGGATGAGGTTGTCGAAAACGTCCTCGATGAGCGGTGTTCCGTCGACCTCGACGAGGACTTTCGGCTTGTCGTCGGTCAACGGACGGAGTCGCGTCCCCTTCCCAGCAGCGAGTACGACTGCTTGCATACGGGCACTGTCGACGTTTCGGGATAAGTTTATGGAGGTCGTAATAACTTAGCGCCGCGGTCACTGGCGACCCCTCTCAGATGGTCCCGTGTTACTCGGAGGTGAAACGACGGAGAGCGGCGACGCAGATCCGGCGTGAATGCCAGCCGCGTATGCCGACCGTAACCGCGAGCCGATTTCTCGAACCGATCGATTCATCGAGCTACGTCTCGTCGACGAGGGTTTCGAGCCCGGCGTCGAGACCCACGGTCGGTTCGTAGCCGAGTCGCGACCGGGCCCGGGAGAGGTCCGCCCGACTGTGGCTGACGTCTCCCTCGCGGGCGTCCGTGTGAACGATAGGTGAATCGCATCCGACCGCCGCTCTGATCCGCTCGGCGAGTCGGACGATGCTCGTCGACTCGCCGGTTCCGACGTTGTAGGCGACGCCGACGTCGTCGGTTTCGGCAGCCAAGCGGTTCGCGCGAACGACGTCTCGAACGTGGACGAAATCCCGCGTCTGCGCGCCGTCGCCGTGGACCGTGATCGGGTCGCCGTTCCGGGCCTGTTCGAGAAAGACGTCGATAACGCCGGCGTAATCGCCGCCGGACTGTCCGGGCCCGTAGACGTTGAAGTAGCGAAGCGCGACTGTTTCCAGCCCGTAGCGGTCGTGGTACAGTCGCGCGTAGTGATCGGAGGCCAACTTGTCCAGTCCGTACGGCGACCGCGGAACGAGTCGGTCGGTTTCCGAGACCGGGACGCGTTCAGGATCGCCGTAGACGGCAGCGCTCGACGCGAGGACGACCCGGGCGTCGTGTCGTCGGGCGGCCTCCAGTACCTGGAGCGTGCCGGTAGCGTTGATCGTGTGGCTCTCTAGCGGATCGTCGACCGACGCCGCGACGCTGACCAAGGCAGCCTGATGAAAGACGACGTCGACGCCCTCGACCGCGTCCGCGACCGTCTCCGGATCGCGAACGTCGCCTTCGATCAATTCGACATCGCCGGGTGCCCTCGCGCCGGGGTCGACATCCAAGATCCGAACGTCCGTGTCCGACCGGAGGGAGTCGACGAGCGCCCCGCCGATGAACCCGGAACCGCCCGTGACCAAGACGCGCCGAGCTTCCATACCGCCCAGTCGGGGCGACAGCCGGTTTAGTAGTCGGTGCCTGATGGCGGAATACCCTCAGTTGCTGGAAAAGTAGCTTTCGCGGTGCGACCGGAGGTCCCCTGGGCGAATCACTGACGCGTCGCTCGGAGAGTAAAGACGGGACCCGGACCGTGGCACACAGTTGCTGGCACACAAGCTGTTTGGTTATCTCGCGACCAGGGTCCCGTGCTAACGTATGGGTTCAGGTGTTATCAAATTGACGGACGGTCGGGTCGACGATCCAACCGCCAGGAACCGTCCGTCTCTCTCGCCGAGATCGCCCGCCGCGAAACGGCACCGCAAGAATCGGCTGACTCGACAGGTAGTCACTCTACAGTGACGCTCTTGGCGAGGTTACGCGGCTTGTCGATCGGCCGTGACAGTTCGTCGGCGGCGAGATACGAGACGAGTTGGAGCTGGACGTTGGCCAGGACGCCGGCGACGTCGTTGTGGGTGTCCGGAATCCGGAGGACGTGATCGGCGTACTCGTCGATCTCACCGAACCCGTCCGCGGCGACAGCCACGACCGGCGCGTCGCGGGCCCGCACCTCCTTGACGTTGTGTAGCGTTTTCGTGTCGTTTCGGCCGGTGAAAATCGCGAAGACAGGAGTCCGCTCCGTAACGAGCGCCAGCGGCCCGTGTTTCAGTTCCGCGGCGGAGAACCCCTCTGCGTGATCGTACGTGATCTCCTTGAATTTCAGCGCCCCTTCGAGCGCGACGGGGTGACCGATGCCGCGACCGATGAAGAAGTACGAGTCGCTGTCGTGGTACGCCTTCGCGACCGATTCGGCGGTCGACTCGTCGAGGATGCGCTGGACGTCGTCGGGGAGCACCGCGATCGAGTCGAGCAGATCGCTGGTCGCTCTCGGCGTCCCGCCCTGAATGTCCTGGCTCATCCGTTCGCTCAGGAGCACCAGAGTCGCGACCTGCGCGGAGAACGACTTGGTGGCCGCGACGCCGATCTCCGGCCCGGCGCGGATGTACACCGTGTCTTCGCACTCTCGGGTGAGCGTCGATCCGACGACGTTCGTCACGGCGAGCGTTTGCGCCCCGGTTCCCTGCACGCTTCGGATCGCCGACAGGGTGTCGGCAGTCTCCCCGCTCTGAGAGACCGCGATCACGAGCGTCCGATCGCCCGTGGGCGGTGGGTTGGAGCCGTATTCGCCCGAGAGGAACGCCTGTGCGGGAATCCCCCGATCCGCGAGCAACGTCCGTGCGTACATCGCCGCGTGGTAGGACGTCCCCATCGCGACGAGGTGGACCGACTCCACGTCTGAGAACACCCCGCGAGGGAGCGCTTCGAGTTCCGCGCGGTTGTCGAGTTGGTTGCTCCGGCCGCGAATCGTTTGCCTGAGCGCGGTCGGCTGTTCGTAGATCTCTTTGAGCATATAGTGGTCGTACCCGCCCTTGCCGGCGTCGGTGGGATCCCACTCGACCGTCTCGACCGGACGATCGACGGTCTCCTCGTCGGAGTCGGTGATCGTGTAGCCGTCCGGGCGGATCGCGACCACGTCGCCGTCTTGAACGTAGACGACTTCGTCGGTGTATTCGAGGAAAGCCGGCACGTCGCTGGCCAGGTAGTAGCTGTCGGCTGACCGACCGAGCACCAGCGGCGAGCCGCTCCGAGTGCCGAACACCGTGTCGCTGCCCTCGAACACGGCGGCGATCGCGTAGCTTCCGGAGATCCGATCGATCGTTCGTCTGAACGCCTGCTCAGGCGAATAGCCGGCCGAGAGGAACTCCTCGATGAGGTGCGGGACGACCTCGGTGTCCGTCTCGCTCGTGAACTCGTGCGTCGAGAGCTCCGATTTGAGCTCGGCGTAGTTGTCGATGATGCCGTTGTGAACGACTGCGACCTGGTTCCGACAGTCGGTGTGTGGGTGCGCGTTCGCGTCAGTCGGCGGACCGTGGGTCGACCAACGCGTGTGACCGATGCCGATCGTCCCGTGAATCGAAGCCGTCTCGACCGCGTCGCACAGAGCGTCGATCTCGCCTTCCCGCTTGACGACGTCGAGGCCGTCGGCGTTTGCGGTGGCGATGCCGGCGGAGTCATATCCTCTGTACTCGAGGTTACGGAGTCCCGAAACCAGTTCCTCGACCGCGTCGCCGCGCCCGACCCGGGCGGTGATACCGCACATTATCCCAGCACCTCCGCGCCCTCGGAAACGTCGTTTCTGAGATCGACTCCGGAAGCGATCATCCCTCGCGGTCCGATTCGACACCCGGGCCTGACCGTGACGTTCGATCCGACCGTCGCGCGGTCGGCGACCACCCCGCCGAGCCGTCGATCGACGTACTCGGTGCCGTCGACGACGAGCGTCGCGGATCGCCCCGGCGAGACCGTGCCGTCGCCGATCGTCGCGCCGCCGCCGACGATCGTGTCCCGGAGGACGGCGTTGGACCCGACGCGCGAATCGGGCCCGACGATGGACCCTTCCAGGACCGTGTTCTCCCCGACGATCGTACTCGCGTGGAGGCACGTCCCGTCACTGACGACCGCACCGGCGGACACCTTGCAGTCCGGACCGATGAGCACGTTCTCGCCGACGACCGCCGAATCGTGCACCCTGGCGGACTCGTCGACGGGAGAGTCGGCCGCGACGAGCTCGGAGTGCGAGTAAATCAGCGTCCGGTTCGT
Organism: Halobellus litoreus; assembly: GCF_024464595.1. Lineage (NCBI taxonomy): Archaea > Methanobacteriati > Methanobacteriota > Halobacteria > Halobacteriales > Haloferacaceae > Halobellus > Halobellus litoreus. Next base: position 249,235 of record NZ_JANHAW010000003.1, on the reverse strand, counting down.
CGACAGGAGATCCCACGGGTACGACGGATCGAACCAGACGCCGTTGGGCGTCGCCGCGACGACGTCGCCCGCGAGCTCGTCGATCGCACCGGTGAGCGGGCGTTCGCCGTCCTCGAAGTCAGTGCGGTCGAGGGCGTGGAATATCTGCCGATCGAACGCGTACACGCCCGTATTCACGCGGGCGGATCCGCCGTGCCCGTCCTCGTCGATCCGCTCGACGACGCCGTCGCGGATCCCGACCGTCCCGTACTCCGCCGTCCGCTTCGAGGCCGCGACGGCGAGACACGCGGCGGCGGCGGAATCGACGTATCGATCGACGGTTTCCCGTACCATCGCCGCGTCGATGACGTTGTCGCCGTTGACGACGAGGAACTCCTCGTCGGTGTACTCCTCGGCGGTCTGGAGCGCGTGACCGCTTCCCAACTGCGTCGATTGCGTGACGTACGTGATTTCGAGGTCCCGATAGCTACTCTCGAAGTGGTTTTGAATCCGGTTTTTCGCGTGGCCGACCACGAGGACGACGGACTCGACGTCGTTGTCTGCGAGCGCGTCCAGGGGGTATTCGAGTATCGGACGACCGGCGATTCGAAGCATCGGTTTGGGTTGATACCGAGTCAGCGGACGGATCCGACGACCTTCGCCCGCAGCGAGTACCACCGCTTGATCGATCGAAGTCATACGTGAGACGCAACCAGCGTCGAACGAGGCGGAACAGTCCCACCGAGGGCATCAATCGTCCGGAGCAACGCGTGTGTTCTCTGGCCGGAGCTATGCATATCCGGCCTGACACCGGATTAAAGTATTGTAATGAATAGCCTTGGAGAAAGTCGACGGACGGTCAAAAGAACCATAATAGCCGATTGTTCGTTAAGTGATTCCTACTGGCTGACAAAAATAGTCGATCGCTCCTGTCGGAAAAACGGTCGATTTCGATCCGTAATTGGCGTGATAACCGCCTCAGAAGGCACGATATAGAGTCCCCACCGCTCCCGTTAGGAAGCTCCCCGAGACTTGGTTATCGAACGCTGAGCGTCACGACGTCCTCGGTGACGGTGACGGTGTACCCACAGTAGTCGAACGATAGCCGCGCGTTCGACCGCCCGACGCGCTGACCTCCCTCGAACACGCCGTCGAGCGCCTCTGGATCGATTACGTCGCCTAAGACCGGTAAATCGCCCGGCGTCACGTCTTCGACTTCGGCGACCGCTCTGATTACGGAGACGGTGGCCGACGCGTCGGGTTCTCGCCGAGATCGGTAAATGATCGAGGAGTCAGCATTCGCGACCGTGCCCGAAGGTGTCACTTGTGACGAGTTCATACTGAGTGCTTGTCGGGCGTACCGACCGGGCGGTATAAACAGTGTCGATCCTGCTCTCACAGTCGTGTCAGCGATCGGTTCAGTCGTCATTCCGCGTCGCCCGCGTCCGAACGCAGCCGAGAGGAGGAGAGTAAACGTCGTCGCATACCGGCGTGTAGTGGCCTAATTACGGGAAAGAATAAGTTCTCCTTATCGGATTTAGATGATTTATAGTAAATATCGGGATCGCCGAAACTGCAAGCGTACCGCGGCTGTCTGCGAGCGTCCCTTGACCCCGGACATCCCGCCGCAGTTGCGGTACGGTCTCTGCGTTTGGATCTTCGACCCCGAATTTCGGGGGCCTCCCCCCGAATTCTTCGAATCAGTACGAGTGAAGTCGCCGACATCGACGGGGTTGCTCTCAGAGACGATCGAGCTAACAGTCGAACCATCGGCTGGCGGGCGCTTCTTCCACGGGACTCTCGGACGACAGGTGTTCGAACCAGTGGACGTCGCTGACGCCGTAGCCCTGGCCGACGGTCAGGTCGAGCCGTCCTCCGCGCACGTCCCCGAGTGCGTTTCCCCGACCTGAAAGCCGCCGGCTGGCGACATCGGGTGGCGATTCCAGTCTCGATCGGGGCACGCTCGGTTCACAGTGGGACGTTCGCACCAGAACAGGTTGGTTTCGAGAGGTCGAACGGGTCGACCGACGGGCGGCGCCTTCCGGTCTCAGAGTGTCGGCAGGAGCTCTGCGCCCATCTCATCCGCGTCGGCTCTGGATACCCCTCGCCGGTAAGGTCCGGAAGTCAGCAAACGAAGAGCGCGAGTCGTCGATAGCGTGGTGTCGAACCGCATCAGAAGAATCCCCAGGACGGCACGCCGCCGTACTGTCGCGTACCGATAGTGGCGTTCGAAACCGGTTCCTGGCCACTGACTCGAACGCGAGGGCTCCATCGGAAAGAGGCGCAGCGACGCTATCCGCCGCGCGTCGTGCAGGCGAGGCGGGTCTCGTTTCCTACGGCAAGTCACTGGTCGGCCACCGGATCTTTTGATCGTGCGTCTCGTCGCTTCGGTCACCACGCGTCGCCGCCTCACCGACGGCCAACTGCGTTCGAGTGAGGCAGTTGAGGCACCCGTGAACCGTATTGTCGACGCCGAACACGCGGATGAACTGTTTGCTGACCGCCGATCCACACCGTGTACACTGTCGAGTCGTCGAAGTCGAAGCGGTTCGGTCTGACATACGTCTCTCGATATCACAATGCACTCTTGGTTATACAGGAGCTATCGAGCGATAAGGCTGGAAAACCCGAACAGACGGACGGATTACCGGGACTGATTGTCGCCTGACGGGTAACACGGGGATATAATTCGTCCGAAACGGGCGATAACGAGATGCTAACCAAGGGGATGGCGACGCACGTTCCTTGTGCCCCGACATCCGACGTCCCCCCCACCCACCCCCTCTACAACCATACACGATCCGTCGGATCGACGGGCGCTATTTTTATCGGCCGATCCAAACGAGCCTCGAGTTGACCCCGTACTGATCAGGTCTGAACGTTTCAGAATCGCAGCTCACCACAACTGTGCCGTCGCCCGTGACGGTCACCAAACGGTCGGCGGAGGCGAACGACACCGTCACGGATCCCTGGTCGAACGTCAGATTCGAGGATAGCGCGTCGAGCGCGTCGGGGTCGACCGGCTCGTTCAACCGCGGGAGATCGGTTGGTTCCCGCCCGGTAACTCGGCCGAGGGCCGCAACGACGGCGACGGACGGGGTAACGTCCGCCCAGTCGTACGGTACATAGTCTGTTCAACTTCACCACTCATTCCGAGACACCGTGCGGTCGTTGAGTCGCCGGACGACGACCCGACGATCGGATATTTGCAGTGAAGTAATATTTGTGCATTATTCGTTTTCTGTAGCGTAGGCTGATATTTTGTTGTTTCGGTCACTGAAGCCGATCTGCTACCGCGTTCCTACAGCCGGTTCGGTGTACATACGGAGGCATACGAAGTACCTCCCGACCAATTCAATCCACTGAGCCGGACAGTCCCGTTGGTAGCGAGCACTGCCCGGGAGGAGTCGTGATCAACTATGACCACTTTGCTTCGTAGTCCGCGCTTCGCCGGCAGTGCGTCCAAACCCACACCGAGTCCATACGCTCGTTATATCCCCGCTATCGACACGGGGCGGTCGAAAAGAGCCGAGTAAAGGGCTGTTACTAATACCAATGTGTGAAAAATGTCTATCAGATAGTATGTCACTCAACCGAACCCGCGGGCCTCGAAGCGAGAGGCCGCTGCGAGCTGGCCGTGGCGTGGTCCATTCCAGTCCAATTTCCGCCGGGATAGTGCGATGAGTCCGACCCGAAGCGGCGATCGATTGTCGACCGAACAGGCCCTCAGACTGCTCGCAGACGAGAACCGGTACCGTGTCCTGCTGACGCTCTGTGAATGCGACCCAGACGACCAATACCGTGTGGAAGCGATGCTCGAACGCCTCGCAGAAACCACTCTGGGGGAAGGGAATCGGGAGTCCGGAACCGATGACGCGATCGAACGACTCGCAGTCGAACTCCGACACAACCACCTGCCCCAGTTGGAAGAGCGAGACGTGATCGACTGGGACGAAGAGGCGAACGCGATCGCTCGGGGGCCGTCCTTCGACGATGTACGACCGGTCGTAGAACTACTCAGAGACAATTCCGACGAACTTCCCGGGGGCTGGTGATACTATTCGTCCCGACGATCGCGACGGACGTTCACGAGATATCTGATAAATATATCGAAGGAGATGAATAGCTGTTACCGACTGAATCTGTTCGAGAGCGGTATCTCGTGGGTTCGACTCCCGTCAAATCGGCCGATCCCTGCGGAAAAAACAGGTGGCCTGATCAAGAGACGGATATTCATAATATTATTTGTACAATAATATAATTTATCTATGGTATACTATATATTCGGAGCGATATAAACCACTCCGGGACGCCGGCGAACAGAGTTCTGTTTCCGCAGCGGAGTTATAAAAAGAACAATCCCCCCGAGACCCACCGGTGAATATCGCTGACTTCTCTCAGCGGGCGCTAGCGGTTTCTAACATATGTACGTTTGTTACTTGTATCATCCCAGTTCGATTAAACCGAACTCAACTCGTAGACAGCGTGTAACCGAAAATATAATGATAATAAGATATATAATACAATTCTGAATAGTTCCAGACAGGAGGTTCGGGAATATCGCAGGTCCGGCCAGCCGGTTTGCTCGTGTTATTTCACATTTTATAATTTTGGAAAGGCGCACGGAGCTGTAGCGGGTCACCTGGCCGGCCGCCAGATTCGCGTAAGACCACCGCTAAATCGGTCCTATTTGCCCACTTTCGGATCTGTATCAGTGACTGCTCGGGGCATAATCCAAATCAGCCGAGCGACGGTATCAGCATACGAGCCCGACTAATTCGAATATACGAAATCTTTATACCACCGTGCTATAGTTTGATAATTAATGTCTGACAATGAAACGATTGTAAAGACCACGCAAACCTCACTAGAAATCGTCTCCACGATACGAGATCGTGGCGGCGCGCGGACGAACGAGATCGTCGAGGCCCACGACATCGCAAAAAGTACTGCACACAAACACCTCACGACTCTCGAGCGGGCGGGATACCTCCGGAAGGTCGGCGAGCGGTACTACATCGGCTACCGGTTCTTGAACCTCGGCGAGTACGCTCGGGAGCAGTGGTCGTGGTTCTCGGCCGTCAAATCGGCCGTCGAGGAACTCTCAGAACGCACCGAAGAGGAATGCGATTTCGTGGTCGACGACCACGGCCGAGTCATTACCATCGTCGAATCGTACCACAAGTGGGCCAAGTACGGAAGCGACGACGGCACGAAACGCTACCGAGCGAACATCGGAACGTACTATCCGATGCACGCGACCGGGTCGGGCCTCGCGATCCTGTCGTCCTACCCCAGAGAGCGCGTCGATTCGATCATCGACGAACACAGACTCCCCGCGCTCACGGACCACACCATCACGTCGCGGGAGGAACTGTTCGACGAACTCGACCGGATCTCCGAGCGGGGATACGCCATCGGTGACAGGTACTACACCGAAGGACTCCGGAGCGTCGGTATGGTGGTGACCGGCGTCGACGGATCCGCACTGGGCGCGCTCAGCGTGTCGGGACCGACGTATCGCATCGACGGATCGGTGCTCGACACGGAAATCCCGCGCTCCCTCTCGGCCGTCGTCGACTCGCTCGAATCCGAACTGGAATCCATTCTGCCCCCGGTGTGAACGCCCACGTCGGTGGTCATCTCGCCCGAGAGCGACTCGAAGGTGGCGTCTTTTGGAATCTTCGGAGCAGCTACGCGGCGGTTAGCGCGAATCGGTCAGGTCCAGGGGAAGTTTTTTGTCAGGAGGTCACACACCTCAATCCGTATGCGAGCAGCAGTACTCGAAGAGTATGAAGAGCCGTTGGCCATCAGGGACGTCGAGCGACCGACGCCGGATCCCGACGGCGTCGTCGCACGTGTCGACGCCTGTGGCGTCTGCCGAAGTGACTGGCACGGGTGGGTCGGTAACTGGGAGTGGTTCGACTACAAGCCGCCACGGGGACACATCCTGGGCCACGAACCGTCCGGAACCGTCATCGAAGTCGGCGAGGAGGTCGAATCGGTCAGCGAAGGCGACGAGGTGGCAATTCCGTTCAATTTCGCCTGCGGGCACTGCCACGAGTGCCGCGTGGGCTACGAGAACCTCTGTGAGAACCACCTCGGTCTGGGCTTCCAGGAGGGCGCACCCGGCGCGTTCGCCGAGGAAGTCCCCATTCCGCACGCGGACATCAACGCCGTCCCCCTTCCCGACGGAGTCGATCAAGTCGAAGTCGCCGGAATGGGCTGTCGGTATATGACCGCCTACCGCGGGATGGCGCACCAGGCGGACGTCAGCCGCGGCGAGTACGTCGTCGTCTACGGACTCGGCGGCATCGGGCTCTCTGCCGTCCAGATCGCCGATGCGCTGGGCGCCAACGTGATCGGGGTCGACTTGATGGAGGAGAAACTGGACCTGGCCGAGGAGCTCGGCGCGATTGCGACAGTCGACGGAGCGGACGTCGACGACCCGGTGAACGAAGTGCAAGACATCACAGACGGCGGGGCGCACGTCTCGCTGGACGCCCTCGGGATCGAGGAAACGTGTAAGAACGCCATAAATTCCCTGCGGACCCGCGGACGCCACGTGCAGATCGGGCTCACGACGAAGGAGCAACACGGCTACAATCCCCTGCCGACCGACACGATCGTCATGAACGAGATCGAGATCAACGGGTCGAGCGGTCTCCCGCCGTCGAAATACGGCGAGATGTTCCGAATGGTGGAACACGGAAAGTTAGACCCGGGTGCGGTGATCACCGACGAGATCGGCCTGGACGGAGTCAGCGAGGAACTCGAAGCGATGACCGACTACCAGACGGTCGGTATCCCCGTCGTCAGCGAGTTTGCGTGAGCGATGTCCCGAAACGAAACCCAAGACGCGATTCGGGAGCGACACCGCAGCGCACACACCGAGGCGCTTCTGACGGTCGAGGTCGGACCCTGGATCGACGGCGAGACCGAGACGGCCGGCACGACCGTCGCGACCACCGACCCGGCGATCGACGAACCGATCGTGGCGGTGCCGGCCTGTGACGCGGACGCGGTCGACCGCGCCGTCGAGACCGCGTGGGACGCCTACGACCGCACGTGGAGCGAGGCGACGCCGGAAACGCGCTCGAAACGCCTCTCGGAGTGGGTCGACGCGCTCGAAGACCGGGTCGACGAACTGACGCGGTTGGAGTCACTCGACACGGGGAAGACGCTGCAGGAGGCGCGCGGGGAGGTCGAGGGCGCGATCGGGACCCTTCGATACTACGCTTCGGTCACGCGGGCGCAGACGGGCGAGCAGATTCCTACTGGGAGTGAACTGCATCTCTACACGCGCTCGGAACCGTACGGCGTCGTCGGGCAGGTGACGCCGTGGAACTTCCCGGCGTGGGCGACCGCCTGGAAACTCGGGCCGGCGCTCGCCGCCGGCAACTGCGCCGTGCTCAAGCCGTCCGCGCACGCGCCGCTGAGCACCCTTCGGATGGTCCAACTCTCGAAAGGGATCTTTCCGGACGGCGTCGTGAACGTGCTCACGGGACGGGGTTCGACGGTCGGTTCGGAACTGGTCGAACACGACGACGTGCGGAAAGTGTCGTTCACGGGGAGCGAGGCCGTCGGCAAAGGCGTAATGCGGGCTGCCGCCGCCCGTATCGCTCCCGTGACGCTCGAACTCGGAGGCAAGTCACCGCTCGTCGTCTTCCCCGACGCGGACCTCGACACCGCCGTCGACGCCGCGGCCGACGGCGTCTACTACAGCGCGGGCGAAATCTGCGACGCGCTGTCGCGCGTGCTCGTCCACGAGGACGTCCACGACGAGTTCGTCGATCGGTTCGTCGAGAGAGCCGAATCGTACGTACTCGGCGATCCGCTCGACGAGGCCACGACGATGGGCCCACTCACGAACGGCGAGCAGTTCGAGACCGTCCGGGAGTACATCGATGTGGGGAAGTCCGAGGGCGCGACCCTCGCAGTCGGCGGCGGCGTTCCCGACGACCCGGCGCTCGCGGACGGGCACTACGTCGAACCCACCGCGTTCACGGGCGTCGACAACGAGATGCGGATCGCCCGCGACGAGATCTTCGGGCCGGTGCAGACGATTCAGTCGTTCGAGACGTACGAGGAGGCCATCGCGCTGGCGAACGACACCGACTACGGTCTCGCTGCCGGCATCGCGACGGAGTCCACAGATCTGGCACACGGGGCGGCGGCCGATCTGGAGGCCGGAATCGTCTACGTCAACGCCTACGGGCCGATCCGTCCAGAGGGGCCCTACGGCGGGTTCAAGCAGTCCGGCATCGGCCGCGACCTCGGAGAAGAAGCGATCGAACACTACCGACAGACGAAGACGGTCTACGTCAACCTCGACGATCCATCGGAGAACCCGAACCTATGACCTCAGGAGAGAACATCCCGGAGTACGACTTCAGCGGTCAGGTAGCGTTCGTCACGGGCGCTGCTCGCGGCCAGGGGCGATCGCACGCGGTCGCCTACGCGGAACACGGCGCGGACGTCGTGGTAACGGACATCTGTGATTCCCTGGCGACCGCCGACTACCCGCTCGGAACGACGGCGGACCTCGAAGAAACGGCCGAACTGATCGAACGCGAAGGACAGGAGGCACTGCCCCTCGAGATGGACGTTCGCGACGAGGCACAGGTGCAGGCCGCCGTCGAGCGGGCGGTCGAGGAGTTCGGCCGGATCGACGTGCTCGCGAACAACGCCGGCATCTGGAACCTGGAATACCTCCACGAGATGAGCGAACAGCAGTGGGACGAGATGCTCGACACGGATCTCAAAGGGGTCTGGCTCTGCTCGAAACACGTCGCCCAGCACATGATCGAGCGCGGTGAGGGCGGGAAAATCGTCAGCACCGCCTCGACCGCCGGTCACGGTGCGAGCTACCGCGGTGGGCACTACACGGCCGCAAAACACGGCGTCGTGGGCTTGACGAAGTCGTTTGCCATCGAACTTGGCCAGTACGACATCAACGTCAACTGCGTGTCGCCGACGGGTATCGATTCGCCGATGACCCGAGGTCTGACGGAGAAATACGGACAGGAAGCCATCGCCGAACTCAACGAATACACCGGCAGTTGGAACGTGATAGACGAGGGACCAGTCGAGTCCCAGGACGTGACCGAGGCCTACCTGTGGCTGTCGAGCGACGCCGCCCGGTACGTCACCGGAACCGCAGTGGCCGTCGATGCGGGGCTGATGGCGAAATAAGGCCGCTCGAAGAGTCCGGGACCGAACCCCCTGTTCCGGAGCGTGCCAAACCTTTTTTGGAAACAAACGGATTTGTTGAGAGGGAGAACCATGGGAGTTATCGACACGCTAAAGCGGAAGCTCAATCAGGAGAACGCCTCCAGAGAGAGCGCCGGGATGGACAAGGAGTCGGGGGTGACGCGGATATTCTTCGCGACGGATATCCACGGATCGACGGCCTGTTGGCGGAAGTTCATCAACAGTGCGGACTTCTACGAGGCCGACGTGCTGATTCTCGGCGGCGACACCACCGGCAAGGCGATTTTTCCCATCGTCGACGAAGGAGAGCAGTACACGTACACTCGACAGGGCGACGAGCACACGATCACCGACGGGGACGAACTCGACGACCTCCTGGAGTCGCTCGAAAACACGGGCTATTACCCCTACGTAATGGAGCAGGCGGAGTACGAGCGGTTACAGGAGGCCGACGACGCCGACGACCGTCAGGACGAGATTTTCATCGCGGAGATGAAGTCCCGAATCGAGGAGTGGATCGAGTTCGGCGAGGAGCGACTCGACGACACGCCGGTCTACGCCAGTCCCGGGAACGACGACCCCTTCGAGATAGACGAGGTGTGGGAGTCGTCCGATCTCGTCCGCCTCGTCGAGGGCGAGGTCGTCGACATCGGCCAGGGGTATCAGATGGCCAGTTCGGGGTGGACGCATCCGACGCCGTGGGACACCGACCGCGAGGAGACCGAGGCGGAACTCAGAGAGCGCCTCGAGGCCGTCGTCGGGTCTGTCGACGACTACGACCGCGCGATTTTCAACTTCCACGAACCGCCGTACGATTCGGGGCTCGACGAAGCGCCGGAGTTGGACGAGGACCTCCGACCGAAGTTCGGCGCGCAGTCGACGGAACCCGTGGGGAGCGAAGCGGTGCGAGAGATCATCGAGGACTACCAGCCGCCGCTGTCGCTGCACGGACACATTCACGAGTCCCGCGGACAGACGGAGATCGGCGAGACGACCGCGATCAATCCCGGGAGCGTCTATTCGGAAGGATCGCTGCAAGGGGCGGTCATCGACCTCAAACCGGAGGTCGACGTCGTTGGCCTCGTGCGGGGGTAAATTTAATTATCGTCACGGAGTGCTACACGGTAGCAAGGTGCTACCGCCGTGAGCCAGAGCCAGCCGCGATCCGATCCGATCGAGGAGGCCGAGCGAGTGGTCAATCGGGCCGACGAACGGGACCTGACAGTCCGGCTGATCGGGGGGACCGCAATCAACCGCCACGCCGAGACGGCCCGTCGAGAGCCGTTCAAGCGAGGGTATCGCGACGTGGACTTCGTCGGGCGGCGCGAGGAGGAACAGGAGATGACCGAACTGATGATCGACCTCGGCTACGAGGCGAACGAGCGGTTCAACACGATGCGTCGGTTCCGACTGGAGTTCTTCGATCCGGTGAACGAACGCAAGGCCGACTACATCATCGACCGGTTCGACTTCTGTCACGCCTGGGGGCTTCGCGACCGGATCGACATCGATCACCCGACGGTCCCCATCGAGGATCTCCTGCTGTCGAAGCTCCAGATCGTCGAGGTCAGCGACCGCGACGTTCGCGACATCCTCGCGATGCTCAGCGATCACCCGGTGGAGGCCGGAGGCGACGACACCGAAACGATCGATTCGGCGTACGTCGCCGGCCTCTGCGCCGAGGATTGGGGGCTGTGGCGGACGGTGACGTTCAGTCTCGACAGGGTCCGCGAGTACGTCGACGGGAACGATCTCCCGATCGACGAGACCGAGGTTCTCGGGCGTATCGACGACCTCCGAAGCGAGATCGACGATCACTCGAAGAGCCTCAAGTGGAAGCTCAGATCGGTCGTCGGCGAGCACAAGCAGTGGTACAAACGGCCGGAACTCGGGTGACGGTCGTTCGGCGACGGCGTCGACGACTGTTCGTCGACCGTCGGACCGAGGTGGGGTCAAAACAAAAAACAAACCGAAACGCGGCGACGTCGCGTCGTCGACGCGATCAGTCTTTGGGGATCTCCGAGTGGAGATTGTCGAGGTCGACGCCCTCCTGAGCGCGGTAGGACTTCATTCCGAGGTAGATGATCGCCGAGAGGAGGTACAGCACGCCGAGGAACCCCATCGAACGCATATTGTTGAGGCCGTAGACGCTCTCGGTCGCCCAGAGGTAGAACACCGACAGGAGGATCAACACGTACACGCCCGCGACGATCGAGACCACCGGGACGCCGGCGATTTCGTACTTCGAGACGGGGTTCTTCGAGAACAGTTCCGGACGCCGCCACGGGAACAGCATACACGCGATCGTCGAGCCGAGGAACGTGACGGCGATCGCGAACGTGGCCGCCAAGGTCAGCGTCTGGAAGCCGGGCGCGAAGAAGTAAATCACCGTGAGGATCGCGGCCGGAATCGCCATCAGCAGGATGGCGTATATCGGGGTGTTGTACCGTCCCTTGACCTCCGAGAAGACCTCGGGGATCGTCCGGTCGAACGCCGTCGCGAAGATGACCCGCGTCGAAGAGAGGAAGACCGTCCCCGACCAGGCGAAGAACCACCCGGCCATCAGGATCGCCATAAGCTTCGCGAGGACGCCGTTCCCCATCGCGATGGCGGCCAGCGTCGTCGGCGAGGAGAGCCACTGCTGCGCGCCCGCGCCGACGAAGTAGTTGTAGTTCAGCGCCTGGTAGAACGTGTATCCGATCGCGGAGTCGAAGAGCGGCCACAGGACGATCGCCAGCCCCGCGGCGGCGAGCAGCGCGCCCTCGAAGACGCCGAACATCTTCTTGAACTCGCCCGCTTCCCGGACCTCACCGAACAGCGTCGACCCCCAGACCGTCCACATAATCCAGAACAACAGCATCGGGAACAGCTTGTACGACGCGCCCCAGTTGAGGTTCCAGGCCGAGGCGAAGCTCACCGACGTTCCCTCGATGATACCGTTGTAGGTCTGACCCATCCCCCACGCGGCCATCTGGGAGTCGAAAGCCGACTGGAACTGCGAGGGGTTCGTCGTGAGCAGTCCCCCGACGAAGAGGAGCAACCCGACGACGCCGACGTAGAACAGTGCCTGCTGGATTCTCGCGTACCACTTCATCCCGAGGCTGACGTAGATGAACACGAAGGCGACGACGATCATCGAGGAGGCGAAAAGCCCCAGACTCGAGTTCCAGAAGTTCGCCAGTTCGACGAATCCGAACAGGGCCGAAACCGGTCCCAACACGAGCCACGACAGGATCGACCCGTAGATCGGGACCCAGAGCCAGAGGATGAACACCCACCCGGGCCACGAGAGGAAGAACCCCCAGAAGCCGCTCAACAGCCGACTCTGCCAGACGTAGTCGCCGCCGACGCGGGGCATCGACGCCACCAGCGTCGCGTACACCACGTTCTGCAACGTGATCGCGACGACGGCGATCAGCGTCGCCAGGATCGGGCTCCCCTGCGGAATGAACGCGTTGAACGTCCAGATGTAGAAGCCCAACGTGACGATGTTTACCGACAGGAACGCGTATATTCCTGCATCGTACGACGACCAGTCTCGGACCAATCCGGTCGCTTCTCGGACGAATAAGGTATCGTCCCCTGACATCTTGAACCTCCGTGACAACCCTGAACGCGGTAACACTTAACGGTAATGGATATTTTATATAGTATAAATATAGAGTGAGAGAACGTGCTATAATTTTACTTATATATCTGTATTTCCTTCAAAAATAAATCGATCTAAGAGAAGTATCCAGCAAATAGAATCATACACCCGATTAATCGGGTTAGCACAGAAAATTTGTTTGTCGTATGTGCTATATATTTTATTTACTTTCTGAATTCTATACTTTCTGCTGTCGGTTCGTCACCGGAGGACGGTCGTTACGCCCAGTGTCTCGGTGATGAGCCACAGGACGAACACGAGGTAGCCCGCCAGCAGACCGTACGCTTCGCCGGTCGTGAGCCGCAGGTCCGTTCGAATCATCGCGAACAGGACCACCGTCGCGAGCGTGAGAATCGCGAACATCGGGACGGCTGTCGCGAAGTCAATCGTCACGCTCCCGGCGATGAGGACGCCGGCCGGAATGGCGACCAAGAGGTCGAACGTGTTCGACCCGAGGACGTTGGCGAGGCTCGTGACGCTGTTGCCATCGCGGGCCGAACGAACGCTCACGAGCAGGTCCGGGAGACTCGTCGCAGCGGCGACGATCGTCACGCCGGCGAGCAATTCCGGGACGCCGAACGTCTGCGACAGCGACTCGACGCTGCCGACGAGCTGTTCGACGGCGACGAGGATCAGCGCGAGTCCGGCGGCGAGCGTCAGCCACTGCCGCCGAATGTTCGCGTCCTCGACGCCCGCCTGCCCGAAGTCGGAGACGTCCTGCCACTGGATGAAGACGTAGAGCCCGTACAGGAGCAGCGGCACCACCGCGAGGGGGCGCGTGATCCGGCCGACGAGCGGGGGTTGGCCCGGGACCGGTACGTAGATGACCGCGAACGCGAACGTGATGATCAGCGCCGAGACCGCGATCATGTAGAACTGCGCTTCCTTGTACACCAGCGTCCGGTTCGTCTCCAGCGACTCCGCGGCGGCGAGTCCCGACAGCGAGGGGATCACCAGGATGTTGAAGATAGCGGAGCCGACGACGGCCCCCACGCCGATGTCGAACACGCCCGAGAGCGCCGCGAACACGACGCTCGCGAGTTCGGGAAAACTCGACCCGATCGCGACGATGATCGACCCCTGGACCACCGCGGGAAGCCCGTAGTGGGCGGCCAGCCCCTCCGCGCTCTCTTCGAGCCATCCGCTACCGATCCAGATCAGCCCGGTCGTGACGAGTATCACGAAGGCGTCGACGACCGGCGTGTGGGGGAGCAGTCCAAACAACGCCATCTCTCCGGAACGTCTCGAAGTAGGGGAAAGAACGTATCGGTCGGCAGCCGGGGCCGAGGGGGTCAGCCGGGTGGCGCGCGGTACAGCAGGTCGTACTGGTGGGCGACGTAGGTGAGTTCCCCCCGTTCGAGTTGCCGGCGACGGGTCCGGAGCCACGAGTCGAGGTCCTCGACCGACTGGGAAGCGGAGCCGACGGCCTCCTCGACGAATCCGAGGATCCGAGACAGGAAGTAGCGTTCGTCGCCCGGGTACCGCCGACCCCGCGGGCGGACGACCCAGTCCGAACTCCCGACCGTCAGGAGCGTCCCCTCGCGTCGGCGGCACAGATCGACGAGGTGGCGACCCGCGCGAACGTCCCGTCCCGGCCGCGCGTCGATCGCCGCGTGGTAGGCCCGCTCGACCGCGTCGTCGGCCGGATGGTCCGGCTGAAAGATGGTCCCCCCGTCGAACGTGATCGGGAGGTAGGCAAGCCCGGCCGGCCGGAGGGCGGACTCGACCGCCGAGACGAACCGGGGAAGCGAAACGAGGTCGGCGAACGCCTGGGCGACGACCAGGTCGCGGCCGGTGGTGGCGTCGAGGACCTCCAGGGCGTCTCCGACCTCGAAGCGAACGCCGAGGTCCCCGACCGCGAAGTCGGTCCCGAGGGCGTCGCCGTCGGTGGATCGAGCCGCCATCTCTTCTCGGTGAGCCCTCCCAGCGTTGCTCACGCGATAGCCCCGACGACGGAGGGTTTTGGGCCGGACGTCGCGGGCGAACGAGACGATCCGCTCGTCGGTGTCGACACCGCGGTACCGGCCCGAATCGATACCCCACGAGCGGAGCCGAGAGACCGTAACGCCGGTCCCGCACCCCGCTTCGACGATCTGCGGGTCGTGTGGGAGTTCGGTCAACAGCCGTTCCCGGACGCGTCGCGAGAGCGCTCGGTCGTCGATCGAGCGCTTCGACTCCAGGTATCTGGGTCGAGCGTGATTCATCGATCTTCCCGGGAGACTGTCATCCGTGCAGGCGACGGCTGTGGCTCGCCCAGGAGACGTCGTCTTCCCAGATCCGGACGGTCAGCCCCGTCGGCGTGGGATCGGCCAGCGCCTCGGCGACGCGGTCGCCGAACAGTCGCGCGAAGTGCTCGATACTCGGGTTGCGGCCCTCGAACTCGGGGAGGTCGTTCAGCAGTTCGTCGCGGTAGCGGTCTTCGAGGTCGTCCAGGATCGCGTCGACGGCGTCGATATCGACCAGGTACCCGTACTCGCCGAGGCTCGGACCCGAGAATCTGAGTTCGACCGTGAAGTGGTGGCTGTGCACGTCGCCCTCGGGACCGGGGTCGGGCACGGTCAGGTAATGCTGTGCGATGAACGATCTCGTGACGGTCAGTTCGTAGGCGTCGTCTGTGTCGCTCCGTGTCATAGTGAATCGTCTCGGTTGGATTATGATAAATCGTCTCTCTCGGCGTGGCGTGACTCGGCTGTCTGGGTGTGGTGAATCACGGGTACGTGAGCAGTACCTGCAGCACCCCGTCTCGACGGTCGTCGAGGAGGCGATACGCCTCGGGCGCGTCGGAGAACGGGACTCGGTGGGTGATGAGCGAGGAGACGTCGAGGTCGCAGAGCCGATCGAGCGCCGTCTCGGCCCGGCGCTGCTTCGTCCACCGACCGCGGGTCTCCGGCGCGAGCGTGCTCACCTGGCTCGACTCGACGGAGATGCGGTCTCGGTGAAACGACGCGCCGAGGTCGAGCGTGGCCGGCTTCTCGCCGTACCACGAGCCGACGATCACGCGCCCGTCGTAGCCCACCGCGTCGACGGCGTCGTCGAGCGCGGACGGACAGCCCGACAGTTCGTACGCGAGGTCGACGCCGCCGGGAGCCGCGTTCGGGGGACGGCCGTCGCTCCCGTCGGGTAGGAATTCGGACAACCGATCGGGAGCGACGGCGACGTCGGCTCCCATCGACCGGGCGCGCTCCCGCCGCTCGGGGATGGGTTCGACCGCGACCAGCCTGTCCAGCGGAAATGACGAGAGGATACCGATGGTGCAGAGACCGACCACGCCCGCCCCGAAGACGACGACCTCCTCGCCCACCCGCGGCCGGCCGTCGAGCACGAGGGACGTCGCGGTCTCGACCGACGGGAACAGCGTCATCGACTCCGGCGTCGCGTCCTGCGGGACCCGAAGGAGGTTCTCCGGGGCGATCGAAAAGCGGGTTTCGTGGGGGTCGAACGCGAACACCGACCGTCCGAGCCACTCGTCGTCGACCGCGTCGCCGACGTCGACGACCTCGCCCACGGCAGCATAGCCGTACCGCAGCGGGAACGACAGGTCGCCGTCGATCGTCTCGAACGTCTCGTCGGCCGGCAGGTCCGTGGGGGCTTCCCCTCGGTAGATGAGCAGTTCGGTTCCGGCGCTGATACCCGAAACGCGCGTCTCGACGAGCACCTCCTCCTCGCTCGTCTCGACGTCTGTCGGCCTGACCTCGGTTTCGAACGGGCCGGTGAAGTACAGCGACTGCCGTTCCATCAGCCAGTGACGCTTAGACGCGGGAATCGTTGCGGACCGGACACTCGAACGGACGCGGAGTCTCCGTCCCCGCCCCGGTCGAACGAGACAGTGCGCATAGCAAGTCGGATGATACGTTCTTGGTCGAACTACGTGGTATTCATACTGTCGGCCGTCGCGGCCTGGCAGGCTATCGGTGGAGACCCCGGCAACCGCGGTCGAGTTCCGTTAAGGGACGTCCCCATATCGGACCGACGATACCCGAATACCGAATTTTAACAACTCAATCAGATATAGTTAATAATTTATGCGAATTTAGGCCGGTTCGATAGCAGTGAAGTTAATAAATGGCGACCGGCTACGGGCGAGTAATGGCAGAACCGAGTCGGAACGAGTCGGATCGGCGTCCCGAGTCGGATCGCGTGGACGGTGACCCGCCGAACCGACAGGACCGAGCGGAGACGGCGACGTTCGGCGTGCCGGATATGGACTGCCCGTCCTGCGCGGGGAAAGTCGAGTCGAGCGTCTCCTCGCTCGACGGCGTCGAGGAGATCGATCCACAGGTCGCGAGCGGGCGGCTGAGCGTCACGTACGACGCGGACGTCGCGAGCGAAGGCGATATCGCTGAGCGCGTCGAGAAAGCAGGATACTCCGTCGAGGAGGGGACGACGGCACGCGTGACGTTCGACGTCCCCGAGATGGACTGCGCGTCCTGCGCGGGCAAAGTCGAGACCGCGCTCGACCGCGTCGAAGGGGTGACGTCGTACCAGACGAGACCGACGACCGGGAGCGTCAGCGTCACCTACGACGGGGAACGCGTCTCGGAGGCCGATCTCGTCGCGGCCGTCGAACGCGCGGGCTACGAGGTCACCGGGGCGACGGGCGGGGAGGGCGAAGCGGACGGTTCCGGTGCGGATCGCGATTCGATCTGGACGAGCAGCCGAGCGCTCAAAACGTGGGCGAGCGGCGTGTTCGTGGCGATGGGGCTGGGGTTCGAGTTCCTCCTCGTCGGCGCGAACGTCCGGATCGGGAGCCTCGTCGGGAACGAACTGTTGCTAGCCGACCTCCTCTTCCTCTTGGCCGTCGCGACCGGCGGGCAGGCGATACTCCGAAACGGGTACTACTCGGCACGAAACCTGAACCTCGACATCGACTTCCTGATGTCGGTGGCGATCCTCGGCGCGCTGTCGGCGAGCCTCGCGTTCGGCGAGGCGCTGTACTTCGAGGCGGCGACGCTCGCGTTCCTCTTCAGCGTCGCCGAGTTGCTGGAGCGGTACTCGATGGACCGCGCCCGCGACTCCCTCAGGGAACTGATGGACCTCTCGCCGAACGAGGCGACGGTGAAGCGGGGCGGCGGCGAGGAGACGGTCCCCGTGAAAGCGGTGGAACCGGGCGAGATCGTCGTGGTCCGACCGGGGGAGAAACTGCCGATGGACGGCGAGGTCGTCGACGGCGAGAGCGCGGTGAACCAGGCCCCGATCACCGGCGAGAGCGTCCCCGTCGACAAGACCGTCGGCGACGAGGTCTACGCGGGAACGATCAACGAGGGCGGATACCTCGAAGTCCGCGTCACGGGCGGCGCCGAGGACAACACGCTCTCGCGGATCGTCGAGATGGTGGAGGACGCTCAGTCGAAGAAGACCGAGCGCGAGCAGTTCGTCGAGCGGTTCTCGGCCTACTACACGCCCGTCGTCGTCGCGTTCGCGGTGCTTGTCACGCTCGGGACGCCGTTCGTCTTCGGCGTCGCGTGGCCCACGGCCATCGTCTACGGACTGACGCTTCTGGTGCTGGCGTGTCCGTGCGCGTTCGTCATCTCGACGCCCGTCTCGGTCGTCTCGGGGATCACGAGCGCCGCGAAGAACGGGGTGCTGATCAAGGGCGGGAGCCACCTGGAGGCGATGGGCGCGGTCGACGTCGTCGCCTTCGACAAGACCGGGACGCTCACCAGCGGCGAACTCGCCGTGACCGACGTGATCGCGCTCAACGGCAACACCGAGGAGGACGTCCTCCGCTGCGCTCGCGGCCTCGAACAGCGGAGCGAGCACCCGATCGGTGAGGCCATCGTCGCGGCGGCGGGCGAAGTCGGCGTCGATTCCGAGGAGGCCGGGTCGATCGAGGAGTTCGAGAGCCTCACCGGGAAAGGCGTCCGCGCGACGCTCGACGGGACGCCGCACGTGGCCGGCAAGCCGGCGCTGTTCGAGGAACTCGGGTTCGATCTCTCGCACGTCCACGCGACGACCGACGGCGGCGTCGTGACGCGGACGGCCCGGGACATCTGCGAGCGCAACGACTGTCTCGACCTCCTCGAAGAGACGGTCCCGGAGCTCCAGGCCGAGGGGAAGACGGTGGTGCTCGTCGGAACCGCGGACGAACTGGAGGGGGTCGTCGCCGTCGCCGACGAGGTCAGGCCCGAGGCCAGGCGGACGGTCGAGCGGTTGAAGGAACTGGGCGTCGGCCGAACCGTGATGCTGACCGGCGACAACGAGCGGACCGCCCGCGCGATCGCCGAGACGGTCGGCGTCGACGAGTACCGCGCGGAGTTGCTCCCCGACGAGAAGGTCGCCGCGATCCGCGAACTCACCGGGGAGGCCGGCGGAGACGGTGACACAGGCGGGGTCGCGATGGTCGGCGACGGGATCAACGACGCCCCGGCGCTGGCCACGGCGACGGTCGGGATCGCGATGGGCGCGGCGGGGACGGATACCGCGCTCGAAACGGCCGACGTGGCGCTGCTGGCCGACGACCTCTCGAAGCTCCCGTACCTCTACGAACTCGCCAACGACGCCAACGGCGTGATCAGACAGAACATCTGGGCGAGCCTGGGGATCAAGGCGCTGCTCGCCCTCGGCGTCCCGTTCGGGTACGTCCCCATCTGGTTGGCCGTCCTCGCCGGCGACGCGGGGATGACGGTCGGCGTGACGGGGAACGCGATGCGGCTCTCCCGATTGCGCCCCGACGACGCGTAGCATAGTATAAGTCCGTCCGGCGGCGACACGGACTATGCCAGGTGACCGGGTCACGGTGTCGCTCGACGAGGACGCCAAGAGCGCGCTCGAAGGATTGACCGAACGGACCGACGGGAGCCGCAGCGAACTGATTCGAGAGGCCATCGGGTTCTACGCGGCGAACTTCGACTCCGCGAAGGCGAGCGACAGCGACCATCTACAGACCTACTACGAGATGCTCTCGACGGGGGAACACGTGCTCTTGGACGTGGATCTGTTGCACGCGTTCCTGAGTCAGGTAGCGGATCCCGCGACGCGCAGCGACGAGTTCCTGGAGACGATCGATCAGGTGGCGCAGTACCACGCCGCCGAGTACGCAGAGCGGTTCGACTCGCTCGGCGACGTCCTCGAGTGGCTCTCGCTGTGCGGGTTTCTGACAGTCCGTCGCGCGGAGGAAGGGAGCTACCACGTCGTCTTTCCCTCCGAGGAGTTGCGGTGGTTCATGGTCCGGTTCATCCGCGGGAGCGTCGCCGACCTCCCGTTCGAGGTCGAGATCGAAGAGAGCGTCTCGAAGGTCCTGTTCACGGCGCGTGAGAAGTGACAGCCGCCACACGTTTCCACCCGCCGGCCGTGCGTTCACACGATCGATGAACTGCGCGTCGGTGGCTCACACTGCTGATGATTCGGTTGCACAGGCCTCTCAACAAGGCTTTTTTCCGATTATTCGCACCGTGACACTGGATATCAAGTCCATCGACAATGAATCTCATTCAACGACTCAAATCCATCGGTCCGGGTGCGATGGTCGCAGCGGCGTTCATCGGCCCCGGGACGGTCACGACTGCGAGCGTAACGGGCGCACAGTTCGGCTACGCGCTCCTCTGGACGATCGCGTTCTCGATCATCGCGACGATCGTCCTGCAGGAGATGAGCGCGCGACTCGGACTGGTCTCCGGGGAGGGACTCGGCGAGGCCCTCCGCGAGCGGTTCGACAGCCAGGCCGTGGAGTACGTGAGCATCTTCCTCGTCGTGGGCGCGATCGGGATCGGGACCGCCGCCTACGAGGCCGGGAACATCCTCGGCGGCGCGGCGGGCCTCGCGACGATCACGGGCATCGATTCGACGGTGTGGGGGATCCTGATGGGGCTCGTGGCCGCGGCCCTGCTGTACACCGGTCGGTACAAACTCATCGAGCGGGCGCTCGTCGGCCTCGTCGTCGTGATGGCGCTCTCGTTCGTGGCGTCGGCGGTCCTCATCGGCCCCGACTTCGGCGCGATCGCGACGGGCTTCGTCCCGGGCGTCCCCTCCGGATCGCTGTATCTCATCACGGGCCTCATCGGGACGACGATCGTCGGCTACAACCTGTTCCTGCACGCGAGCAACGTCCAGGAGCGGTGGAGCGGCCCCGACGACATCGGGCACTCGCGGACCGACACGATCCTCTCGATCCTCGTCGGCGGCGTGATCACGATAACGATCATGATCACCGCGGCCGCGGCATTCGAGCCGGGGACGCAGATCAGCGACGTCGGCCGGATGGCCGAGCAGCTCAGGCCACTTGCGGGTCCCTACGCGGAACTGTTCTTCAGCATCGGGCTGTTCGCGGCCGGGTTCACCAGCGCGACGACGGCGCCGCTGGCCGGCGCCTGGGCGACCACCGGCGCGCTCGGCTGGGACTCGGACATGAAGAGCACGCGATTCCGGGCGATCTGGGGCACGATCGTCGGGGTCGGCGTCCTCTCGGTCCTCCTCGGCGGCAGTCCCGTCGAGATCATCGTGTTCGCCCAGGTCGTCAACGGAATCTTACTTCCGATCGTCGCGATATTCCTGATCTACGCGATGAACCAAGACGACCTGCTCGGCGAGTACACGAACGGTCCGGTCGCGAACGCGCTCGGCGCGGTCGTGACGATCATCGTCGTGTGGCTCGGCGTCCGGACGCTCCTCGACGTGGCCGGGGTGTTGTAGATGGCCGGTAGGCGGATCGGCGTCGACGTCGGCGGCACGTTCACCGACGTGACCCTGGCGCTCGACGGGGACCTCGTGACCGCGAAGGTCCCGAGCACCGAAGACCAGAGCGAGGGCGTGATGGCCGGCATCGAGAAGGCCTGCGAGGAGGCCGGAATCGACCCCGAGACCCTGAGCGAGTTCTCACACGCGATGACGGTCTCCGTCAACGCGCTCCTCGAGGAGGACGGCGCGAAGACCGCCCTCGTCACGACCGACGGCTTCCGCGACGTCCTGGAGATCGGTCGCCAGGACCGGCCGTCGCTGTACGACCTCGACGCCGAGAAACCGTCGCCGCTTATCCCGCGGCGCCGCCGGTTCGAGGTCGCGGAACGCGCGACGACGGAGGGCATCGAACGCCCCGTCGACGACGACGAGGTCAGCGCCATAGCGGCGTCGATCCGCGACGCCGACGTCGAGGCCGTCGCGGTCTCGCTGCTGCACGCCTACGCGCATCCGGAGAACGAGGAGCGCGTGGCGTCGGTGTTGCGGGAGGAACTCGACGTGCCCGTGTCGGCCTCCCACGAGGTCCTCGCGGAGTTCCGGGAGTACGAGCGGACGTCGACGACCGCCGTCGACGCGTACGTCCGCCCGGCGATCGACCGATACGTGAGCCACCTCACCGACCGCGCGCGGGAGCGTGGCGTTCCCCAGCCCCGGATTATGCAGGCCAACGGCGGGATCACCGACGCCGACACGGTCAGACGGAACGCCGTCTCGACCGTCCTCTCGGGGCCCGCTGCGGGCGTCGTGGGCGCGAGCGCGATGGCGGCCGACGGCGACCGCTCGGCCGGCGACGGCGACGAACACTCGGGGCTCGTCACCTTCGACATGGGCGGGACTTCGAGCGACGTGAGCCTCGTCCGGGACGGCGAGGCCGCGCGGACGACCGAGGGCGTCATCAACGACCGGCCGATCAAGACGCCGATGGTCGACATCGAGACCGTGGGCGCGGGCGGCGGGTCGATCGCCTGGGTCGACGCCGGCGGCGCGCTCCGGATCGGACCGCGCTCGGCCGGGGCCGAACCCGGTCCGGCCTGCTACGGAAAAGGCGGCACGGAGCCGACGGTGACGGACGCGAACCTCGTGCTCGGCTACATCGGGGAGAGCACCAGCCTCGGTGGCGAGATGTCGCTCGACGTCGAAGCCGCCTACGACGTCCTCGCCGACCTCGCCGACGAGGCGGGGATGGACGGTCCCCAGGAGGCCGCCCGCGGCGTCTACCGCGTCGCGAACGCGAACATGACCAGAGCGATCCGCTCTGTGACCGTCGAGCGGGGGTACGATCCGCGGAAGTTCGGCCTCGTCGCGTTCGGCGGCGCGGGACCGATGCACGCGGTCTCGATCGCCGACGGCCTCGACATCGACCGGGTAGTGATCCCGCGGGCCTCCGGCGTCCTTTCGGCCTACGGGCTGCTCGCGGCCGACGAGAAGCGCGACGCGGTGCGGACGTACCAGCGCTCGCTCGCGTCGGTCGATCCCGACGAAGTCGACGCGCTGTACGACGAACTGGCTGAGGAGCTACTGCTGGAGGTCAGCGACCGGGAGCGGGCAGACGTGAGATACTCCGCAGACCTCAGATACGCCGGACAGAGCTTCGAGCTCACCGTGGACGTCGACCGGCCGTTCGACGCCGAGGAGGCGGGCGAACGGTTCGCGGCTGCGCACGAGTCGGCGTACGGCTACCGAGCGGACGAACCGGTCGAACTGGTCAACTGCCGCGTGACGACCACGGTCCCCCGGAACGCCCCGTCGATCGAGTACGTCGGCGGCGAGGATCCGCAGACGGGGACCCGCGAGGCGGCGTTCGCCGACGGGCTCCACGAGACGCCGGTGTACGCACGCGAGCGGTTGGCACCCGGCGGGACGTTCGAGGGGCCGGCGGTCGTCGAGGGCGACGAGAGCACGGTCGTCGTCCCCCCGAACTGGGACGTACGAGTGCGCGACGACGGGGCACTGATCGCGGAGGTGAGAGAATGAGCGACGAACGCGAGACCACGGGCGGGCCCGTCGAGCCGGACGACGGAGAAGGATCGGACTCCGGCAGCGAGGCGTCCGGCACGAACACGGAGATCGACCCCGTGACGCTCGAAATCCTCCGGAACCAACTGGAGAGCGTCGCCACGGAGATGGGCCACGTGCTCATCCGCGGCGCCTACTCCCCGAACATCAAGGAGCGGCAGGACTGCTCGACCGCGCTCTTCGACGCGTCGGGACGGATGATCGCCCAGGCCGAGCACATCCCGGTCCATCTCGGCGCGATGCCCGACGCGGTCGACATCGTCCTCGAAAAGGATCCGAAGCCGGGCGACGTCTTCATCGTCAACGACCCCTTCGCCGGGGGGACGCACCTGCCCGACATCACGCTGGTCTCGACGGTGGCGCCCGACGACGAGGTGATCGGCTTCGCGGTGACGCGGGCGCACCACGCGGACGTCGGCGGCAGTTCGCCCGGGAGTATGCCGCCGGGGGCCCAGGAAGTGTACGAGGAGGGGCTCCGCCTGCCGGCGGTCAAGCTCGTCGACGGCGGCGAGCCGAACGAGTCGGTCTACGAGCTGATCCGCGCCAACGTCCGGACGCCGGACGAGCGCGAGGCGGACCTCCGGGCGCAGCGCGCCGCCAACGACCGGGCAGAGCAGCGCATCGGAGAGTTACTGGACGAACACGGCGAGACGCTGCTCGACGCGTTCGACGCCGTCATCGACTACTCGCGCGAGCGCGTCGAGGCCGAACTCGCCGATATCCCCGACGGGACGTACCGAGCGCGGGACGTGCTCGAAGGCGACGGCGTCACCGACGAAGACATCCCAGTGAACGCGGCCGTCACCGTCGACGGCAGGTCGATCGAGGTCGATTTCGCAGGGACGGCCGACCAGGTAGCGGGGAACCTGAACGCGCCGCTCTCGGTGGCCAAGAGCGCGGTCTACTTCGTCGTCCGCGCGATCACCGACCCGGAGATCCCGCCGAACCACGGCTGTTACGAGCCCGTTTCGGTGTCGGCGCCGGCGGGGTCGGTTCTCAACCCCGAACCGCCGGCGGCGGTCGTCGGCGGCAACGTCGAGACGAGCCAGCGGGTCACGGACGTCACGCTGGCGGCGTTGGCCGAGGCGGTCCCGGAAGAGGTCCCCGCCGGCGGGCAAGGGACGATGAACAACCTCATCATCGGGGACCGAACCGGGGAGTTCACCTACTACGAGACGATTGGCGGCGGGTTCGGTGCCCGCCCCGAGCGGGACGGGATGGACGGCGTGCAGGTCGGGATGACCAACACCCTCAACACGCCCGTCGAGGCGATGGAGACCGAGTACCCGCTCCGCGTGGAGCGGTACGCGCTCCGACCGTCCAGCGGCGGCGACGGCCGCTATCGGGGCGGACTGGGGCTCGAACGGACCGTGACCGTCGAGACCGACGCGACCGTGTCGCTTCTGACCGAGCGTCGGCGGACGGCCCCCGCCGGCGTGAACGGTGGCGAGGACGGTGCGACCGGCGAGAACCTCGTCGACGGCGAGGCGGTGCCCGCGAAGGCCTCCATCGACGTGGAGGCGGGGACGACCGTCTCCATCCGGACGCCCGGCGGCGGCGGGCACGGCGACCCGGACGATCGGGACCCGGCCGCGAGAGAAGGCGACCGCCGCGACGGGAAGGTGGACGGCCAGTGACGCGACTGGGCTTGGTCGTTCCCTCCTCGAACACGACGGCCGAACCGGAGTTCCGCGGCGCGCTGCCCCCGGATGCCACGATCCACGCGGCGCGGATGCCGCTGGAGGACGTGACGGCCGACGAACTCGACGCGATGGCCGACGGCGCCGAACGGGCGGCAGCGCTGCTGTCGCACGCCTCGGTCCACGGCGTCGCGTACGCCTGTACCACCGGGAGCCTCCTGCACGGGTCGGGGTTCGATTCGCGGCTGGAATCTCGGCTCTCCGAAGCCGCCGGCGCGCCGGCGGTCGCGACCGCGCTCTCGGTCGTCCGGGCGCTGCACGCGCTCGACGTCGAGCGGGTCGCCGTCGCGACGCCGTACGCGGCGGATCTGGACGAACTGGAACGCGAGTATCTGGCCGACAACGGGTTCGAGGTGGTGGCGCTCGACGGCCGCGGACTCGTCGAGAACGTCGCCATCGGGGCATTGACCCCAGACGAAGCAGAGCGTCAGGGTCGGTCGGTGCTCGCGGACGCACCGGACGCCGACGCGTTGTTCGTCTCGTGTACGAACTATCGGTCTATGCCCGCCCTGGCGTCGCTGGAACGCGATTTCGGCGTCCCGGTCGTGTCGAGCAACGCGGCCACAGTCTGGGACCTGTGCCATCGCGTCGGCGTCGAACCGAACCTGGACGTACGGCTCGCAGACGTGACACCCGCTAACGGGGACTGACGCGTCTCGTTTCTGCTCGTTCGCCATTCGTGGAGTGTCGAGGTCCGAATCGGTCGGGGGCCGCGCCTATTCGGCACGGATCCGGATCCGAATCCCGTCCGGGTCCCTCGTCTCGATTCCGCCGTCGCGTTCGTCGGCAGGGACTCCGGCGTCGTTCAGACGCTCCCCGACCGCTCGCAGCGCCGCCTCCGTGGGGACGAGCACCTCGAACCATGCCAGGCCGCGACCGCCCGCCGGGGAGGACCGCCCGTTCCAGGCGTTGAGTCCGAGATGGTGGTGGTACCCGTCGGCAGCGACGAACAGCGCCGAACCGGCGTCCATCCGCACGTCGAATCCGAGCGTCTCGACGTAGAACTCGCGGGCGGTCGGCACCGACGTAACCTCCAGATGGACGTGTCCGAGAGAGGTTCCCGCGGGCGCGTTCGGTCCGCCGCCGGACTCGGCTGCGACACCGTCGAGGTCGAGCGGACGCGTCGCCATCGCCACGCCACCGTCGGGGGTCCGGGGCCACTCTTCGGGCGGCCGATCGCGGTAGAGTTCGACCCCGTTGCCTTCAGGATCCGAGAGGTAGAGCGCCTCGCTCACGTCGTGGTCGGACGCACCGTCGAGCGTCCAGTGCTCCCTGATCCGTTCCAGCGCCGCGCCGAGCGCCCCGCGGGATGGGAGCAGGAACGCGTTGTGGAACAGACCGGCCTGGTCGCGGCCGCGGGGGGAGGCGTCAGCGTCGCGGCGCAGGACGAGAAGCGGCGTGCCGTCGACGCCGAGCGTCGCGGTGTCGGCATTCCGCTCCAGAATCGCGAGGCCGACGACCGTCCGATAGAACTCGGTCGTCGCATCGAGGTCGTGCACGGAGAGCGCGGTGCGGCCGAGTCGCGTCTCCGGAGGGAGCGACGGAGAATCTTCGGAGCCTGTCATTGGCCACACAGACGTCTCCTGGCTGGGAAGCCATTTCGATCCGGAGGGAGACTCCGTCCCGGGTCAGAGGACGTCGAGGACGACGACGGAGAGGTAGATCTGTCCCAGGCCGGCGACGACGAGGATCACGCCAGCGGCCTGTTTCAGTCGCCCCGAGTAGCCGCCGAGCGAGCGCCAGGCGTCGACGCCCGCGTCCGAGAGCAGCGTCACGCCGAGTAACGGGACGGCGACCGTCGCGGCGTAGGCTCCGAGGACGGTGGCCCCCCGCATCGGAGAGAGCGAGGACGCCTGCGCGACGACGCCGAGGAACAGCGGCACGACGCAGCCCGCGGCGGCGAGAGCATAAACGGCACCGAAGACGCCGAAGCCGAGGAGCGACTCCGGCCGCTTCGGAAGCGGGACCGTCGGCGACGCGCGGCCCGAGAGCACGAGCAGTCCGAAGACGACGAGAAGGCCGCCGATGACCGGCTCAAAAAGCGGGAGCACCGAGGTGAGTCGCTGTCCGACGGCGAACACCAGCGCGGCGATCCCGCCGAGCGAGAGGATCGCGCCCGCCGCCGCCGTGAGGCCGGCGACGAGCGCCGGCGGTCGACTGTCCTGTTGGAGATAGAAGCCGACGTACCCCGGGAGCAGCGGAAACGCACAGGGGGCGAAGAACGTCGTGAGCCCCGCGCTGGCGGCGAAAGCGACCGTTCCGAGGAAGGCTGCGGAACTCACGACTCCTCGAGCACCCGGTCCAGTTCGGTCCTGAGCGTGTCTGAAAGCGTCAAGCCGGCCTTCTGCCAGCGGATCGAGCCGGAAGCGTCGGCGATAGCGTGATACGGGATGCCGCCCGCCCCGAGCGCCGCCATCAGGTCGCCGTCGGGGTCGGTGCCGACGGTCCACGCGCCGTGGTGGCGTCGCCACCAGGACCGGAGATCCCGCTCCGTGAACGTCCCGCCCAGGCGTTGGTTCGTGATCGAGACGAACCGGACGCGGTCGCCGTACTCCTCGTGGAGCGTCGAGAGCACGTTCATCTGTTCCTCACAGGGCGCACACCACGTCGCGAAGAGGTCGATGAACGTCGGCCTGTCCGCCTGCGGAACGCTAACGTCGCCCGCCTCCGAGCCTGGCGCGTCGATCGTCTCGAACGTGAGCGGAAGCCCCGAGGAGTCCCCACCCGTCGTGACCGGGAGGTCGCCGCGGACGGCGAGGACGCTCCCGCCCGTGAGTCCGAGCCCGCCGATCGCCGTCAGGAGTTGTCGTCGGTTCATTGATCAGAGCGGTGAGACGACTACCCGTTCCGGACCGTTTCGAGGTCGTCGATCACCCGTTCCGGGTCCGGGGAGTCAGTCCGGTAGGCCCGCTCGACGTAGCCGTCGGCGTTCACGAGGTAGGTCATCGCCGAGTGGGCGAACATATACATATCCATCTCGTCGGGATGCGTCCGCTCGAAGGTGACGCCGAACTGCTCTTCGACGGTCGCCTTGGCGCGCTCGACCGACGCCGGACGCAGGAAGTGCCAGTTGCCGGCGTCGAGCGCGACGTTCATCTCGCCGGCGTAGGTTTCGAGGCGGTCGGCGTCGTCGCGCTCGGGGTCGAAGGTCACCGGGAAGAACGCCACTTCGTCGGCGTACTCCGACTCGATCGAGTGCGTCTGGACGTTGCGCATCGACTGGATCAGGACCGGGCAGACCGTGTTACAGTGGCTGTAGAAGAACGTGTAGAGCGCCGGCCGCTCGACCGAGCGGGTCGACACCTCCCCGCCGCCGATCGGGTCCGGAAGCGTCACCGCCGGGACGCGTTCACCCCAGGCAGGGTAGGGCAGTTCCTCGCTCGTGTACTCTCGGTCCGGTTCCGCGAGTGCGACGTCGGGGTTCGAGTCCCCGAAGCCGAGACAGCCCGCGGTGCCGACGACGCCCGCGGCCGCCGTCCCCTGGAGGAAGGTCCGTCGTTGCATTCTGGATGTATTGTGTCAGGTTTGCACGGCTATAAGGAACGCGGTCGGTTCCCGGCGAGTGAGAACGACAGCGTCGCCGCCGCAGTCCCGTGAAACAGGAGAGAAACCGCCGCTATCGAATCGACACGTCGGGCAATTCTGCGTCGACGACGCCGACGCCGAACCCGGGGATGGAGGCCTCGCCGACCCGCCATTTCGCGTCCTCCGGCGCGTCGACCGCGACGGGGTCGCCGCCGAAGTTGAGAACCCACACGTAGTCGTCGCGTTCGGTGACGCGGACGGTGGCGGGGAACCGCTCGGCGTGGGGGACGGCCGCCCGTTCGAGGAGGTCGACGACGAGCGCGTCGGCGAGGTCCGCCTCGGGCCAGACGCCGCAGTACGTGACTGTACCGTCACCGAAGGAGTGGTCGAGAACGGCGGACCGGTCGGCCGCGACGCCGGCGGTGTACGCCCCCACCGCCGTCGCGTCGTCGGGGTCGAGCCACTCGGCCCAGGTCCGGAAGTCGTACGTCTCGCCGCGGTAGGTGAGGCGGGTCTCAACCGACTCGGGGAGGCTCTCGTGCTGGTCGACGCGCCCCCCGACGAGGTCCGCGAACGGACCGGGCGCGAGGTCCGGCTGTAGTTGGTTCCCAGGCCGCTTGTACCCGGTTCGCGGACCGACGAGCAGGTGACCGCCGTCGGCGACGTACGCCTCGAAGCGACTCGCGAGCGACTCCTCGGCGAGGTGGAGCGTCGGCGCGACGACGGCGTCGTAGCCGTCGAGCTCTATGTCGGCACCGGGCGAGACGTCGATCACGTCGACCGACAGTCCGCGGGCGCGGAGCGCCCGGTAGAAGGCGCCGACGAGCCCCCAGTAGTCGAATTCGGGGGCGTGCGGCTGTTCTGCGAGCGCCCACAGGTCCTCGTAGGAGAAACACAGCGCCACGGGCGCGTCGACGCCGTCGAGTTCGCCGAGTTCCTCGAACTCCGCGGCCGCGCGGGCGGCGTCCGCGTACCCGCGGTCGGGCGAGCCGTCGTGCTTCCGCAGGCCCGCGTGGTACTGCTCCTGCCCCTGCCGGCAGCGACGCCACCGGAAGTAGGAGACGACGTTCGCGCCGTGGGCGACGGCCTGGTGCGCCCACAGCCGCATCGCGCCCTCGCCGGGCTGCGGACAGCGCGGCGGCCAGTTGACGTCGCCGGGCTGTTGCTCCATCACCCAGAAACCGTTCGGGCCGCGGTAGAGGTCGTGATTGAGGCTCACCTGGTCCGGATCGCCGGCTCGGAGTCTGTCCTCGGTCACCGCCTCGGTGTTCCGGTCCTGCGCGAAGCCGGTCGGATAGGAGTCCCAGGTGGCGAAGTCGAGCGCGTCGCCGACGCTGAAGGAATCGAGCGTGTCGAAGTGGCCCATAAAGTTGTGCGTCACGAACCACTCGTCGTTCGCGTCGCGCAGGATGTCGGCCTGCAGTCGGTTGTACTCGACGACGCTCTCGTTCGCGAAGCGGGCGTACTCCAGCAGGCGCGAGGGGTGGTGCTCGGCGGCGGTGTGCCGCGGCGGGTCGAGTTCCGCAAAGGAGCCGTGCTGCTGGCTCCAGAACGTCGTCCCCCACGTCTCGTTGAGCGACTCGACGTCCCCGTACCGCTCGCGGCACCACTCGCGGAACGCCCCCGCGCAGTCCTCGCAGTAGCAGCGGACGGTCTCGTGACAGCCGTACTCGTTGTCGGTCTGCCAGCCGACCACCGCGTCGACGTCGGCGTAGCGCTCGGCCATCTCCCGGGCGATTCGCGCCGACTCCTCGCGGTAGACGTCGGAGTTGAAGCAGTAGTGACGGCGGCTTCCGAACTCGCGGGTCGTCCCGTCGGGTTCGACCTGGAGGATCTCGGGGTGTTCGTCGACCAGCCACTTCGGCGGCGTCGCCGTCGGCGTGCAGAGTACCACGTCGATGCCGGCGTCAGAGAGCAGCGAAATCGCGGTGTCGAGCCACTCGAAGTCGAACTCGCCGCGCTCGGGTTCGAGCCGACCCCACGAGAACTCGGCCATCCGGACCACGTCGATGCCCACCTCGGCCATCTGCCGGACGTCGGTCTCCCAGCGCTCGCGCGGCCAGTGTTCGGGGAAGTAACAGACCCCGATCCGCGGGGTCGCCGCGGCTGTAGCGGGCGCGCGATTCGTTCCGTCGTCGGTGTCGATGTCGTCAGTCATAGATCAGCGTCGAAACTCGAATTCGTTGGCTCCCGGCGACGCCGTCAGTCGCAGGGTGCGGTCGTCCGCGGACGGCTCGTCAGTCCGCCACGTGCCGGGGGTCGAGGCGTAGAGCGTCATCGGTTCGTCGGCGTCGAGCATCACCGAGAGCGTTCCGTCGGCCCAGTTCGCGGCGGTCACCTGCGACGCCCCGTTCGCGAGGTGGGCCGCGCCGACGAGCGTCGGCCGGGACTCGGTCGGCGCGGGCGCGCAGTGGACCAGGAGGCAGCCGTGCGGGTCGACCTCGCGCTCGACCGGCCCGGCGTGGAGCCGCCGCGAGCCGTCGTCGGGCGCGAGCGCCTCCCACGCCAGCCCGTCGCCAGCACCGTCGATATCGACGTACGCGGCGGGATCGACGCGCACCCGACGCGCCTCGTCTTCCCAGTTGAATGCCGCGACGGCGGCCGCCCCGTCGGCGGCGCGCTCGCAGACGACTCGTTCGGGGAACTCACGCTCTCCGAAGTCGTCGACTCGGCCGTCCGCGACGGGCGGCAGTGAGCGTTCGAACAGCCGTCGGCCTCCCTCGTCGATCTCGCTCACGGCGTCGCTGAGAAAGTTCGAGCCGCCCGTGAGCGCGACCAGCGCCGCGAAGGATTCACGTTCGGCGGCGGTGAGCTCGGTCGTCTCGCGGACGAGTTGGCAGTCGGGGTCGTTCGCCCAGAGCCGCCGGTGGCAGAACTGCCGGTTGAGGACGTTCCGGACGGCGTTCTCGTGCGCCGGCTGGCTGGCGCTGTCGCCCTCGCGCCGCCAGTACGGCGCGGTGTCGGGCCCGACGCGCATCGCGTCGACGAGGCCGACGCTCGGGAAGCCGGGCGCGCCGCAACCGAGGACGAACGCGTCGCCGACGGCGTCCCGGACCGTTTCGAGCCCCCGCCGATACGCCTCCGCGCGCGTCACGTCGGCGTAGCGGTCGCCGGGCAGCGCCGCGGCGTAGAGGAAGTCGAGTTTGAGGTACTCGAAGCCCCACTCCTCGACGACGGTCTCGAACGTCTCGGTGAGCCAGGCGGCGACCTCGGGGTGCGTCGCGTCGAGCGCGTACATCGGCCCGTGGCGTGCGCCGGCGTCCACCGGCTCACCGTCCTCGGTGACGAGCCACTCGGGGTGCTCGCCGGCGAGGCGGGAGTCGGCCTGGACGTAGAACGGCGCGAGCCAGAGACCCGGCTCGTAGCCCGCGGCCTCGACGTCCGCGCGCAGGTCCGCCATCGACTCGAACCCCGCCGCGAGCGTGCGCCAGTCGCCGAACGCCGTCTCGTAGCCGTCGTCGATCTGCACGTGGTCGATGTCGACGCCCCAGTCGTCGAGGTCGGCCGCGTTTTCGCGCACGTCGTCGGCGGTGACGTCCGTGAAGTAGTGGTACCACGAGCACCACCCGGTCGGAACCGACTCGGGGACACGCGCGTCCATCCGGTCGCCGACGGCGTCGGCGAGGTCGGTCAAGGCGTCCGAGACCGGTCGCCCCGCATCGATTCGGAGCGTCGCGCTCTCGCGGCGGTCGCCCGGCGCGAGTTCGACGCCGTCGAGCGGGCATATCGCGGTGATTGCTGTCTCTCCGGACGCGGTGTCGGTCCGCAGATCGAACCGCGTCAGGGAGGCGTCGTGTTCCAAGAAGCCGAGCGTCAATTCGCCGGGGGCACCCGCCAGCGCCGTGACGGCGTGGCTCGTCGTCGCGTCGCCCGGCGCGGCGAGATCGACCATCTGGGGTCTGTCAGCCTGCTTCTCGTCGGGGAAGGACTCGTCGAGGCGCAGCGTCGCGGTCGGCGTCCACGACTGATAGCCGTGGACGAACGCCCGGTCGGCTGGGCCGAACGGCGTCGTCCCGTCGAGGACGTCGATCGCCTGGAGTCGAATCGGGTCCGTCGAGCAGTTCTCGATGGTAACGGTTACGTCTACGGCGCCGTGGTCTCTGTCGTCGAATCCGGCACCGACAGCCGAGAGCGACACGTCGACGTCGAGAGCGTCGCTCGCGTCCGCTCCGCCTGCGAGACGGACGCCGACACGCCCCGAAAAGAGCGCGGTCGATCCCTCCTCGTCGACGGTTTCGACCCCGAGCCGATCGGTTTCGTCGTCGTGCTCGACGACCGTCGCGTCGGTGGCGACTCGCGTCACTCCGACTCCTCCGGCCCGCTTCCAACGCCTGAGTCAGTCTGCCGCCGCGCCCGGTAGTCCGGGAGCGTCCCGTCCTGCATCACGGCCGAGCGGCCGCCGTCGACGAGGAGGTTCGCGCCCGTGACGAACCCGGCCTCGTCGCTCGCGAGGAAGGCGACCGCCGCGGCGATGTCTTCCGGTTTCCCGAGACGGCCGACCGGGTGGATCGACTCGGTCTCGCGGCGCTCGGCCTCGCTCATCTCCGCGAGCGTGCGCTCGATGGCGACCCAACCCGGATTGACCGTGTTGACTCGGATTCGTGGACCTAAATCCAGCGCCATCGCCCGCGTCATCCCGTTGATGCCCGACTTGACGGCGTTGTACGGGAACATCTCCGGCATCGTCAGGAACGCGTGGTTCGAGGAGGTGTTGACGATCGCGCCCTCGTCCATCCGCGCCGCGGCCTCCTTCGCGCAGAGCCAGAAGGCCCGGAAGTCCGTCTCGACGACGAACTCCCAGTCCTCCATCGTCGCCTCCGCGACGCCGGTGTTCGTCTCGACGCCGGCGTTGTTCACGAGCACGTCGAGGCCGTCGTAGGCGTCGACGGTCGCCTCGAACAGGGCGGCGATGTCGTCCGGGTCCCGCATGTCCGCGCGGACGAAGACGGCCTCGCCGCCCTCGTCTTCGATGTCGGCGACGGTCGCCTCGCCGGCCTCGCGGGTGCGTCCCGTGACGACGAGGCTCGCGCCCTCGCGGGCGAGTCGCTTCGCGACTCCCGCGCCGATGCCGCGCGTGGATCCGGTGACGACGGCCACGCTGTCGGCGAATCGCTCCATCGGCACGGTCACCACTCCGCGACGCTGCCGTCCTCGTGTCGCCAGACGGGGTTGTGCCAGTCGACCTCGTCGGTGACTTCGCGGACGCGCCGCTCGTCGATCTCGATCCCCAGTCCGGGATCGGTCGGCAGTTCGACGTACCCGTCGCGGTACTCGAAGACCGAGGGGTCAGCGAGGTAGTCGAGGACGTCGCTCCCCTCGTTGTAGTGGATGTCGAGGCTCTGCTCCTGGATGAGAACGTTCGGCGAACAGGCGTCGACCTGCACGCACGACGCCAGCGCGATCGGCCCGAGCGGGCAGTGCGGGGCCATCGCGACGTCGTAGGCCTCGGCCATCCCGACGATCTTCTTGACCTCCGTGATGCCGCCGGCGTGAGAGAGGTCCGGCTGAATGACGTCGACCGCGCCGTCCTCGAAGACCTCCTTGAAGTCCCAGCGGGAGTACATCCGCTCGCCCGTCGCGATGGGCGTCGTGGTGTGTTCCGCCAGTTCCGGGAGGCAGTCGTTGTGTTCGGGCAACACGGGCTCCTCGATGAACATCGGGTCGTACGGTTCCAGCGCCTTCGCGAGGCGTTTGGCCATCGACTTCGAGACGCGACCGTGGAAGTCGACGCCGATGTCGACCTCCGGGCCCACGGTCTCTCTGACCGTCGCGAGGCGCTCGCGCGCGGCGTCGACCGCGCCCGGGTTGTCGATCCGCCGGAGTTCGGCCGTCGCGTTCATCTTCAGGGCGCTGAACCCCTCGTCGACCTTCTCCTGGGCGGCCTGGGCGACGCCCTCGGGGCGGTCGCCGCCGACCCACTGATAGACGCGGACGCGGTTCCGCGCCCGTCCGCCGAGCAGTTCGTAGATCGGCGCGCCGAACTGCTTCCCCTTGAGGTCCCACAGCGCCTGATCGATGCCGGCGATGGCCGACATCAGGACCGGCCCGCCGCGGTAGAACCCGCCGCGGTACATCGTCTGCCAGTGGTCCTCGATCGGCGTCGGGTCTTCGCCGAGGAGGTAGGTGTCGAGCAGTTCCTCGACGGCGGCTTCGACCGTTCGGGCGCGCCCCTCGACGACGGGCTCGCCCCAGCCGACGCGGCCGTCGCTCGTTTCGATCCGGAGGAACAGCCAGCGCGGGGGCACCTGATAGAGGTCGTAGTCGACGATCCGCATTACTCGACCACCTCCTCGACCTGGTCGCCGTCGGCGCTCGATCCCGAGTCCGTCCCGGACGTCGCGCCCTCGCGGTTCGGAATCGCTCCGTCTTGGTCCGGGACATCGCCGTCGCGCTTCGTCTTGAGCGACGCGCCCGTCTCGGGGTCAAAGAGGTACAGCGCGGACTCCGCGAAGGAGAACGACACCGTCTCGTCGGTCCCGGGGCGCTTCGTCGGGTCGATCCGAGCCGTGATCTCCTGGTCGCCGAGTGTAGCGTACAGGAAGTTCTCGTTGCCCATCGGTTCGAGGACGTTCGCCGTCATCTCGATGCCCTCGTCGACGAGGGTGATGTCCTCGGGGCGGATCCCGACGCGGACGCTGTCGAGACCGTCCACGGGGGAGGCGTCCGAGAGGTGATACGTGAACGCACCGGGGCCGTCGAGTCGCGCGCCGTCGACC
This sequence comes from Halobellus litoreus, assembly GCF_024464595.1. Classification (NCBI taxonomy): domain Archaea; kingdom Methanobacteriati; phylum Methanobacteriota; class Halobacteria; order Halobacteriales; family Haloferacaceae; genus Halobellus; species Halobellus litoreus. Next base: position 213,764 of record NZ_JANHAW010000003.1, on the reverse strand, counting down.
GTCGCGTCGAAGACGTTGATGCTCGGCGATCCGATGAAGTCGGCGACGAACTCGTTGACGGGCGTGCGGTACACCTCTTCGGCGCTGCCGACCTGCTGGAGCGTCCCGCCGTCCATCACGGCGATTCTGTCGCCCATCGCCATCGCTTCGGTCTGGTCGTGTGTCACGTACACCGTGGTCACGTCGAGGTCGTGCTGCAGCGTCTGCAGCTCCGTCCGCATCTGCGAGCGGAGCTTCGCGTCGAGGTTCGACAGCGGTTCGTCCATCAGGAACACCTCGGGATCGCGGACGATCGCCCGCCCGAGCGCGACCCGCTGTTGCTGGCCGCCGGAGAGCTCCTTCGGCTTCTGACTGAGCAGGTCCTCGATGCCCAGCATCTCGGCGACGTCTTCGACCTGCTCGTCGATCGCCGCCGCGGTCTGCTGCGTCGAGAGCTTCAGCCCGAATCCGATGTTCTTTCGGACGTTCATGTGCGGGTAGAGCGCGTAGTTCTGGAACACCATCGCTACGTCGCGGTCGCGGGCGCGGAGGTCCGTCACGTCGCGATCGCCGAACGTGATCGTACCGCTCGTGACGTCTTCCAACCCGGCGATGCAGCGGAGCGTGGTCGTCTTCCCACAGCCCGAGGGGCCGACCAGAACGAGGAACTCGCCGTCTTGGATCTCCAGATCGACGTCTTCGACCGCGACGATTTTCCCCTCGCTGTCGCCGAACTCCTTTCGTACCGTATCGAGTGTTATTCCTGACATAAGTTACTCCTTGACAGAGCCCGCGAGGATCCCGCTGACGAACTGTTTCTGCAAGAACAGGAACAGCACGAAGATCGGGATGATCGAAAGCGTTGCGGCGACCATAATCTGGTCGTAGTAGACGCGCTGTGCGCCGACGAGCTGGTTGATCGCGACGGGGATCGTGTACTTGCCCTGATCGAGGATGACCAGCGGGAACAGAAAGAGGTTCCACTGGAACAGAAAGAGGATGATCGAGAGGGCCGCCAGCGACGACTTCATCGTCGGCAGCGCGATCTTGTAGTACAGTTGGAACTCCGTCGCACCGTCCATCCGCGCGGACTCCAAGAGCGCGTCGGGGATCGAGCGCATATTCTGTCGCATCAGGAAGATCCCGAGCGGGTTCGCCAGCCACGGGAGGATGATCGCCCAGTAGCTGTTGGTCAGCCCGATCTGACTCATCAGTAGGAACAGCGGAATGACGAGCAGTTGAATCGGGAGAATCAGCGTCGCCAGGATGGCGTAGAAGATCGGTTTCTTGAACCGGAACTCGTACTTCGCGAAGGCGAAGCCGGCCATCGAGCACAGCAGCAGCGACAGGATCGTGTACACGCCGGCGACGAAGATGCTGCTCTCGATCGCGCCCATGTTCCAGAGGTTCCAGAAGTCGTAGGCGATGTAGATTGGGCCGAGTTCGATGTACTGCGTCATCTCGCCGACGTGCCCGACGAACTGGACGTTCTCGCGGGCCTGCAGCGCCCCGAAGTTACCGAGGAAGCTGTCGCCCGGGATCAGCGTCGGATCCGTCGACGAGAGGAACTCCGATTCCTTGAGCGTCGAGGCGACGAAGATCCAGTACAGCGGGACGAGCGTCACCACGGCGCCGAGTAGGATGAAGCCGTAGGTGAGGAACTGCCAGACGGCCTCCCGCCGGGTTTCCTCACGCATCGCTCTCACCCCCGACGTTGAGCTGAACGGCCGAAAAGACGCTCACGATGGCGATGAGGACGTACGTGAGCGCGCTCGCGTACCCGAGCCGGAAGTCGATGAAGGCCGTCTGGTAGATGTACTGCACGATGGTGATCGTCGAGTCCAGCGGCGCGCCGCCGCCGTTGATGATGACGGGCTCGCTGAACAGTTTGAACGTCCCGATCGTCGAGGTGACGAACACGAACAGCAGCACGGGTCGGAGCTGCGGTATCGTGACGTATCGGAACTTCTCGATCCGGTTCGCCCCGTCGATCTCGGCTGCCTCGTAGAGCTGCTGGGGAATGTTCTGAAGCCCCGCGAGCAGGATGATCATATTGTAGCCCGTCCACCGCCAGGTGACGGCCCCGACGATGGTCATCCGCGACCAGAACGAACTGGTCAGCCAGGGGATCGCGGGCAGTCCCAGCGAGGTCAACACGTAGTTGACCAGCCCGGCGTCCTGCATCATCAGGAGAAACACCGTCGAGTAGGCGACGAGGTTCGCGGAGACGGGGAGCGCGAGGACGGTCCGGAAGACGCCGCGAAGCTTCACGAACGACGCGTCGAGCGCGACGGCGAAAAGCAGCGCGAGCGCCACCATCAGCGGCACCTGCACCAGGAGGATAAACGTCGTGTTGAACATCGCCTGGTGGAACAGCGTGTCCGTGAACATCCGAACGTAGTTTTCGAGACCGACGAACTGCAGGTCCGCGATACTCGTCAGTCGGTAACTGAAAAAGCCGGTGTCGATCCACAGTAACGTCTCGCCGCCGACCCCCTCGAATCTGAAGAACGAGAGGTAGAACGTGTAGACGATCGGGAACGCCAGGAACACGCCGAAGAGGAGAAACGCCGGCAGCAGGAACACGTAGCCGACGATGCCCTCCCCGGGTGTCGGCAGCCGCTCGCCGACCGCCTGTCGCGCGAAGCGCAGGCGGTCCCGGAGCGACGGATCCGGTCCCGAGAGAGAGTCGTGAGTGGCCATCGGTCGTCCTCAGGCCAGATCGCGGTCGGTTCGATCGACCACCTGTTGTGCGGCCGCGTCGACCGCCTCTTTCGGCGTCTTGTCGCCGGCCATCATATCGCGGAAGTGGGTGTTGATCGCCTGCGTGACCTCCGGCGTGTCGACGGTGTACCGGTACGGCTCGATGTTCGGTGCGATCTCCGCGTAAATGCGACCCGCCTCCTGTCCGCCCAGGAACTCGTTGGGCTGGTCGTAGGCCTCGGAGTCGTACGTCGTCTCCAGCGCCGGGAACAGCCCGTACTCGCGGTACATCGTGAGCTGACTCTCCTCGCGGCCCAGGGCGTAGGACATAAAGTCCCACGCGCGCTTGGCCTTCTCGTCGGAGATCTGCGCCGGGATCGTCAGGTTCGAACCGCCCCAGTTCGTGGCGCGCGGTCCGCCGGACTCGACTGCCGGCGGCTTGAAGACGCCCCACTGGCCGGACGTGTCGCCGAGTTCGGCCTTCAGGGTGCCTTCCATCCACGCGCCCGCCGTGAGGCTCGCGGTGGTGCCGTCGCCGAACGCGGTGAACCAGCCCGAAGACCACGACGCGAGGTCGTTCGCGATGCCGGAATCGCGGATCTCCTTCAGGATGCGCGCGACCTGGAGGCTCTTGTCGGAGGCGATGTTGACCGCGCCGTTCGCGGTGAACGGCTGGCCGCCGATCTGTCGGTACATCATCCGCCAGAGCCCGTCGTAGTCGTTCGAGGGGAGGTTGAGGAGGTACTGGTCGTCGGGGAGTTTCTGCCCCTCCTCGATGTACTGGTCCCAGGTCTCGACGCTGCTGACGTCGATGTCGTACTCGTCGAGCACGTCGCGTCGGTAGAAGGTCACCACGGGGCCGATGTCCCACGGGAGCGCGTACGTGCCGCCGTCCTTCTCGAGCGGTCCCCACTTGCCCTCGACGAAGTCGCCCTTGATTCCGGAGTCTTCCAGCCACCCGGAGATGTCGCGGAGGCCGCCCGTGTCGACCCAGGAGGCGGCGTCGACGCTCTCCATCATCGACGCGGCCGGGGCGCCGGTCCCCGAGAGCAGCCGCGATTTGAACCGGTCTTTCAGGTCTGAGCGGCCGATCTGGTTGATCGAGACGTCGCCGCCGTTGGCCTCCTCGTAGGGGTCGTCGATGAGGTCCATCGCCCGCGCCGCCACGTCCCAGCCCCACACTTCCGCCGATCCCGCGAGCTGCGACTGCGGCGTCGACGTCGACGTCGAACCGCCGGAGTCGGTACTGCCACCGCCCGACTGCGTCGTCTCCGTCGGCTCGGGGTCACCCGTGCCGACACACCCTGCCAGTCCCGCGAGACCCGCGATTCCAGCACCTTTGAGAACCGTTCGCCGTCCGACCGAGCGTCCATCATTATTTGTCATACCGAAGCTCACGTACAACATACGAAATTGTAAACTTAAATCTTTGGAATAAATCATCGTAAAAGGGCTTCACAAGCCCTCTAGACGCGTTTTCAGTAGATAGTGGATGTGTATTCATAACAAATCCGTTTATCGATAGTGAACAAGAGTAGGCTCATCAAAACAGCCAATATCGACTCTTTGAACCCCTCAATGAGTTGGTTTCGGTTCGATGAATAGTCGTCCACGAGACCGTCATCATTTATCACCACTAACAAATTTCGTTTTTCCATACTGAACAGTATTTAAGTGGATCCGGCCCAGACAGCAGATTGTGACCGAGTATCCAGTCGGTGCGACCTACACGACCGGTCGCATCGTCCACGCACTGGACGACGGGCGGGAGGCCGGCGTCACGGAACTCGCCGAGGAGTTGGACCTGTCGAAGGCGTCGGTGCACAATCACCTCGTCACGCTGAAACGGTTGGGGGTGGTCGTCTCCACGGACGGTCGATACCGTCTCGGACTGCGGTTTCTCGACCTCGGGATGAACGTCCGGGAGGGGATGCCCCTGTACCGAGTCGCCCGATCCGAACTCACGGGGCTCGCAGAATCGACCGGCGAGTCGACGGCGCTGGTCGTGGCCGAACGCGGACAGGCGGTCTACGCCGCCGTGGAGGACGCCGACCGGAACGACCGACGGGTTCGACTCGGGAGTCGACTGCCGCTACACGCGACCGCGTCGGGGAAGTTACTCCTCGCTTACCGGTCGCGGGAGGCGGTCGAAGACTACGTGGAGACGCACGGCCTCGACCGCCTGACCGATCGGACGATCCAATCACGGCCCGACCTTCGCACCGAACTCCGCTCGATCACCGACCGCGGCCTGGCGTTCGACCGGGGAGAAGTGTTCGAGGATATGCGTGCGGTTGCCGCTCCCATTAGACGCGAAGACCGAACTGAGGCACTCGCGGGCGCGCTCGCGGTGTTAGGACCCGCGGAGCGACTGTCCGGAAAGCGCCTCGAGGAGGACCTCCCCGGGCTGGTTCTCAGTGCGGCCAAGCGAATCGAACTCGACCTCGCGGAGTGACGCTGTCGGTTCTTTGTTCGCTATTACCAAACAGTTTGGTCCGAGGATTTTTTGTTCGGTGATAGCAAACAGCTTTCGGCGCGCTCGAACCGTTCGTCGGTCAGTTTATCAGCGTCTCCCGATAGTGGTCCCGTATGAGTTCACAGCGACACGCGGACCTCGAACGAATGCTGGACACGGGCATCGTCGGCATTCTCCGGGGGGTGCCCGCTGAAAAGACCGTCGAGGTCGCCGGGGCGCTCGCCGATGGCGGCGTCGACGTGATCGAGGTGACGGCCGACACGGACGGCGCGCTCGATACCGTCGCTCGTCTCTCCGCCGCGTTCGACCGCTCGGAGGTGCTCGTCGGAGCGGGAACGGTGCTCGACAGCGAGACCGCGGGTGCGGCGCTGCGGGCGGGCGCGGAGTTCGTGGTCACACCCAGTTTCGACGCCGAGGTCGTCCGCACGTGCAACCGGTACGGGGCCGTCGTCGCCCCCGGCGTTATGACGCCGACCGAGGCCGTCAACGCGTACGAAGCGGGAGCTGACGTCCTGAAAGTATTCCCGGCTTCGACGCTCGGTCCCGGGCACATCGGGAGTCTGAAGGGACCGCTCGAACACCTTCCGCTGCTCCCGACCGGCGGAGTCTCGCTCGACAACGTCGAGGCGTTCGTCGAGGCCGGGGCCGACGGCGTCGGCGTCGGGAGTTCGCTCGTCGATAGCGACGCCGTCGCCGCCGGCGACTACGAGGTGTTGACCGACCGAGCGGCGGCGTTCCGGGAAGCGGTCGAGAGCGCGCGGGAGTGATCCGCCGACCGAACGGTCCCTCGGACGGGGCCCGTCGAAAATCCAGTCGCCGTGCTGCCGAAGGTCCGCCCGCGGGTTCCGCACCACCGGTGCGTCGTGAGTCCTCGACGGCTCGCCCCGGTGGTGCTAGCCCGGGCAGTCACCCGGTTCAGGCGACGCCGCAAGACGAGTCCGAGTTCTGATAGTAATTCGTCTCACGGCGGCGGAGAAACCGTTCGTCAGAAATCCCATATGCTTTCGTCTGAGACGGCTACCGCGAGTATTAGGCCATTGACGAAACGATTTTTAGGCGGTGCGAAAAATTGTTTTGGTATTGATAAATTATAAGTGAATGGCGCACGTAGGAGAAGCTGAGATGAACACAGAAAAGCAGATCCAGCAACAGGCGGGAACGGTCGAAGAGAACTCGCTGCGCCTCGAGACCGAAAAGGCCGAACAGATCGTCGACGCGCTGAACACCGATCTCGCGGACGCGTACGTCCTGTACCATCAGCTCCACAAGCACCACTGGAACGTCGAGGGGGCGGAGTACCTCCCGATCCACGAGTTCCTCCAAGAGATCTACGAGGACGTCGAGGACGCCGCTGACGAACTCGCCGAGCGGCTCCAGGCGCTCGGCGGCGTTCCGCATGCGGGGATGACGGCACTCGCGGAGAACGCGACGGTCGAACCCGAGGACGAGGACGTCTACGACGTTCGAACGTCGCTCTCGAACGACCTCGAGATGATGGGCGACATCATCGAGAGCTACCGGCAGCACATCGAACTGGCCGCCGGGCTCGGGGACCACGCGACCGCCCAGATACTCCGCGAGCAACTTGAGACGATCGAGGAACACGCCCACCACGTCGAACACTACCTCGAAGACGACACGCTCGTCGTCGACTCGGCGACGAAATAACCCCGTCGGCCCCTGCCGCTGCGGCGATCTAGCGGACGTCGGGTGCCGTTTCGTCCGTGCGTCCGGGCAGTTCCAGTTCTATTTCGAGTTCCGGTTCGCCGGTGCCGTCGAAGTCGATTTCGAGGTCGATCGGCTCGCCGAACGCGAACGGCAGTTCCCACTCGTCGGTCACGAGCCGGAGGTCGTCGCCGTCGCGGAGCTGTTCACCGAGATCGATCAAAAACGCCCCAGCCTCGCTCGCGTCGAGGCGGTACTCCTCCTCGAAATTACGCCCGGGACGGATCGTCGTCCGGTCCGCGTCCGGTGATGAATCCGATTCCGCCTCGACCGTTTGTTCCGATTCCGTCTCGACGTCGGATTCCGATTCCCGCTCTGGGTCCGCGCCCGTCTCGGAGTGGTCTGGTGTGTCAGTCATAGTCGTCACCGACAGACGTCGACGGCCAGGTCGCTGGCGATCCATCCGTCCGTGTTGTCGGCCTCGATGAAGACGGACCGACTCGGGTGGCTTTCACAGACGGTTATCGACGGTGTGCGATCGGCTTCGGACGCCGAAAGCGAATCCGTGCGTGACTGGGTGCTTGCGGGCATTAGTTTGATTTAGGTGGGCCTAAATAAAAATGGTGCGGTCCGTGCTCCGGGTCGCTGACGACCGCTATTCGCGCTCGTTCCGCTGGAGCGGGAGGATCGAAGCGCCGTCCGCATCAACGTCGTCGAGATCCTCGGACACCAGTTCGAGGAGCCGTTCGGCCACCGCGGGCCGGAGCAGGGGCGCGATTTCCATCGCCTCCCGCTCGTGCTCGTCGAGTTCGAGGACAGTGCGAAAGAACCACGAGAGCACGACGTAGGTCTCGTGAAGCTCCCGCGCCCGTTCCCGACCGGCCTCGGTGAGTGTGGATCCCTCGTACGGTTCGTGCGTGAGCAGATCATCGGCTGCCAACCGTTGGAGCATCTCGGTGGCCGCCGAGGGAGACCGGTCGAGCCGCTCCGCGAGGCGGCCGGGCGAAACCGGCGACGACGAACGGTGTCCTTCGATGTACAGCGCGAGGAGGTACTGGGCCTTTCGCGTCACGGGTCTCGACGAGGAGTCAGACCACCTCGGGCGCGACCGAGCACGCCCGCGCGTCGGTTCGGATCGCCTCCCTGACGGGAGCGAACTCGACGGACCATCCGCGCTCTCGATCGATCGGAGCGGCCGAGACCGGAATCCACTCGCGGCCGCGACGGTGGAGTTCGACGACCACGGGAAGCAACGGGAGGCGATCGGCGTGTCGTGCGAGCGCGTACTCGGTCAGTTCGACCTGACGAAGGGCGGTTCCAGAGTCCTCTGTGCGACGGTTTCGGTACCTCTCGATGATCCCGAGCGCCCGGAGCCGCGAGAACGCCCCGTCGACGGGGGTCTGTCCCGCAGTCCGGAAACCGTCGCCGTCTGCGTCCAGTCGATCCGCCGCCGCCGACAGGACCCGCGCCTGATCGACCGGAGGTAGGCCGGTGGCGATTTCGGCGGCCATACACTCCAGCAGGCGGAGACAGAGGCCGTCTGGACTCGAACACCGCTCTGCGAACTCGAAGTACGCGTCCATCACGGCCGACTCGACCGCCTCGTGGCCGCGGGCGGAGAGCGTCTCGAACACGGTCGCCGCGACGCAGTGACAGAACTCGACGAGCGTGCGGTCCGAACCGGTCGTCCGGGTGACTATCGGCTCCGTGAGCGTCCACTCGGTCGCTCCGCTATCGCGACAGCGGGAGTGCTCGCCGCTCCGTGACCCGGCCCCGCATTCCACCGAGCGTTCTTGACAGACGACGACGTCGTAGTATGGGAGTCGCGGATCGTACCGCCGGAGCGCGGCCCGGTAGCGCTCCGTCATCCGTGCGGCCACGCGCGCCGTCTCGCGGCTCTCGAACCGCAGCCCGGTCGAGGGGACGGGTGGGTCGCCGTAGCGTGCACACACGAGGTAGTACTCGCCGGTCTCGCTCGCCAGTTCGGTGATTCGTTTCCGGATGTCGCGCAGCGTGGTCCCGATCATCTTCGCGAGTCACCGACGGAGAGCGATCGGCGCCATATCCGCGTATTGGGAGAGCACGGTCTCGGGGAAAACGTCAAACGCCACGGATCGCATCGCGTCGATTCGCCCCGTTCCGTCTCGGTTGTTTCGTGGTCCATCGGCTCTCAGTTCACCGTCTGACCGTCACCGGCCGCTCGGCGGCGATGAACGGTTCTTCACCGTCGGCGGCGAACGCGAGTCCCCCGCAGTCAGATCGACACACGCGCCAGGCGGGCAGTTCCGGAATCCCGTACTCGTCCGGCGTCCCGTATCGAGCCGCGATCAGCCACGTTCGCGCCCGCATCGTCAGCGACCTCCTCGGCCTGCTCCCGCGATACGCGGACGGTCGGCCGCCAGTTCCGTGACCGAACGCGTCAGCCGCGGTCGCTGATAGCCGATCGCCCGTCGGTTCGTCGAGTCGCGCTGGACCGCCGTACGCTCGGCGATGTCGATATCCTCGTCGCGGGGGGTCGCTCTTGCCTGTCTCGGCGTGTCGCTACCCATAATTTTAGGCTAGCCTAAAAATATATAATTGTTCTTGTTTTAGGTCAGCCAAAACGTGCGGAAATCGCGACGGCTAGATAGACATCTGTCAGTTACCAGCCGCCCCAGTCAGCCGTCGATATCGACACGCGTCGGTGGCCACCAGGTGCCGCTTCGGACCACAGGTACGAGTCAGTGCGGATTAGGCCGACCTAAAAATATAAAAACGTGCCGATTTAGCTGTCTGGTTCACTGGTCGAGGCGACAGATTCGACACGCGAAGAAACGGAGCTGAGGTCGACGAGAGACGATCGCTAGGTGTCGTCCGTCGACGCCGTCGTGAGCCGGACAGACTCGCGGCGGAACCCGTCGTCGGTCCAGCGCCACGAACCCAGGAACGGGTATCCGTCGAAGGCGAAAATGGCGTACGAGTACCCGGGCCACGTCGCCCGGGCGGCGTCCGTTTCGCTCGGTCGAGGCGGTCCCGTCGGATGGGTGTGATAGAATCCGACGACATCGTGACCGTCAGCTTCGACGGACTCGATCGCCGCCAACTGGGTTTCGGAGTCCATCGCGTACCGGATCTGCGGCGTCTCGGCCACGTTGTCGACCTGCCGGATCGCACGGACGACGCTCTCGTCGTCCCCGTATGCGCCGGCGAGGACGCCACAGATCTCCTCGTCGCCGCCTTCGTAGCCCTGGTGAACGATCTCGTCGTAGAGCTCCCTCCGAAGAGTGAGCGTCGTCTCGGTCACGCTACGGTCCCCCCGGATGCCACGTCCTCGACGATTCCGAAAGTGCAGACGGAGCGGGTTGTCTGGAGCGACGACTGGCGAGTCAGAGACCCGACAGCGACCTGGGTCGACGACCGGCTGATCGCGGACGCGACGGCGGCGTCGTTCCACTCGACCTCCCCGATGCTGACGGGGGGCTCACCCACCTCCTTCCATCCGGGGTTCCACATAGTCGCTACCAGGGTGGCGGTTGAAATACTCCTTTCGGCTCTCGCGGTCGGTCTCTCTCCCGGTGCGGGTCGACCGAAGGGGGCCGGACCGCTCAGGCGGACAGGCGAACCCGATGTTCGGTACCGTCGCCGGCGCGGTGTTCGAGAACGGTCGCCTCGCCGGTCCGGAGCAGCGCGAACGCTCCCGTCTCCCCCCGGGGATTGCGTCGCTTGTTGAACGAGTCGACCGTGAAGTGCCCGAGGCCGTCGGCGTCGTCGTAGTGCCAGGCGTGGAGGTGGCCGTTCACGACGGCCGCGATCCGATCGGTGGCGGGTTCGAGGATCGCTCTGACTTCTCGCTTGTTGCCGCAGAAGGCCTCTTCGGGGTGCTCGCCGAACCAGTAGTTGTCGTCCACCGGGCGGTAGTGAACGGGGTGGTGGACGAAGACGACGGCGTCGCGGAGGTCCGAGACCGCGTCCGCGAGCGCGTCGAGTTGGGCGGTGTCGACCTCGCCGCGACTCCCGGAGAGCCGCGGGGCCGAGGAATCGAGGTACACGCGGTCCTCGCCGGCGTCGACCCGCCAGCGGTCGGTCCCGACGAGGTCCTCGAAGGCGTCGAGGTCCAGGTGGTCGACGTCGTGGTTCCCCGGGAGGACGCGGTACGGGATCGGCAGGTCGTCGAGTCGGTCGACGAACCGAGCGAGCAGGCGGCGGTCCGCCGTCGGCCCCGCGCCCGCGACGACATCGCCCATGACGATCAGTTCGTCCGGATCGCGTGCGAGGAACCGTTCTGCCGTCTCCTCGAACGCGTCGAACAGCGGGTCGGCGCTGTCGGGGCCGAGGTGGAGATCCGAGACGAGGGCGACGGTTTCGTCGGTCATCTGTCGGCCTCGAAACCGGAGTCGGTCATCGCTCGAACTCCTCGACGGCGATCCCGTAGTACACCGTGTCGATTCCCTCGCCCCTGTCGTCTTCGATCCGGGTGAGGAGTTCGAAGCCGAGTTCCTCGAGCAGGTCGAGGTGGCGGTCGTTCGAATCCCACGTGCGGGTGGTCACGTACGGCTCTCGGAGACCCTCGGGCAGGTCCGTCAGCAGTTCGCGATACAGTTTCCGGGCGTAGCCCTTCCGCCGGTGTTCGGGGGCGACGATGATCGTCGACACGTAATCGGAGGGAGTGCACGCGCCGAGTTCGTCGATCGCGTAGTCGGGGCGGAACGAGAGGAAGCCGACGACCTCGTCGCCGTCGTGAGCCAGGACGAACGACTGGTCGATGCACTGCTCGTAGTACTCGTCGAGCGCGTCGTTTCGCTGCTCGTCGAGGCCGTCCGTCTGTGTCGTGCCCTGCCGGGCCGAGAGCGGCGGCACGAACTCGTCTTCGGCCGCGGCGAGCAAGCGGCGGATGCCGTCTGCGTACGACCGCGGGTCGTCCACGTATTCGACAGTCGTCATCGTTACGCCTCGGTTGGAACCGCGATCACGTATATCCGGTGGACTGTGACGTCGTCGGGGTCGAGCCGTTTGTGGGATCGCTGTTTGAACTGCTCGCGGAAGATCTCCCGCTGGGACTCGCTCTGCAGGCGCTCGCAGTAGGCGTTTAGACTCGCCTCCGCGAAATCGTCGACGATGGTGTCGGGGGCGGTGCCGGTGTCGTCGTTCACCTGTATCGGATCGAACCCGTGCTGTTTCAGCAGGTCGGCCATCTCCTCGGCGTTGTAATAGATGAGATCCTGTGGGGGATTGAGGTTCTCGAAGTAGGTGTCGTAGTCGAAGTCGTTGAGCACCTCCACCGCGACCTGGTGGAGTTCCTTGTACGTGCCCTCGTGGCCCTGGTGGACGGCCAGGAGACCGTCGGCGTCGATCAGTTTCCGGAGGTTGGCGTAGGCCTCGTGTTGGCCCTCGACCCAGTGCATCGCCGTGTTCGAGAAGATCAGGTCGTAGCGGCCGATCTCGTCGTCGGGGCAGTACTTCTCGATCTTCTCGTGTTTGTACTCGATGTCGAGGTGTTCGGGGCTGTGTTCGGTGCGGGCCTTCGCTATGGCAGAGCGGGAGGAGTCGATTCCCAGGATCGATGCGTCGGGATATCGCTCCGCCAGTCGCTCCGTCACCTTGCCGGTCCCGCACCCGACGTCGAGGATGTGATCGGGATCGAACGCCCGGGTCATCGTGGCGGACTGGATGAATCCGAGCAGTTGCACCGACTGCTGTTCCTGGATCGTCGAGTGCTCCTCGTAGCGGTCCGGGTTACGGAACAGCGCCCGGTCGTCGTTGATCCGCTCTAGGCAGGCGTTCGTGAAGTGGTTGAGAAGCGCGCCGTCCATATAGCGCTCGTCCTGGGTGTACGCCTGGGTGAAGGCGTTGAGCGCGTCCTCGTAGTTCTGGTTCGCGAACTCGCGGGTCCCCTCGTTGAACAGGTGGATGTACTTCTCGCTGAACTTCGTCGTATCGCAGAGGTGGAACACGTCGAGGTCGCGGCGGATCCCCCGGAGGCTCTGATCGGGGATCCGCCGAGCGATGTACCCGTCCGGGAGATCGTGGACCGAGCTCGACTGGTACGTCGCCTCGTCGACCAGGATAGACGCGTCGTACTCCTTGCACAGTCCCTCCAGACGGGCCGCGATGTTCACGCTCCGGCCGATGACTGTCGAGTCGATGTCGGCGATCGTGGTCTCGTTGACCGGCCCCGTCGCGATGCCGATACCGACGTTGACCGAACCGAACCGCGGGTCCACGTCGCCCCCGCCGTTCGTGTGCTGGTGAACCGCCGTTGCCGCGTCCAGTGCGTGCTGGCCGGGCGCCTCGCCGCGGAACACGGCCATAATTCCGTCGCCGACGAGTTTGTCGATCACGCCGCCGTGGCCCTCGACCACCTCGCGGACCCGGCCAAAGAGGGTGTCGAGCATCTCGCTGATCTCTTCGTCCCCGTAATTGTCCAGGAGCAGCGTGAAGTTCCGCACGTCGAGAAAGAGCACCGAGACGGGGTTCCCGTCGTCGTCGTCAGACAGCGAGTTCGCAGACATATCCTCGGGGTTTTCGCGCCGTGAGCAAAAGTCATCGGGGTACGTCGCCGGTCGCCGGAGAACTGAAACGCTCGGCAGAATCCCCGGTACCGACCCGGTCGCGTCTGGCCCGCTCTGCAGGATGATAGCATCGCCAGTGGCCGTCATTCGAGGATGAATATATTATTAAAATTGTATATCTGATTGATTATGTTAATTATCAGTTAACGCTAGTATTAGGATTTTGTCGGATACTTATAGGTATTCTCTCACTAAATCTATTATAGTTTTTCTAATATTTCTATCAAAATATAGTTTGGCGGTTATTCTGAAATGCCACAACACGGCCCTCGGTAAGGGTTCATCAGGGTCGCCAACGCGACCGAATGTACGGTTCAGTCGTCCTCGGGCATAATTGGGGGTTTCGCCCCGTCGAATATCGAACAACGACAGCCTCAGGGGAACTCGATCTCGTCGTTCACGTTCTCCAAGAGGGAGTCGAGGTTGACGTTGCTCGACAGGATGGTTTCCAGCGAATCGGGGTTGGCGGTGCTGAACTCCTCGGCGGTGAAGATGCCGTTCTCGAACAGCCGCCGACGGTTGCTTGTCCCGATGCCGCTGACGCTCTCGAAGCCGGTGCCGGCCACAGTCAGGGTCGGCGTCGGGTCGTCACCACGGGGCGGGTCTGCTCCGACGACGGTCCCGGGTTCGGCATCGACCTCCGAGAGCGGACGGTAGTTCACCGTGACGTCCTCGTACCGGGAGAATAGTTCGCCGGCGACTGAACCGGCCGAGCGGCCGACGAAGTCCTCCGGATTGAACTCCTCGAAGTCCGTGATCGGATCGACGGTGAACGCCGCTCGATCGACTTGCCGTCCGTTCAGGTCGGGTTGGAACAGCGACACGGTGAACTCTCCAGGTGTGAGTACCTCGACGACGCTCTCCTCGACGACTTCCGGATTCGAGCCACCCGCCACGGTCAGGGTGGGCGTCGAGCGAGAGCCGACCGCACCGGTGTCGAACTGGAGTGTCACCGTCGCATCGGTGTCCCGCGTCAGCTCCGCGTCGAGGCGGTACCCCTCCGTCCCGCCGATACGGATACCGACGCTGGCGGCGTCACCGAATTTCACGTCGAACGCCATCGTGCTGCCGTTGACGACGTCGGAAACCTGGCCGAGCGAGGCGTCCGCGGTGCCCAGAATCTCCAGCGTCACTGATTCCACGAACTCCCCGGACGGGTCGCCGCGGCTGAGCGACACTGTGTAGCCGCCGGTCTCGAGTGCGGATCCCCCGGGCTGCTGGCTCATAGTCGAACTCGCGTCGCCGGTAACGGTGAGTCGCTCCGCGGCCGACTCGACTGGGCCCGTGTCGAGTTGTAGCGTCGTAGTCGGCGCGGCCCCCTTCGTCACCGTTGCTTCGATGAGCCGGAGCCCGTCCTCGTCCTCGACTTCCAGGCCGACGCTGTCGGCGTCGCCGAAGCCGACCTCGAACGACGCCGTCGCGCCGCCGTCGACGCGTACCTCGTCCGGGTCGAGAGTCGGATCGACCGACTGGGCGCCGCCGCGCGGCTCGATGGCGTCCTCGATGATGCGGGCGTCTACCTTTCTGCCGCCTGGCAGGGTCATCGTCTCCTCGGTCGACCGTTCGAGCCACTTGGCCGTCTCGCAGAGTTGATCCTGGGCGACACTCAGTTCCGCGGGCGGCACGAACTCCTCGGGGAGGTCGTCGCGGAGGCGTCCGCCGTCGGTCCGCGGGAGCAGTCCCAGCAGTCGCTCCATCGCCTGCTGGTAGTCGGCGAAACTCCGATCGGTCACCAGCTCGCTTCCGTATTCGCGCAGTATCGACAGCAGTTGTCGCTCCATACGCGCGAGGTCGAGGACGGCGGCAGCGAACGCCCGAGGCTCGGCGAATTCGCGTGCGTCGAGCGCGTCACGCGCCCGAAGGATGATCTCGACTGCGCGCCCGACGACCTCGTCAGCGGCATCGGTGGAAACCTCGGCGTACGTCTCGGCGACGTCGTAGAACGCCTCGATAGTGTATTTCAGACACTTGTCACGAACGTACTCCTGGAGGCTCGCCCCCACCCGGAGGTCGACGGCACCCGATTCCGAAAGCGGCTCGCTCACGATGCTACCGTCGCTCGATCGGAGGTCGACGTTGCCCTCCACCGGCGCGACCTCGTCGACCGTCGCAACGACGTCGTGCGGATTGCCGAAGTCCGTCGCGTGGTCGATCAGCCCCGCGTGAAGCATATCGTTGGTGTACACCTGCGGTCGCGGCTCCGTGTCCTGCGTCGCCGGCGCCCAACTGCCGTCACTCCGCTCGGTGAACGATCCGAGGAAGAGCCGATCGTCGGTCGCGTTCTGAGCTGCTACCACGGACTGACACGACAGAATCCGTCCGTCGCCGTTGGCGGCCTCGTGGTACGACCGCGAAAGTTCGTGCAGGACGTCGTCGCCGGGGGCGACCCCGTCGTCGCCGCCGGTCTCCCGGACCTTGTCGAGGGTCGGCAGTTCCACGCGGTCGACGGGGACGGGTTTCTGTGTCGCCGGCGGAGACGCCTCGAACGTCACCTGATACGTCTGCTGGAGCCGGTTGTACTCACACTCGTCTCCGCAGGCCTCCTCGGAGCCGGTCACCGGGACGGACTCTTTCTTGCACGTCGCGTAGGCGATGTAGACGGAGACCCGCCCGTTACCCGCGATGCTCGGGGGGATCTCGATCCGGTCTCGGTCTTCGACGACGATCTGTCGCCCACAGGCGTCGATGGCGACCCCCTGCTCGACGACGGCGGTGGGCGAGCCGGCGTCGTCGGATGCCGCCTCGACGTCGACCTCGAGTCCGCAGACGATGCCGGAGCCCGTGACGTACCGGTTGTGGGTGTGCAGCCGTCCCGCGTGGTACTGCTGTTCGGTCTGCATATCACGGGCGGTCATCAGCTTCCCGTGGAAGTATCGGTTCCGCTCGAACTGACGGAGCCCGCAGTTGAACCGGTCCATTCCCCTCGCCTTCGTGGTGTCTGAGTCGTTCATCGTGGATCTCCCGCGTGGTCGTGCTGTTCAGTCGATTCGTGCGTCGCGGTCGAGGCGGGCTTTCACGTCGAACTGGCCGGTCGCCTCGCGTTCCGTCAGCATCGCGTTCTGCCCGAGCGTCGCCTCCTCGACGGTGAAGTCGCGCTCGGCGAGGGTGGTGTTGATCCCCAGATACGTGTGGTACCCTCGCGTCGGCGGGTCGTCGTCCTGTTCGCCGCCAGCCAGCCGCACCCAGGGCCGGAGGTGGACCGCCCGCCCGGTCGCGTGTGCCGGCTGCTGTGTATCGACGATCCGCTCGACCGTCCGAGCCCGCTCGTCGTCGATCCCCGGGCGGAGGAGCACCAGGAATCCCTCGGGGCAGCCGAGAAGCCGCGAGTACAGCGCCTCGACCGGCGGCGAGTCGATACACCGCAGGTCGCCGTGCTCGACCAGGTAGACGGACTTCCGCGCCGTCGTTCCCTGCCTGTCGGCGGCGAGGGGGTCGCCGATGTTTCGTCCCTGGCTGTCGGGCGGCCCGCTATCACTCCCCCGCTCACCACCCACTGCCGCCCGCGAGGTCGCTCCGGGCTCGGCGGCGACGGGCGGGTCCGAATCGTTCGGATCGGCACTCGAACCCGTGACGTCGAACCGGGCCGCCTCGTCCGCCGTCCGCCGACGGCCGATACCGTCGGCGCGAGTGCGCGTCGGTTCGTCGGCCGTCGCCGATCCGCTGTTGGCGAGGTAGAGCCGAATCATCGCCAGCAGCCCTTCGGCCGTTCCGCGCTTCTTGTACAGCGCCGGCGCGTGAGCGACGAGTTCGCGTCTGGCCGCCGTCGGCCAGGTGTCGTCGGCTTCGGTGGCCAGCCACTCGCCGAGCCACGGGAGGTGCGCCGCGGGGACGCCCGCGGGGTCGACGTACCGATTCGCCCGCCCGATCTCCTCCTCGATGTCGACGAACGTGCTTTCGAACAGCGAGAGGTAGCGCTCGAGGAACGCCGCGCTCCGCTCGTCGTTCCGGTAGACGTCGGGCAGGTAGCGGAGGTACGACTGCCGGGGGAAGTATGCCCGGAACCGCCGCACCCAGGGTGAGGCGAACTCGTTGCCGACCAGTTCGAGTCGCACCCACAGATACCGTCCCTCGGCGTCGTCGAGGAGCGCGTCCGTCGGGTTGGCCTGCTCCAGGTCGCGCCAGTCCAGTCGGCTCGTGTCGACGTCGACTCGGAGCGCGTCCCGCGCGTGTTCGAGGAGTCTCGCCAACGTCGACATCGACGTCGAACGGCCGCTGGCAGCGAGGGCGGCGGCGAGTGTCCCCGGCTCGGTACTGGCCAGTTCACCGAGCGTCGTCACGCCCGCGTCGCGGAGGCGTTCGGCGTCTGTCGCGTCGATGCCATCGGCGGTTTCGAGCGCCGCGGTCGGGGACGCCCCCTCAGTGGGCTGCCACTCGTCGTCGGTCGCCGCGTACCGCAGTCGGACCTGCGTCCGCGAATCACCAGGGTCGATATCCATCGTCACCCGGTGCCACTCGGTCCCCAACTCAGCCGCGTCGAACCGTCCGACGAGCGTCGCGTCGTATCGTCCGGTACCGTCGTTACGTCTCGACTGGCGAGCGGCGTCGAGCCGGTGAACCCGACGCGACCCGTCGACGACGTAGAGGTCCGGTGGACCGCCGTCGGGGCCCGACCGGCCGGTCTGGAGGGCGACGCTGTCCGTGGTGAAACTCGGGATGCGCTCGAACGCCGTGTCGTGTGCCCGGTAGCGGAACAGGGTCCGTTCCCCCGGCGCGTCGGACCCGACGCCGACGACGAGTTCGGCCGCATCGACGCTCTCCAGACACGAGGGGACGACCTCGTCGCCCGTCGCACGGGTACGGAACTCGTCGGGCGAGACCAGCGGCTCGCCGGGCGTCGTCGCCGCGCCTCCCAGGGTCGCGGGCGGGAACAGGAAAACGGCCGGCCCGTCGGCCGTTCGACAGAGGATGGAGACGTTGCCAGCGGTGTCGGTGGCGACGTCGACCGGTTCCGACAGCCCAGTCACGACCGTCCGCGACTCGCCGCCGGCGGCCAGTTCGACCAGCCGACCGGCCGAATCGGGTCCGTTTCCGGCACCCGAGGCATCTCCCACTGTCGCGTTCTCCGCACCCGCGTTCGCTTCGCTGGCCCCCGGCGAGCCGGCGTCGAGAACGTACACCGCTCCCGTCGTCGCGACGACCCCCACCGGCGACGCGAAGCCGTCCGTCAGCCACCGGGTCTGAAACAGGTGTCGCGAGATGGCTTGAACCCGGCCGTCGGCGTCGGCGACGTACAGGCTGTCGTCGGTCGCTGCGATTCCGACGGGTTCCTCGGTGGTCGCGTCGCCGGTGTCGCCGCCGTCGTCCGACTCGGACGACGTCCAGACGCACGCGAGTCGCGTCATCGACTCGCGGTCCGAACGGTACTGGTAGATGTCGCCGTCTGCTGCGAGGACGAACACCACCGCACAGCGGTCGACGGCGACGTCGACCGCGTCGAACGGCTGTGGTTCCGTGAGCCGGGACGGCGAGACGTACGTCGGGACGGGATCGGTCGCCACCGCCACGCCGCGCTCGCTCACCGCGACGTTGGTGCGGTACCACTCCGCCCAGCGGGCCGGCGTGTGCGTCCCGACGAAGGCGAACGACATCTCAGTCCTCCCTCCCGCACTGGTCGGGGCTGTCCAGCACGACGACGTCCACGGACTCGGGATACGGCAGCGCCGTCTCTCCTTCTAGTTCCGCCCCCCGGTCCGTGGTCACTGTCACGTCGACCACCGTGTCGATGCCGTCGGTCGTCTCCAGCACCTGGTAGAGCTCCGAGACGTGCACACCGCGGCCAAAGGGCCACCCGTCGCCCTCGAAGCCCCGGAGCGGGTCGAGAAACGCCTCGACGGCCGACTCGGCGGCGACCGCTCGCTCCCGCCGGCCGTGCCCCGGCGTGATCCGAACCTCCGCGACGACGTCGACCCCCACGTAGGTCGGGGCGACGGCCGTCACGTCGTCGGACAGCAGGGCGTGGCGCCGCAGGTGACAGTCGACCGCGTCGAGGAAGCCGTCGCTGGGGGCGGGTCGAGTGTCGGGCGGGCTGAACGGGACGACGACGACCCGGACGGTCACGTCGCCCTGGCCGTTGCGTTCGTCTGCCTCGGACGTCGGCCCATCCGATCCAGCTCCCGCACCGTCGACGACGGCCGCCCGGCCGAACCGGAGACCGGGCGTGTGCGTCGCCAGATATCGATAGTCCTCGCGCGTCACCGCGCGGTACGGTATCGACCGGTCCGCCTTGGCTCGGACCAGGGCTTCCTCGACCGACTCCGCGTCCGTGCCCCCCGTCGCCGGACCGAGCGGGGTCACGTCGACGGACGACAGCCCGTCGTCCGGGAACCGCCAGCGGGCCGTCGCCGGCAGGTTCCCGTCCGGCCCTCCGCCGTGGACGAACGACGTGGCGACGACGGACTGATCGGCCGCCGGAACCGTCCCCTGGACGCCGTCGCCGAAACGGACCGCGCCCTCGGCGCGGTCGAGGACGTAGTGGCGGTCGTCGGGACCGGAGCCGGCGAAGTCCGGGACCTCCTTCCACTCGGTCCCGCCGACCGTGACCGTCGCCGACTGCACCGGGGCGTGCGGGAAGAAGAAGGTCTGGTCGGGACGGGCCGTCGTCCGCGCGCCCTCCCGGCGTTCGAGCTCCTCGTCGGACACGGCCGCGCAGTGTTCGGCCTCCACGACGTTCACTCGAACGGCGTCGAACTGCGGCGGAACCTCGTACCGGGGCACCGCTGGCGACGACGGCGCGTCCTCGCACGCCGACACCGCTGGTTCCGGCTCAGGCTCGCGTCGCACAAGGCGACACCGGAGCCAGACGGACTCCCGCTCCAGCCCCAGAATCGACCCCTCCTGGCCGGTCCAGGCGGCCTGATCGTCGGCGTCGGCCAGCAACGATACCCTCCCGCCCTCGTAGAACGCGGCCGTTCCATCGCGGCGCACGGTGAATTCGACCCACCGGTCGTCGTCGTACCACTGCTCGTACGGCCGGTCGTCCGTCCCGTCGGGGTCCGCGTAGAACTCCCACGCCACCCGGTGTGACGGGACGAACTCGACGGGTTCGTCGCCGTGCGAAGCCGGATCGGGCAGGTTCGTCTCGTGGAAGTCGACCGTGAGATCGAGGCGGTCGGCGTCGGCGAACGGGTCGGCGTCGAAGCCGAGGTACATCGCGTCCCCAGCCGTCGGGTCGTCGCCGAACGGGAGGAAGAACATCCCCTCGGTGTCGTTCGCGTCGGTGTTGTCGGTCCGACCGTCGCGGTGCTGTGAGACGACTGCCTCGACGTCGGCCCGGGTGAGGGTGACGCCGTCCGTCGTCCGGAAGGGTTCCTGCTCAGTCGGCTCCCGCGTCACGCCCGCGCGCAGCTGCGTCCCCGACTCGATCCGTGTTCCCGCGATCGCCGGTGGAGGATCGAGTTCGAGTCGGACCGTCGCCGGTCGCGGCGGCTTCCGCTCGATGCCGACGAGTCGGAGATACTGTTCGACGTGTGCGTCGGTGATCCGGTCGAGGCGATAGATGTCAGTCTCGGCGATCCACGCGAGCAGCTCCAGGATAGTGATACCGGGGTCGTGAACGTTGTGATCCGTCCACTCCTCGGAGTGGACCGGAATCCGCTTGCGGACGTCCTCGACGAGCGCCTCGAACTCGCGGTCGTCGAGGTCGGGCACGTCGAGTCCCATTCAGCTCCCCCCCGAGGCGTCGTCGCCTCCGGTGTCGGCTCCGAGTGTGACCGTGACGTCGTGCGTGCCGCTGTGGACCAGGGCGTCAGGCGAGACGCTCGGCGGCTCCTCGCCCGCCGTCACCGTGGCCGTGGACCCGTTCACGTCGTAGTGGACCGCGAGGCGCTCGACGTAGTCGACGCCCGCGACGCCTTCGACGAGCGCGTACAGGTCGGAGACCGTGGGAAGGTCGCCGAAGGGCCACCCCGGTTCGTCGCGATCGATCGGGCCGCCCGAGAGCGGGTGGAGGAACGACCCGAGGGAGTCGACCACCCGTTCTTCGAGGGTCGCGACGCTTCCGCTCCCGACCGCGGCCAGCGTCGCCTCGACGGACACCGCAACGTAGCTCGGCCCACGGACCACGAGGTTGTCGGCGGCGACGAGCGTCACCGGGGCCCGTTCGCTCACGGCCGTCTCGACCTGCGTTTTCAACCCTGTCGAGGGAACCGGCTTCGGCTGCGGAGCGTTCGGCACCAGGACGAGCGTCACCCACCCCGGCTCGAACTCCCCGTTGCGGTTCAGTTCCGGGACGCAGTTGACGCGAGCGAGCTTCCGGGCGGCGTCCAGCGCGACGCGCTCGAAGTCGGCCTCGGTGACCGCACGCCCGCGGTCCCGCAGTTCGCGTGGGGCTCGCGCGAGCACCCCGTCGGTCGACTCCGCGTCGGCTCCGCCGGTCCCCGGGGCGGGGTTCTCGACGCCGTCGACGAACGGGAGCGAACTCTTCAGCCCGGCGACCGCACCAGATTCGACGTTGCCGTCCGTCCCTCCGCCGGTCCGATAGTCGACCCGCACGTTGTTCTCCCCGCGTGGTGGGATGCGCCCGGCAACGCCGTCGCCGAATCCGATTCGCCCGGCCACCCGGTCGACGGTGTAGTGTCGCTCCTCCTCGCCGGAGTCGGGGAGGTCCGACACGCGCCGCCAGCGCACCCAGAACGACTGGAGGCTCCCGTCCGGCGCGGTGACTTCCTCGGTCGCCGGGGTTTCGGCCGCGCTCAGCGACTGACGGCGGCCCGCCGACAGCGTCGCCGCCTCGTCGACCCAGACCGTCTCTTCGACGACGGGCGGGGACGTGACCTGGAACGTCTGCGACTGGGATCCGTCGCTCGACCCGAGCGTCTCGTCGGCGACGCTCCGGACGTTGTCCAGCCACGTTGTGTTCGGCGCGAGCGTCGCGACCGTCGGCGGCCGCGCCGTCGCGTCACCCGTCGGCGGCTCCGTCGGGAGCGTCCGATCGCACGGGCCGACGTCCGTCGCCGGCGAGACGGGCACAGTCGGGAGCCGCGGAACCGTCGGCACCCGGAAGCCGTCGTCTCCGGGGTCGAGCGGTATCCAAGGGTCGTCGAATTCGGGGAGATCCAGACCCGCAGTGACGATGTCGACGGGGGGTGCGGCGACGACGTCGAGGGCCTCGGAAGCGACGTCGACGACGCGTTCGGCGGTGATGTCGGTTGCGTCGGTGTCGGACGTGTCGACGTCGCGTCCGGCGTCGGCCGCGTTGGTGGAGTACGCGCCGACGGCCGCTGCGGAGATGACATCGGTGTCGAACCGGTAGGCCCGCGCTCGATCGGCGGCGACCAGGCGACGCCGTACGTCGTCGACCCCGGAGCCGTCGGAGAGGAGATCCGCTATCCCGCGGACGGACTCACCGCCGGTGAAGTAGCCGCGAGCGCCCCCCGTAACGGCGTCTCCCGCCCGCGGGTGTAACTGGAATCCCTCAGCGTCGAACGCGCCGGTCCCGGCGAGCCCCCCGCCCGGCTCGACGCCGACGAAGGGTCCCGGGCGAGTGAACGGCCCCGGTTCGGGGAGGAGCGGGAGGTCGAACCCGTCGCCGAAATCGTCGAACCACCGTCCGAGGTCGACGTCGCCAGTGTCGGTCGACTCCCGGCCTTCGGGGACGAACGAGTCCCCGGTCACCCGGGCCCGGAGCCAGTGCCGTGTCTCCCCCAACCGGCGGCGGGCCTCGCTTTCGCCCGGGAAGACCAGGCTGACGATGCCCTGCTCCGTCAGGCCCTCGGTCCCGTCCCGAGTGTCGAGTCGGACCCACTCGTCGGTCGCCGGGTCCGCACAGTACTCCCAGCGCACGCGCGAGTGGAAGAACTCGGGGAAGGCGCGGTCGGCGATGTCGAAGAAGAGCGTGAGCGGGCCGCCGTGGAGTCGCGCGTCGAAGCCGAGGTACAGCCCTTGGTCGTCGTCGGGCAGTCGCTCGAACGGCGTGACGCGCTCCGTCTCGGCGGTCGCCAGGTTGTCGCCGAACGCGAGGTTGTTCTCGGCGAACAGGTGGGTCGCCGGTGCGCTCGGTAGGGCCGATCCGTCGGTCCCTTCGCCGTCCCCCCCGATTCCGTTCTCGCCGCTCCCCGTCCCGTCTTTGCCGTCGGTTTTCGGTGGGAGGTAGCCGAGCGTGAGTTCGGTGAACACCGGCGGATTCACCTCGTGTGTCGTCTCCCAGCTTTTCGACGAGTTCGACGAGTCCGACGAGTCCGACGTTTCAGTCGCCGTTCGTTTCCCGTACGTGCCGCCAGCCACTCGGACGCGGATCCAGTGGTGTTCGTGTCCGGCGACCGCCGTCTTCGAGAGGTCCTTCGGGACCGTCACCACGGCGGTGCCGGCTGGCTCCGTCGTGCTACTCGCACCGCCGGTGAATTTGTTCGTGTTGTCCGTGAGCGACGGGAGCTTCGCCCAACCGTTCCCGTCGTAGTACTCCCAGGAGAGTTCCGGTGGTGTGTCCGTCGACGTGACCGCCCCGTCGAGGTCGGAGAACGACAGTTTCAGCCGCGCGCCCGCCTTGGTGAAGGCCTCGTCGGAGGCGACGTAGAAGGTGTCCTGAGCCTGCGGGGCGGTCCCGAGCGGGTAGTAGCGGTCCTCGGTGCCGTCCTCCGTCTTCTCGGTGGCGAACGGCAGCGGAACGTCGTTGTAGAGAAGTCGGTCCGGGGCGAGTGTCCGCTCCGTGTCGTCGTGCTCCGCCCATCCGATTCCTTCGTCGGCGGATCGGTCGGCCCCTCCGCCCTGTTCGTCCGTTCGCCGATCTGGCCCCGGGCCGACCTCGACCGCCGGACCGATCTCGGCGTCGAGCAGGTCCGACGGCGATGCCTGTGCGGGAACCACCGCCCGGATCCACAGGCTCTCGACGCCGTTTACCGTCGTCTCAGTGAGCGTCCCGTCGAGCGTGAGGTCGACGGTCACCACCTCGGACTCCGTCTCTCGGGTTCGTATCGGCGAGGAGCGGAGCCGCGCGACCCGCAGCGAGGGCGTCCGCCCGGGGAACGTGTGCCATCCCTCACGCTTCTCGCCGTTTTCCGCCACGCGCTCCCCGTAGTACTGCCAGCCGAGTTCGTGCCTGACAGTCGACGCCGGCTCGTCGGTCTCGATCCGGACCCGGATCGTCGCACCCCCGCCTCCGTTCCCGTCCTCACCCCCGCCGTCGGAGGTGACTGTGAGCTGGCTCGCGTGGCCGATGTAGAGGCGGTGTGCCTGCACGTTCGTCCCGTCGAACAGCGTGGCTTCGCCTCCCTGTTCGAGGCCATCGCCGTCCGGTGGGCTCCAGTGGTCGTAGACGGCATCGACGGCGGGGTCGATGCCGTAGGCGGCACTGAGGTTCGCCGGCGTCGCCTCGAACCGGTTGTCGGGGGCTACCTCGAACACCTGTTCGGACCGGCCGTTCGCCGCCTTCGCCACTGCCTGCGTCCCCGCGTCGACGACGACGTTCCGCCCGGCACCGTCGGCGACACGGAAGGTGACCGGCACCCGTGCGGGCTGGGGCGGTCGTCGGTCGAAGTCCAGCCGGTCGAAGAACGCGGTCCGGTGCTTCGCCGGCACGCGATCGAGGCGTTCGACCACGTCCTCGGTCAGCTCCGCGAACAGGGCGACCAGGGCCGTCCCGGGGCCGCGTGACGTCGGGTCCCACTCCTCGGTGTACGCGGGGGCGATGCGCCGGACGTGATCGCGGAGTCCCTCGCGTCGACGGCCGTCCACCTCGGGCGGGTCTGTCATCGTCACCCACCCTCCAAGTAGAACGGGTACACCAGGTTGAACTCGTTGTTCGTCTCTCTGACGCGGTACGACACCTCGATGAGAAGGCGGCCCGCGTCGAGTTCGGCGGTCGAGACGTCGACAGAGAGCACCTCGATCCGGGGTTCCCACTCGCGCAGGGCGTCCCGGACGCTCGTCTCGATCATCGTCAGCGTGGACTGGTCGACCGTCGTGAACGCGTAGTCGTGGATGCCACAGCCGAAGGCCGGGCGCAGCGCGCGCTCGCCCTTCGCAGTCGCGAGAATCAGCCTGATGGACTCCTCGATGTCGGTCACATCCGAGGAGAGTTCGATCCGCCCTCCCCGGTCGGTCGTCACCGGGAACTGCCACCCGCGGCCGAGGAAGTCACCGGGTTCGTCGGTCATTACGTCTCCTCCCTCGTCACCCGATGATGACGGTTGGACAGCCGGCGGCGATGCTGTTCGGCGGCCCGCTCTCTACGATGCTGTCGCCCTGTCTGGCGGCCGGGAACCCGTTGATGAGGACGCTCGAACTCCCGGGCACCACCACGCCGCCGACGTGCGGGACGACGCCGGTGACGAGCGGACAGGGGTGAAAGTCGACCGTCGCCCGCCAGGCGGGCTGGCCGCCGATCAAGACGTTCGGACTACCCGGTCCGGACAGTGGCGTCCCGTGTGCGGTCTGGTCGAGCGCACGTGCTGCTGGTGGCATCGTGGATCGTTAATTAATTTTCACTAAGGATCCTTTAATGGTTAGGATACCGTTCGACTCGAGTTTCAGGCTGCCGTCGCCGGCGATCTCGACCGTCGGTGCCTCGATGCTCAGCTTCGCGCCGCTCTCGATAGTGAGGGAGTTCGCCGTGGCGTCGAACTCGATCCGGTTCTGCCCCGTCTTGTCCTCGATGGTAATCTTCTCGGACCCGGTCGAATCGTCGAGAGTGACCGTGTGGCCACTGCTACTCGTGAGTTCCAGCTTCCCCGACTGATCGGCGTCGTCGAAGACGAGTTCGTGACCGCTGCGGGAGTGGACTTTCCGCACGTCGTTGTTCCCGTCGCTGTTCGTCTCGGGTGGTGAGTCCTGGCCGTTCCAGAGCGCGCCCAACACGTACGGATGGCGGACGTCGCCGCCGGCAAAACCGACGAGCACCTCGTCGTCGACTTCCGGCAGGAAGTACGTCCCCCGGTCGGGCCCTGCCATCGGGACCGCCATCCGGGCCCAGTGGCTCTCGTCGTCGGCGCTGCGCCACGGGAACGACAGCTTCACCCGTCCCATCCCCTCGGGATCTTCGTTGTCCGTGACGATGCCAACGGCGACGCCCGGAACCGATGCGCCTCGTCCGCCCGTCGTGTTCTCGTCGTTCGATTGACTCATATTCACAGAACCCCCTCGAAGACCGTCGCATCGCGCGCCTCGAACGACGTGGTGTACCCGGAGTCGTCCATCCGGTGCGTCGTCCGTTCGACGTAGTACGGCCCGTCGAACGGTTGGCTCAGACCGTCGAGACGGACCACGTTCCCCTCACGGATCTCCGGGAGGCCGATGGTCTCACACTGCCCGCTGACGCCCGCCGCCAGTTCGTTCGCGGCAGCCGTCGCCACGCGGTCGGCCTCTTCCTGCGATTCGACGGCGATGCTCCGGCTGCTCGTCTCGCCCGTGCCGCCGGGAACGGTCGCCCTCGCGGTGATCTCGCTCTTGCCCGACGGGTCCCAGTCGCGCACTTCGACCTCGCCCACCTGCACGTCGGTGTCCTCCCGACTCGGTCGGAAGGATCGGAGCGACCGTCCGTAGGTCAGTGTCAGCACCGGCGACGCCAACGGGTCGGGTTCCCGACAGTGGAACGTGCCGTCCCGGACGAACAGTTCGAGTCCGAACCGGCGGGCGATCCGCTCGTCGAGGAACGCGTAGTCCGTCTGGTCCTGCTGAACGCGCTTCGTGAACTGGATGTCGGCCGACGACAGTACGTCGACCGCCGTCCCCTCGAAGCCGTAGTCGGAGGCGACGTCTGTCACGATCGAGGTGAGGCTCGTGTCGTCCCATGATCGAGACTTCCGGCTCTTCGTCATCGCGTACGAGCTGTCGCGCCCGCTCACCTGGACGGCCGGCCCGCCCGACGCCGGGAAGTTCGGCTGCACGGATTCGACCGTCCCCGAGAATAGCCGCCGGAGCGTGGTGCCGTAGCCCATCCTGACGACGACGGACGTCCCCTTCGTCACCGGTCGGTCGACGAACGCCGGGAAGCCACCCTGCTCGTGATCGTACGGCTCGTTCAGCGTGAACGAAACGCGATTCGTCCGGTCGAGGGCCGTCTCGACCGACAGTCCCGTGACGGCACCATCGGCCTCGCGAATCGTCCGCCCGCCGAGTTGCAGCTCGAAACGGGGGTTGTAAAAGTGATCGTAGTCGGCTTCCAGGCGGGTGAGGCTCATCGGGCGTCTGCCTCCAGTTTCGGGACGACGAGCTCCGTTCCGGGGCGCAGCTCGCGGGGGTTCTCGATGTCGTTCGCGTCAGCGATGGGTCGCCACCGCGTCGGGTCGCCGTACTCCGCGTCGGCGATGAGCGGGAGCGTGTCGCTCGCCGTCACCTGCCAGACGGTGCGCCGGTCTGCCGACTGTTTCGGCGTCTCCTTCGACTGCTCCTCTGGGGTGCGGTACCGTCTGAAGCTCACGTCCGCCCGGGCGCGGATCGGCGTGCCGTCGTGACGAAACATCGTGAATCGCTTGTTCGCGCTGGTCAGCACGGCCTTGAACTCGAAGGTCCCCCAGACGAACCGGCACTTCGGCGGGGCGTGAAGCTGGCCGTCGATGTCGAGCAGCCAGTCGAGGCGTTCCGTCTTTTTCCGCACGTCGGTCGTCTCCGGATCCTCGGTCGTGTCGAAGAACAATTCCATCGAGAGGGTCTCCGACTCGCCGCTGACGAACTGCGTGAGCGGCGTCGTGACGCCCGCGACCGTTTGCTCGCCGTAGTTCATCCGTCGATCGACGCTGTACTCCGCGGGGTTGAATCGGAACCGGATCTCGTCGCCCTGATGGTCGCCCTCCAGGACGACGACTTTCGCCTTCGGCAGGTCACGGTCCGTCGCGCGCGCCGACATCTCAGCGGCCCTCCCGGTCCCGTTCGATTCGCTCCTTCCGCCGGAGTTCTTCGTACAGCCGGTCGAGAACGCGGTCGTTCACTCTCCCGTCGGGGGCGAAGACAGAGGGTGTCTCAGTCGTCTCACGCCGTTTTTCGTCCGATCCTGACGGCCCGGTCGACGGCGACTGTCCCACCTCGCGGGCGTCGTACGACTCGCTCTCGGAGCGCTGAACGGTCGCCCTCTCGGGCGAGCGCCCCCTCCCGTCGACGGTCGGGTCATCCTCACTTCCGGCCCGTTCCTCGACGACGGTCATCCGTGGGGACGTCGATGGACCGGTGAAGGTGGTCTCCGTCACTCCGTCAAGAAGATCGGAACCCCCAGTCATTGTGCCACCGCGTCTGTCCGATCCCCTCGATCGAGAGCCGTCGCCCTCGTCCGTTTCCGTGCTGGCTGCCGGCGAACGGTGGGGTTGGCCCGTCGGTGTTGCCTGTTCGCCGGATCCCGTTCCAGCACCCTCGTCGGCGTGTGGGCGAGCCGCTTCCTCGGTACCCGATGTCGCCGTCGACATATCATCGGTCGCCCGCAGTACCGATCGGACCGTCGGTTCGCCGGCATCGCTTTCGGTCCCAGTCGTTTCGTCTGCGCCGCTCCGGCGCTCTCCGCGGTCGAGAACGGTCCGCTGCGGTCCCGTGGGCTCGGATCCCTCGTCGCCAGTCGCGGCCGCCCACCCGCTCGCCCCGAGGCGAGACGGACTCCCGACCGCCGCCTCGGGACGGTGGCGGTCGGCCAGCCGCCTGACCGTGCGATCGAACGTGGTGACAGTCGACAGATTCTCTCCCATTCCTCCAACGTCGGATCGGGTCGTCGATCCTCCCGGCTCCCGGCCCGATTCCTGGAGGACCTCTCGGACGGTCTGCTCGGCAGTGTCGCGTTCGTCATCGGCTGTCTCGTTCTCGTCGCCGCCCGGCCCCGACGGATCGAGGACGGATCGGTTCGGACCCCGTCCCTCGACGGAACGGGTGTCGCGACTCTCGGGGCTTCGCTCCTGTCCCTGGGTGCGCCTCCCTGCGATCGCCCGGGCCAGAAGCGGCGCGAGCGTGAGATACGAGAGCGCTGGCATCGGCCCGCCGATTCGATCCAGTCGCACGCCCGTATCGAGGATCCCCGCGAAGGGACGCACCAATCCTATCGGCGGCGACTCCGACGGCTCGTCGGCGCTGGCGAGGCCGGCGACGCCGAGGAATCGGCTGAAACGCGGGAGATCGATGTCGACGTGTGACGCTGTCACGAATGGTCCTGTCCGAGCGGTCGATACGGAAATCTTTCCCGTCGGACGTTAACAAGTCCCGCTCAGAGCATTTAGTATTTTCCTCGGAGAACCCAATGCTCAGATCGTAGTCGGCGTGTGAATAGACGATGCGCGTCGGTTAGAGAGTGTGCACCGAAGTGTTTTGTCATTGGATGTTCATATCCGAAGGGAAATCCGACGTGGGATTCGTAAGAACGGGAGGAGGCAGATGAAACAACGCAAGCGCGATACCGAGCGAGAGACGACCTCAACACCGAACCAGCAGGCCGAAACGGCTCAAGGAAGGTCCTCGGAAGGGGAAAGCAAGGCCATCGCGTCGCTCCACCAGATGGAAGGGAATCAAGCCATAAAGCGGCTTCACAGGCGCGGCGAGATACAAGCACACTTGGACGTGAACCAGCCCGGCAATCGGGAGGAACGGGAGGCCGAGCGGGTCGCCGAAGAGGTACTGCAACGAGACGAATCGACCCACGACGATCGAGCACCGACAGTCACGCCGCGGACGAGCGATGGAACGGGCGGAAACGAAACCCTCGATAACGAGACGGAGGCCGAGGTCAGATCGGTGACGAGTGGTGGCCGACCACTCCCAGAGTCGATGCGCTCCTTTTTCGAATCGCGGTTCGGGCGCGACTTCTCCGATGTGCGTGTGCATACCGGGTCGCAGGCTGACGAGGTAGCGCGGTCGATCGACGCCGAGGCGTTTACCCTCGGGTCTGACGTGGTGTTCCGGAACGACACGTACGACCCAGGGTCCCCACGCGGGCGAAGGCTCGTGGCGCACGAGTTGGCCCACGTCGTCCAGCAGCGAAGCGGGTCACTGTCTACAGTGATGCGGCAAGGTCCAGAACGGGACCGCGGTATGAGTAACAGTTCGCTCGATGGTGAGTCCTCCAGGTTCAGTTACTTCACTCCGGAACCTTCGGCGCAACCTCAGCAGGGACCGGTTCGGGTAGATCCGGAAGTACTCAAGCGGGCCCGAACCGTAATCGAGACCCTCACCAGATACAGCAACGATCTATCAGATTATTATGGCATCGCTGTGGACATCGTTAACGCTATCTCGGGGTACCAATCCGAGAAGATGAACTGGGATAAAATATCCGAAGAGGCGGGACTTGAGCTGTTGGGACTACTGTCGTCCGTTGGACCGAAACAAGCACAGGGTCCACTCGCCGCGATTGAATCGATCACGTCGGTCGTCCGGATCATTCAAGAGGAGATGGAACGCGTCGAGGGCGCAAAGCAGCGTGCGGTAGGTATTGGAGGGAAGGTGGGTGCACTCACCGAAATCGAAACCCGTATGCAATCGTTCCGAAGCACACTGGAAGCTCTCCGAAATCGGATCGAAACGGATCCGCAACTCGCTCGGCGATTGGCCAATGTTCGGTTACCTAAGAACATTTCAAAAGTCGCTCGAAGAGTCTCTGCAGAGTTCAAAGCAGAACTCCTGCGTCATATGCTCATCAGCCACGGCGCGAAACAGCGTGTTTACCTTCTCAAATATCCCGTCAAGAAGGGGTGGGCCTCAGATTACAACTCGGCAATCGACAACCTGCACAGTGATCCGACGAGCAACTGGTTTGCCTACACGCACAAGACTGTCCAGCAAACGAAACACGAGAAGACCTATAATCCGTATTGGCCGATCGTTTCCAAGACAGAGCAAATCCACAGGTGGCGTATCGTACGGATCGAAAACGTTCCGGCGAAAATGATAGATCAGGTTTTGAAAATACTGGCTAGTTCCGGGTTCAGTAAAGCACGACTGTTTGGGTTCAGTGGTATTCCGATCGTCGACCGCGAGGTAGACCGGCGGCTCCAGGACCCGGCGGGAGACCCAACTGATAGCCTCCGGAGAATCGGTGGGCCATAGCTCGACTCGAACGGCACCGCATCACACTAACTCCCGATATTCCCCGAACACCGCCGGATTCACCAGCCGCCCCGTCTTCTGTAGCTCCCGCCGCACCGCCCGCACCACGTGTCGCATCTCCACACTCGATCCTTCGTCGGCCGCCAGGAACGCCGCGGTCAGCGCGACGTTCTTGATGTTGCCGCCGGTGAGGTCGAACGACGCGAGAAAGCGATAGTCGAGGTCGCCGACGGGCGTCTCGTCGGGGAAGATCGACCGCCAGATGGCGTAGCGGGCGTCGAATTCGGGTTTCGGGAACTCGACGGAGAGGTTGATCCGGCGGCGGAAGGCATCGTCGATGTTCTCCGCGAGGTTGGTCGTCAGGATGACCGCGCCGTCGTGTTCCTCCATACGCTGGAGCAGGTAGCTCACCTCGATGTTGGCGTAGCGGTCGTGGGAGTCAGACACCTCGGAGCGTTCGCCGAACAGCGCGTCCGCCTCGTCGAAGAAGAGGATGGCATCGCTGTGTTCGGCCTCGTCGAAGACGCGTTTGAGGTGCTCTTCGGTCTCGCCGATGTACTTGCTCACGACGCTCGCGAGGTCGATCTTGTACATATCGAGTCCGGCCTCGTTGGCGATGATGCCTGCGGCCATCGTCTTGCCCGTCCCCGACGGCCCGCTGAAGAGGACGTTCAGTCCGTTGCCGAGACTGAATCGGTCGTCGAACCCCCAGTCGGCGTACACCGTCCCGCGGTGGGCGACGTGTGCAGCCACCTCGCGAAGTTGCTGTCGTTCGTCCGCCGGCAGGACGATGTCGTCCCAGCCGTCGGTCGGCTGTGTGAGCCGGGCGAGCGAGCCGAGCGTCTCCCGCGACTGGGCCCGACAGCCCCGGTAAATAGCGTCGGCGGTGACGCGCCCCCCGCGTTCGGCGTCCGCAATGGCGTCTGCGATCTGTCCCGCAGTCAGCGCGAACGTCGCGGCGAGGTCGGCCGTGTCGAGGTCCGACGGCAGGGCGTCGGCTCGGCGGTCCCACAGCTCCTTCCGCCGCGCGTACCCCGGTCGCGGGAGGGAAAACGCCCTGATGTCGTGCGTATCGACGTCTTTCGGCGGTCGCCACTCCGTCTCCCCGCTGAGGAACACGTGATACGAAAACCCACTCAGTTCGCGAGCGAGGGCGGTCGCGTCCCCGCCGTCGAGCAGATGGCAGTTCGTCAGGTGAACCAGCCCGTCCCGAAGTCGGGCCTCTCTGATCACTCGGTCGACGGCGTCGTCGGCGGATCGCCGGAGTCGCGTCGCGTCGACGCGTACCAACGGCCGGTCGACTTCGGCGCACAGCGCCTCGACGGCGGCGTCTCTTCCGACGCCGTAGGGGCCGTAAACGTACTGCATAACCGGCGTCGAGTCGGGCGCGAGCGCGAGATTCGCGACCTTCTGCCGAACCGGCTCGTCGAGCGGAAGCTCCGCGGCCGCCGTCGCCGGCACCAAGACCTCGGTACAGTCAGCGAGTGCCGGGTCCGGCGAGTCGCCCCCGAGGAGGAACGAGACCACGCGGCGGTCGACGGTTACCTGATGGGCAAGCAGCGGTGCCCCGGGCTCCGGCGGTCGACGGCGAACCAGTCCGGCGCTGACGAGCGCCGAGTCGTCGGAGAGAAGATGCCTGGCGTCGACCCGCTCCCGACGGGTCGAACCCAGTATCCGGAGTATCAACCCCACCGTCGGCCGTTTCCTCGTGAGATCGTCTTGGAGGTACGCGTAAACCTTCTCGTAGTCGAGGTCGAACTCCGGCGCGACGGCGACCATCAGCGCGTCGACGTGTGGGCCCGTGAGGACGAACCGCTCGACGAGCGACCGCAACCGCAGGTCGGTTTCGGCCGCGGGCGTCGCGGCCACTCGGTCGTCGATCGCGCGTCGGAGCTCCGCTCCGCGCTCCGTCTCCCCGTCCGCTTCGGCCGTCGCCGGGATTCGTTCCCGGCTCCCACCGAGGATACGGTCGACCTCCGCGTCGGAGACGTAGAGGCCGTGCCCGTCGCCGTCGCCGTCGGCCGCGCGCCACTGACGAAGGTACCGGCGCAGGAGGTGGTCGAGCCGCGTCAGTTCGTCGAGCAGGTGTGCCCTGGTGTCGCTGTACGGGTCTCGCGATTCGCCCGTTGCGTCGGATGCCGTCGTCATAGCCCGTCGACCGTGCTGATGCCGGTGTGCGTCAACTCGAGGGTCTCGATGGCGACGTCCCCTCCCTCGGCGGCGAACTCCGGTCCGGCCCACCTGACGGGGTAGGCCTTCCTGAACGCCCACCCGCGCGTGGCCTGCCCCGTTGCGTCCTGCAGGAACAGGAGCACAGTCTTTCGTTCGATCTGGCCGTCAGCGACCCGGCGGAGCCAGTTCCACAGCGTGTCCGCGTCCGTCAGCCCGCGGCGGAGGACGAGGTTCGGAGACGTCACTCCCGACCGGAGCGCGTGGGTGTGGTCGTTGACGCCGCCCTCGTCGTACTCCTCGGTCTCGATCTCGCGTTCCAGCCCGGATACTTCGGTGAATCCCCCCGCGACCAGCGAGTCGATCTCGACGACGAACCGGAAGTCCAAGTACGGTCGCGGCCGGTCGCCGACGCTCATCGACGCCCACCGTCCTCGTTCATCCGTTCGTTGATGCGGCTGATCTCCTCACACCAGCGCCGGCGCTCCCAGTGGGGGAGCGACAGCACCTCCTCGTGCGCCCAGTGGAAGTGGTAGGCGACGAAGGCCACCTCCTCGAACAGCTGGTCGGGCGGGGTCCGCGTCATCGATCCTCCGGCGTCGCCCCTCTCTCCGGCGACTCCACCTCCATCTCCGGAGACTCCACCTCCATCCCCGAAGGAGTCCCGCTCGCTCCCGACCCGCGGTCGTTTCCCTCTCCACCCGCCGGGCCTCGGTCGCTGCTGACCTCGACAGTGAAGGACTCGCCGCACTCGGGACAGACTGCATCGACCGCGTCCAGCCCGCGTTCGTTCACCCGTTCGTAGAGGTCTTGAAGGTACGCGAGGTCCGAGACGAAGAGGTTCTCGATCACGCGAGGGGTGACCTCCTCGACCGCCCCGAGCTCCGTGACGACCCGCGAGAGGATGATGACCGTCATATACGATGGGTTCGACTGCACTCGCGGATCCGTCGCGGGTTTGATCTCGTCGGCTGCGGTGGCGAGCCGCATCACGCCGTCGCGGTGGAGGTCTCCGTCGTCGTCCGGGTACCCCTGCGGGAGCGTGAACTCGAACTCCGTCTGCAGGACCCCACTCATGCGGTGCGCTCCATTCCCTCGTGGGCGATCTCGATCGACTCGATGGCGACGTCACTCCCGCTGGCGTCGAGGTCGGGGGCGTCGTACTGCCGCACCCAGGCGTTCTTACACTCGAACCGGGGGCCGGCGTTGCCCTCCTCGTCGAGGACGACGATGGCGATTGACCGGCGCGCCTCGCCCAGTTTGCCCTGCTCGACGAGCTTGCGCCACTCGAACAGCGCGATGGAGTCGTCTGTCGTCCCCTTCTCCAGGGTGATGTTCCCGAAGTTGTTGAGGCTCCAGAGCTTCTGCGGCGTCGGCGGGTCGTTCCCCTCGCGGTACTCAATCACCTCCGTCGAGTTCTCGGGGATGTTGGCCGTGCTGAAGCCGGCGATGGCGATACCGTCGATCTCGAGTAGGAACCGTTGGTTCCGATACGGCCCGTGTCTGTCTGGCATACGTGTTTCCTCCGGTTGTCACTCCGCGCCGGCCGTCTTCTGCGAGATGCGGAAGATGACGAACTCCGCGGGTTTCACCGGGGCGATCCCGATCTCACAGATCAATCGGCCGTTGTCGATGTCGTTTTGGGTCATCGTCGACCGGTCGCACTTCACGTAGAACGCCTGCTCCGGCGTCGTCCCCATCAGCGCCCCGTCCTGCCAGACGCTCGTGAGGAAGTTGCGGATCGTCTGTCTGACCCGCGCCCACAGCTGTTCGTCGTTCGGTTCGAAGACGACCCACTGGGTCCCCTCGTCGATCGACTCCTCGACGAAGAGGAACAGCCGGCGGACGTTGACGTACTTCCACGCCGGGTCGCTCGAGGTCGTTCGCGCTCCCCACACGCGCGTTCCGCGCCCGCGGAACGTCCGGATACAGTTGACGCCGCGCGGGTTCAGGCTGGCCTGATCGCCCTTCGAGACGGTTTTCTGCAGTCCGCGGATCCCGCGGACTTGCTCGTTGGCCGGCGCCTTGTGAACCCCCTGTTCCTGGTCCGAGCGGGCGTAGATGCCGGCGACGTGGCCGCCCGGCGGAACGTCCTGGTCGCGGCCAGTCTCCGGGTGGCCGACGGTCAACCAGGGATAGTAAAACGCCGCGAAGTCCGAGCGCTCGGTCGGCTGCAGGGCGCCCGGCGGATCCGGCGAGGGCGGCGAGTTCAGGATGGCAACGCGGTCGCCCATCCCCGTACAGTGGGTCACGACCTTCCCCGAGAGCCCGCTGCTGTACTCGTGCTCGTCGGGGACGCAGACCATCGTGATCTCGTCGACCTGTTCGAAAGCGGCGAACCCGGTACGGTCGTCAGGGTCCACGGCGTCGCCGTCGTAGTCGCCGGCTTCGACGGCCTCGTTCGGGAAGTCGGCGTCGAGCCAGACGGTCCCGTTGGCCGGCCGCGGTCCGTCGTCCCGGCTGTTCTCGTCGACGACGTCGACGAGGGTCGAGTTACCGCTCAGAGTCGTTCCGTAGTGGTCGCTGGAGGCCGCTATCGGGGAGAGGTTGTCGTACAGCTCCTCGACGTCGGGGTCAGGCGCCTCGTCGAGCGAGCGGCCGGGATCCGCCAGCACCGTCCGCGCGACCGCACGGTCCGCCGGGTCGCGCCAGTACCTGACCGCCACCTGGAACAGGTCGTTGGCGGACGGGTCGTACAGCGAGGCGTCCGCGACGGTGACGGCGACGCCGGCCCCCCAGTTCCCGGGGCCGACGCCCGCGAGTTCGATCAGCGACTCGACGACGTCAGCCTTGATCACGACCACCACGGTACCGGTCTGAGCACCCGACTGGTACGAGAATCCCAACGTCAGATTCGCCTTCGCTGTGCTCTCGGTGGCCTGCGCGGCGTGGACTGTCAGTTCGACCGACGACCCGCCGGGGATCGTCAGGCCGCCGTCGTCTATCGCGTCCGCCTCGCGCAGGCGGAACGCGTCGCCTTCGCCGCTCCAGTTGACGTTATTCAACGTGACGTCAGCCTCTCCGCGGTTGTGGAGCAGGAACTTCCGGGTGTTTCCGACGACGAATGTCCCGAACGCTTGTGGACCGGTCGCGGTCGCGAGAGTCCCGTCGTTGCTCGCCGTTCCGCCCTCTTCGGCGAGTACCTCGTCCGTGAATATACCGTCGACTTCCAGGTTGACGTTCGTCGGGTTGCCGCTGTCGTCTTCGAGGGTCAGCGTCCCCGTCGGTTCCCCTTCGGATTCGGGAGTCGCGGTAACGAGTACCTCTACCGTCCCGCCCGGAGGCACTTTCTGATTCGCATACGCGTCAGGCTGGGCCATCCCGAAGGGAGCACCGGTCACGCTCACTCCGGGGTCACCCAGTGTGACCTCGGTCGAACCCAGGTTCTGGAACGTGACGGTCCGGGCCGTGGCCTCGCCGATGGGCACCGTCCCGAAGTCGAGCTTGCCGGTCGAGTACCCGAATGTACCGTCGTTGTTCGCGCTCTCGAGCGGGTCGCCGCGAGCCTCTCCAGTGAGGGGCACGTCGTCGGCGTCTGCCTCCCCGGCGACTGTCACTTCGAGGATGGTAGTCGTACCGTCCTCTTCGGACTCGCCGCTCGGGTGAGTGAACGTGACTGCGATGGACTCAGGATCGCCGGCTTCGACCGCAATTCCCTCCGACGGCACCTCGGTGACGACCTCGAAGTCGCCGCTCCGATCACCGGTGATCGCGAGGTTCGTGATCGTCACAGTCTCGTCGCCGAGTTCCGCGACCGGTTCGACGTCGACCTCCTTCGTCGGCTGCTGGTCGGCGGCGACGAGACCGAAGTCGAGCGTCTTCGGTTCGGCCCTGAGGTCGCCGACGGTCGCGCCGATCGCCGGGAGGTTCCCGGTCGCGGTCTCGACGTTCCCCGGGGTGACGCGCCCGACGTAACAGCGACTCCCGCCGTTTTGGAAGAAGCCCTGAACGGCCTGTGCGAGGTATCGACCGTCGACGACGCCCCCGAACAGTCGTTGGTAGTCGGCGTAACTCGTGACCAGTCGGGGTTCTGTCGGCCCGCGCTCGGTCTCTCCCAGGAATCCGGGCGTGCTGGTCCCGACGCCTTCTATCGGTTTCGCGCCGCGTTCGACCTCCTCGACGTACACGCCGGGCGCCTTGTACTGGGGCATCTACACTCCCTCCAGTCGCTGCCGAGACAGTTGCATACCACAAAGTACCAATGTGGCGTCATCTAATGAACCTTGTCCCATGTTCACGTCCCACTGATGGCCCTCCGTCAGTACGTTGGGCCGACTCGCTCCGTGGCGGTCCCAGTCTATGGACTCGCCTCACGGCAATCCCAGTACACGAGACAATTCACGTGGGGGGAAAGATTGGCCGTCGGAGGCGCTCGCTAGTAGATTCCGAGACGGTCGGCCGTGAGGCTCTCCCCACCGAGTTGGATCCGCAGAACGGTGAGCCGTCCGGCCTCGACGTACAGGTCCGTGTCGACTGTGGACCCGTCGGGATGACGAACCACCAGTCGCGGGTCCGGCAGCGACGCGGCGTTCGGTGGCCTCCCGTCGTCCGGTGGGCCGTTTCCAGGGGGTCCGTTCCCCGGACCATCGCCCGGCGGACCGTTCCCTGGCGGTCCATCTCCCGGCGGACCGTTCCCCGGATCCTCGCTGGACCCGCCGCCTGTGGACGCGGTCGGATCCGTGACCCGTTTCCCATCGCCGTCGCGGACGACGTCCGACGCCGTCGCGGGGACGAGGAGAGCGAACTCCCCGGTCGCCGTCGTCCGCGCCGTCGGCGCGAAGCCGTCGAGGGAGACGGCTGCGTCGACCACGGCGGTCCCGGCGTCGTCCACGACGGTCCCCCGAATCGTCGTCGTGCCGGGGGCGAACTGGAACGCCGGCGTCGGGGTGAGACTGATTTCGACCGGCGTCGACCGGTCGGTGACTTCGACCGCCGACGCGTCGTCCGGCGCCGACGTCGAGTGATACACCGTCACGCGCTCGTCGAAGTAGCGGTCGCCACCGTCGACCACGACGTCGACCGGGTCGGTCGTGAGATCGGGGAACAGATAGTAGCCGCTCGGATTCTCGACGGCCACCACCCGCTGAGCAGCGAGCCCCACCGTTGGGGAACCGAGCGGCCGACCCTCGGTGTACGCGTCGACGAGTTCGACCGCGAACGAGAGCTTGGTCGTCAGTTCGCCGACGCGCTGTGTGACCTCCCAGGTCTCCCGGTCCCGACTCATGACGGGGTGTACTCCTCGACGGTCCGTTCCTCGACCCGCCTGACCGGCCGTTCGACGCTGGAGTCGATGACGACTGGCGTGACGCGGTACGCGACAGACGGTTGGAACGCCTGGTCCCCAAACGTCCCCCAGAGGTTCGTTAGTTCGTCCATCGGCTGCTGTTCGACGGATACCTGAAGTTCGTCGTCGGCGAGCGACTCGGGGAGCATCCCGACGTGGAGAATCGGGTTGTCGTGAAGCACCTGCATCGCCAGCCCGAGCAGTTCGTGCTGCTCGCTCGTCGCCGCCGTCGAGACGCCGTTCTGGCTCCCCTGCCCGCCGCCGGTCGGGTGAACCGTCAACAGATAGTGGAGGTCGAGGACGAGCGGCGACCGTTTCTCGGCGTTCCCCGTCCGCTTCGGACGATCGACGTCCCGCAGGTGGCTGTTCTCGGTGACGTGGTACAGCCAGAGAGTGAGCCTGACGCTGCCGGCGGCGTCGGCCGGCGAGACGAGCGCGATCTCGCTCTTCTTGAACTCGATCCGCTGCTGAATCTCCTCGTGCAGCAGATCCACGAGCGTCACGCCGACGTCGGCGATGGCAGTATGGGTCGACGGAGCTGTCATCAACGGGCACCCCCGATCACGGGCGTCCTCTCGGTAGATAGACGCAACACTGAGCCGTCGACAGGAACCGATCGACCAGTGGGTTTCCCCCGCACGCTCGTCGTACGTAGCATCGATGCCGCCTCTCACCTCAATTCGTTGTCCAGTACGCAAAAGTTTTATTACTGACTTGGTAACACCTATGCGGACAACGACCAGAGGTCAATCGTGGCGGTGGAAGATCCGGTCATACCGACTGCGGTATCGGGAGGCCACAACGACTGCGGTGAAGGATAGACGAAAACGACCGTAGTAGGAGTTGGCTCTCTAGGCCGCTTGGCGCTCGCGAGCGCCATATAGATCGGGGACGGTCACAATGACGGAACACACGCTCGAACGGTACGCCAACGACGTGCTCGCCGCTCTGATCATCAGTTCGTTCGTCGCGTACGTCGGAGCCAGCGCGCTCGGCGACGTCGCCCTCGGGTTCTCGGGCCTCCGACGGTCCGTCTTCGTCAACGGAGTCGTCCTCGTGGTACTGGTCACGAGCGTGTGGGTGTTCGGCGCCCAGACGCTGGTGGCAGTCTCGAACCTGGCGAAGGTGGCGTTCGTCCCCGAGCAGGTGGACACCTCGTCTCCGACGGCCGACGGGGGCGATAGCGAGAACCCGGAAGGCGAAGGCGTACGCGGTCCGATCGCCGGCCACCCCGAGGCCAACCAGACACGACGACAGCGGATGATCCAGTCCGAGTGGCCGCCCCTCGATATCCTCCTGTCGTACGTCGTGTTCGCGCCGCTCTTCGTGGTGTTGCTGGCCCCCCTGGCGTGGATGGTCATCGGGGCTATCGAACCGTTAGTCGTGCCGGTCGCGGGCGTCGAAGTTCCGCAAGGCTGGCTCGTCACCGTGCTCGTCGTCGCCCTGATCGCTGTCGC
Organism: Halobellus litoreus; assembly: GCF_024464595.1. NCBI lineage: Archaea > Methanobacteriati > Methanobacteriota > Halobacteria > Halobacteriales > Haloferacaceae > Halobellus > Halobellus litoreus. Next base: position 173,540 of record NZ_JANHAW010000003.1, on the reverse strand, counting down.
AGTCGGGTGGCGACTGGCGGACAGATCCGGTGTCGCCTGGCTCGTCCTCGGCACGTTCCTGTTCGGCAGCGTCGTCGCGAGCCGAGTCGGCGTCGATCCGACGACGGATGGGTCGGCCGCCGGCTTCGAGCTCTCTATCGAAGGCCTCAGCGCTTTGCCGGACCAGTTTTTCGTCCTCTACTTCGTCTTGATCCTGGTCGTCGTGGTCTGGGCGTTCGGCGAGCGGGCGGCCACCGCCGTCGCGCTCGTTCGCAGACGGTCGACAGGCGAGCAGTAACTTCCAGTGACGGTCACGGGGGTCGGAGGCAGTCACTGAATCGCGTGGCCGAGAAAACACGCTCGACCATTTCGCCATACTGAGATCGGCCCCGGAGTGGACAGCAGGGCGAAAAAGTACGTCGGCGACCAGTGCGGGGGACGCCGTCACTGATATGTAAATATTTGTATGCACCGTCACAGCTTTATGCAGCAAGTCGTAAAGCCGAATCCCACAGGTTCCAAAGCACAGTTCCGGTTGATATACGTATATTTTCTGGATATTTAGCATACATTCATATATTCTGTCTACTGTTTTTTGTCTATATTAGGCTATTATTCCATCATAGAATTCTTCGGCGCGCAGAACAGAAATCACGCTTTCAAAATGTGTTAATTTTCGTTATAATTATTTATGTGATATTTTGGTTCGGTCGGGGCTGGCGGACGTTCCAAACAATACGCGATCGTAGCGCCTATGATAACGAACGTACGGTTGTTATTGTCTTCTGGCGGCAGGAGTCAGTGACATTTGATTAGATAATTATACTTATGTTGTGGGGACGATTGTTGGCAGACAGATCCGAAAAGAAAATATCTGGGAGAGATGTATCAGACCACCGCACGGTCGAGAGAGTATGTGAAACCTTCGTACTGTTTGGCGTGTAAAAGTATTTCAAATCGTAGTATTATCTTAATTCACTCTATAAATTTAATTTCCATACATTCTATGTATTAGTCTACTTTTCTATTTCAAACGCTAAAACGTTACTTTATTTTCTTATTTCTCAAGGGTCCATATATTCATAATATAATTTAGTGTATTATATTTATTATATTTTTCCAGGTTTTTATTTGATTGTAGTGACACACGAACATCGTTCGGTCCGGGAACACTCCGCTGAACGAGGGCTAGTTCAAGCGATACCCTACTGGAGTCTATCATCAATGGCTGTCAGCCCGAGAGAAAGTGAGCGACCGAAAAGAGGATTGATCATAACTCGGGACGCGGCGCACCGACTGTACCGGCTGCAATCTTTTGAAGCGTGGCAGAACCACGTCGAAACGAGGACTCTCGGCGGCGACGGACTAGCTCACGCGTCCCAGACGGCGTCGACCGACTTCCCCTCGTGGATGATGTCGTCGAGGGCGGTGACGACGCTCGTCGGGTCCGACGTCTTCCAGATGGAACGGCCGATCATAATCCCGCGGGCGCCGGCCGCGATGGCGCCCTCGACGGTCGAGAGCATCGAGGCCGTGGTCCCGGACTTCGGACCGCCGAGGATCATAACCGGGACCGGCGAGTGCTCGACGATCGGTTCGAACGTCTCGACGTCGCCGGTATAGGGCAGTTTCAGAACGTCGGCGCCGTACTCCCAGGCCATCCGCGCCGCCCGCGCGACGTACTCCGGGTGGGTCTCGAGTTCGGCAGGCACGCGACTTCCCCACATCACGGGTTCGACGACGAGCGGGATTCCCGTCCCGCGGAGCGCCTCGGCCATCTCGGCGATGTACGAGAGGTTGCGGACGAACATCTCCCGGTCGTCGCGGCCGAAGACGAGGACGACTTTCACCCCAAGCGGATCGAGGTCGAGCAGGAGCTCCGGATCGAACGCCGGAGTCCACACGTCCTGTCCGTCGTCGAAGCCGGGGCGCGTGGAGTTCGTCACGATGTCGGCCGTGACGACGACGTCCGCGCCGGCCTCCTCGATCACGTCGCCGTAACGGCGCGCGAAGTGCGGTCCCACCAGAACGGCGTCCGGGCCGCCGTCGAGGACGGCCCGCAGCGTCCTTTCCGGATCGCGAAAGCCCTCGGTCGCACCGAGCGAGAGGCCGTGGTCGATCGCCGTCACGAGTGCGTTGCCGGAATCGGTGTCCAACAGGTCGTAGTCGCTCATCGTGAATTCCCGAGCGAACCCACACGCAGAATTACCAAAGCGTTTGGGGTCCGGCTCACGTGCAGGGCCCGCGTTCACTGTGATTGATGGCCCGAAGGAGTCGCGCCGTCTCGCTCAGTCCGCGAGCAACTCGTCGTACCGCTCCACGGTCGCTCTGATCTCGTCGAACGACGGCGGCGACCCGGTCCGGACAAAACGGTTCGCAACGGCGTTCCCGAGCGTCAGGGCGGCGGCTTCGTCGAGGCCCTGAAGCAGGCCGAGCGCGAGTCCGGCGTTAAAGTGATCGCCCGCGCTGGTCGTGAGCGCTGGCTCTTCGACCCTCGGGACCGCCACGCGTGCCGCCCCAGCGTCCGAAATCGACAGCGAACAGTCCACGTTGTGACCGACGAAGCGCGACACGTTCAAACTGTCGTACACGACGGCTGCGGCCTCGGCGAAGGTCCGGTCGGGATCCTCGGCCGTTAGCCGATCCGCCAGCGCGAGCGTCTCGACGCGGTTCGCGCTAAGGGTGACGTCGGCGACCGTCGCGAGCCCGTCCAGCGGCTCGACCCCGGCCCCGATTTCGTCAGCGGTCAACTGACGGATGTCGCCGGGGTCGAAGAGGACCCGTTCCGGCGGATCCGAGAGCGTCGGCCAGAGGTCTTCTCGGAGTCCCGAGAGGATCGACGGCAGCCGCGAGATGACGGTCCAGTAGCCGATTCCCAGGAGCTCGGTGCCGTCGACGTGCGCGGCGAGCTCGTCGACCGTCACCGTCTCGGTGAGCGTCTCCCAGTCGAGCCGGAGGTAGCTCCCGGGTTCGACGAGCATACACTTCCCATCGTCGAACTCGACGGCGTGCGTCTCGCCGGGTTCACCGAGAGAGACCATCCCGTACTCGCCGAACTCGGCTTGGAATGCGTCTCGAACCGGCCGGCCGAAGGTGCCGATCATCGTCGGGTCGTATCCGATCTTCCCGAAGAACCGCGTGAGATGGGCGGTGTGGCCGCCGGTTCGGGTCCCGTTCCGGACCCACTCGATCGCGATCGAACTGTTCTCGGCCGCCGAGTCCCGGAGGCGGTCGGCGAGAGAATCGAGCGTCTGGATCGGCGTGTAGGAGTCGGGATCGTGACGGGTGTCGACCAGCTCCTGGACGGCGTCGATCATCCCGTCGAAGCCGAAGACCACGCTCCCGCCGTCGATCGACGCCGGCAACTGCCGCTGGCAAGCGCGTACCGCCGCATCGGTCGTCACGCTCGGCTGTGTGTCGCTCATACTCGTCATCCGACCAACCCGGATAAAACTGTTTGGGGACGGTCGGGTGGACGGGAGATACTGCGGCGGGAAGAGGTAGCGAGCAATCGATTGCGGATTCAGCGATTCGGATAGATGACCTTCTTCAGACCGTCGTTGTCGGCCATCCCGTCGAACGCGCGTTGCAGTCCCGAGAGGTCGAACCGCTCGGTTATCAACGGCTCGACAGCCACGCGGTCGCCCTGGAGGAGCGTCACCGCCCGGGAGAACGTGTTCGGCGTGAGCGCGAACGTCCCGACCAGTTCGAGTTCCCGGTAGTACACCTCGAAGGGATCGATTTCGATAGTCTCGTCCTGCGGCGGCACGCCGAAGACGAGGGTCGTCCCGCCGGGTGCGGTGATCGAGTGCGCCGTCTCGATGGTGTCCGGGAGCCCGACCGCCTCGACGCTGACGTCGACGCGGTCGACGAGGTCGGAGATGCGTTCCGAGAGCGGCGTCGAAGTCGGATCGACCACGTGGTCAGCACCCAGATCGGCCGCCGCCTGCCGCCGGTGGTCGACCGGTTCGGAGACGACGACCGTCCCCGCGCCGCTGGCGCGAAACGCCTGCAGGAGCAGGAGGCCGATCGGCCCCGCGCCGACGATGACGACGGTGTCGCCGGTCTCGATGTCGGCCTGATCGACGCCCCGGATGCAACACCCGAGCGGTTCCGCGAAGGTCGCGTGTTCGTACGAGAGGTCGCCGATCGGTTCGAGACTGCCGGCCGGGACGCGGACGTACTCCGCGAACGCCCCGTCGAGAATCTCGTCGCCCGCGCCGCCGATCGCGACCAAGTCCGGACAGAGGTTCTGCCGGCCCTGCTCGCAGAAGTGGCAATCGCCGCAGGGACGCCCGGGGTAGACGGCGACGCGGTCGCCCGCAGCGACGGCGGTCACGTCGTCACCGACCTCGACGACCTCGCCCGCGCTCTCGTGACCGGGGACGAGGGGGTACTCCGCGGGGAACGTCCCCCGGTACAGGTGGTAGTCGGTCATACAGACCCCGCAGGCCCCGACCCGGACCACCGCTTCGTCCGGACCCGGCGCTGGGCGCTCGCGGTCCTCGATCGAGACCTCGTCGTGGTCGGTGAGGACGGCCGCTTTCATTCCCCGTCCTCCCGACGCGATGTCTCCGAGCGCCCGTGCGTCCAAGAAGAGCGAGAGGCCGCCGAACCGAATCCGTCGCGCGGGAGTCGCTCTCGGGCGGACCACTCCTCACGCGTCGTCAACGGAGATCATCCCCTTGATCACGGTCGGCTCCATCGCGCGCTCGAAGGCGTCGTCGACGTCCGAAAGCGGCGAGCGGAAGTCGACGAGTCCCTCCACGTCGACGACGTCGTCGGCGAGGAGGTCGATGGCCGCCGGGTAGGTGTTCGCGTAGCGGAACGATCCGTGAACGTCGATCTCGTTGTCGATCACGTCGAGGACGTCGAGTGGGACCGCCGCCTCGTCCGACAGGCCGACGAGCACCACTGTCCCGCCCCGTCGTACTCCGTCGAGCGTCGACCTGATCGACGCCTCCGCCCCCGAGGCCTCGACGACCACGTCGGCACCGACGCCGTCAGTGTACTCGTCGACGGCCGTTTCGAGGTCGGTCTCCGCGATGTTGATGGCACGGTCAACGCCCCTTTCGCGGGCGAACTCGAGTTTCTCCGGCACGATGTCGGTGATGAGTACGTCGGTCGCCCCCGCCGCGCGGGCGGCCTCCGCGGCCAGCAGACCGATCGGTCCGGCCCCTGTGACGAGAACGGTGTCGCCGGTGCCGACGTTCCCGCGCCGCGCGGCGTGGATCCCCACCGACAGCGGTTCGCAGAGCGCCCCTTCCACCGTCGAAACGGTCCCCGGGAGCTCGTAGGCGAAATCGGCCGGCCAGGAGACGTACTCCGCGAACGCCCCGTCGTGCGGAGGCGTCGCCATAAACTCGACCGACTCGCAGAGGTGGTACTCGCCCCGCTTGCAGTGGGCACACCGTCGGCAGGGGACGCCGGGCTCCAGCGCGACTCGATCGCCCGGTTCGAGCCCGGTGACGTTCTCGCCGACCTCGACGACCTCGCCCGCGCTCTCGTGGCCCAACACGAGCGGCTCCTCGACGACGTAGTCGCCGATCCGGCCGTGCTCGTAGTAGTGGACGTCCGAGCCGCAGATACCGACGTCTCGTATCGCGACGAGCACGTCCTCCGGCCCGGGCGTCGGCCGCCCCCGGTCCTGCAGTTCGAACTCCGTCGGTTCGACTAACACAGCGGTTCGCATACGAGAGACCACGGTAATCGGGTATTAAAATCTACGGGTGACGTTGCGGTGAACGGACGTCTCCTCACGAGGCGCGGGGGTTCGACCCGCCGGCGGAACAGTCACCACTCGGCGACGCTGCTGTCCTCGTGGTGCCAGACCGGGTTGTACCAGTTGACCTGCGCCTCGGCCTGTTCTCTGACGCGCTCCTCGTCGATCTCGATTCCGAGACCGGGGCCGGTTGGGCGCTCGACGTACCCGTCTTCGAACTCGAACGTGTTCGGGTTTTCGAGGAATGCCAGGCGCTGGCTCTTCTCGGGCGCGTCCAGGCCGAGGTCCTGTTCCTGCATCACGACGTTCTGCGAACAGAACCCGACCTGGAGGCTGGCTGCGAAGGCGATCGGTCCGAGCGGGCAGTGCGGAATGACGGCCACGTCGAACGACTCAGCGAGCGAGGTCACCTTCTTGAGTTCGCTGATGCCGCCGACGTGGGTGACGTCCGGCTGGATGACGGCGACCGCGTCGTCGACGAACAGTTGTTTGAAATCGTAGCGGGAGTAGAACCGCTCGCCGGTGGCGATCGGAATCGTCGTCCGGTCGCTGATCGCGGCGAACCCCTCGGTGTGTTCGGGGAGGAGCGGCTGGTCGATGAACATCAGATCGTACGGTTCGAGCCGGCGGACGAGTTCGGCGGCCATCGGCTTCGAGACGCGGCCGTGGAAGTCGACGCCGAGGTAGGCGTCGTCGCCGAGCGCCTCCCTGACCGCCGCCACCCGATCGACGGCCCGATCGACGACGGCCGGCGTCTCCAGCGGTCGGAACTCCCGAGCGAAGTTGAGTTTGAACGCGCGGTAGCCCTTCTCGTAGTCCTCGCGGGCCGAACGCGCGATGTTCTCGGGGCTCTCCCCGCCGAGCCACTGGTAGACGAGCATCCGATCGCGGACGTACCCCCCGAGCAGTTCGTGGACCGGGGCGCCGTAGTGGCGACCCTTGATGTCCCAGAGCGCGTGATCGATGCCAGCGAGCGCGCTCATCAGGATCGGTCCACCGCGGAAGTAGCCGCTCTGGTAGAGCTTCCGCCACTGGTACTCGGTGCGGAGCGGGTCGGTCCCGAGGAGGTACCCCTCCACCAGTTCGCCGACCGCGGTCCGGACCGTGTCGAGTCGACCCTGGATGATCGGCTCGCCCCAGCCGACGAGTCCTTCGTCGGTCTCCAGTTTCAGGAGCAACCACCGCGGGGGGACGGCGAACAGTTCGTAATCCGTGATTTGCATAGCCGTTGCAACTCCGAGCAGGCACTTGAATGGGCGGGCTCCGAATCGGGGGAGGGCGGGGCCGGTGGGCGCCGACGGGGAGTACCGGTCGGGAGCCGCCGACGGGGAGCACCGATCGGGGGCCGCCGATTCCGAGGAGGAGCAGCCACATAGATTTAATTACGGTGGACCCGCCTATACGGACGACGTATGAGCGTACTGGAGAGTTTCTCTCTCGACGGAGAGGTCGCTGTCGTTACCGGTGCCGCACAGGGACTCGGCAAGCAGATGGCGGCGGCGCTCGCGGAGATGGGCGCCGACGTGGCGATCGCCGACGTGAATCACGAAAAGGCAGAGCGGACCGCCGCGGAACTCGACGGGGAGACGGACGTGATCCCCGTGGAAGCGGACGTCACCGACGAGGCCTCTGTCGAGGCGATGGTCGAGGCGGTTACCGACCGTCTCGGGCCGATCGACGTGCTCGTCAACAACGCCGGCATCGTCGAGCATTCGCCCGCCGAGGAGACCTCGATCGAGTCCTGGCGGCGCGTGCTCTCGGTCAACCTCGACGGCGTCTTCCTCTGTGCCAAGCACGTCGGGAGAGAGATGTTGGACAGGGGAGAGGGCCGCATCGTCAACGTCGCCTCGATGTCGGGCATCGACGTCAACGTGCCCCAGAAGCAGGCCAGTTACAACAGCACGAAGGCCGGCGTGTCGATGCTCACGAAGTCGCTCGCCGTCGAGTGGGCCGACCGCGGCGTCCGGGTCAACGCCATCGCGCCGGGCTATATGCGGACCGAACTCGTCGACGAGACGCTCGAAGCGGATCCGGAGATGGAGGAGACCTGGCTGGAGAACACGCCGATGGGTCGCCTCGGACGGCCGGAGGAGCTACAGGAACTGGTCGTCTACCTCGCCTCCGACGCCTCCTCGTATATGACCGGCTCGACGGTCGTGATAGACGGCGGCTACACGTCGCGGTAGCGTCGGGACGCACGAATCGGGGGGACCGCCACGCGCGGGTCGGACAGGAGAGAAATCAGACGTCGGTCGGGAGGTCCCGCATCCGTTCTTTCGCGGGCTCCCAGTCCGCCGATTCAGCGGGCTCGTACGTCGTGCGGTCGACGGCCTCTTCGACGAGTCGACGCCCCGCCTCGACGTTCGGGAGAGTGCCGACCGCGACCGCCTGCGTCAGGACGTTGCCGACGGCGGTCGCCTCCACCGGCCCGGCCGTCACCGGCCGGTCGGTCGCCTCCGCCAGGAGCCGACAGAACAGGTCGTTGCGGACGCCGCCTCCGCCGAGCGCGATCCGCGCCGGTGGCTCGCCGGTGGCCGCGGCCAACGCGTCGAACGCGAGCGCCGTTTTCGTCACCACGCTGTCCAGCAGGCAGCGGACGACCTCGCCCTGGGTGATCGGCTCCGGCTGGTCCGTCCGCCGGCAGTACGAGCGAACCTGTTCCGGCATCGCCCCCTCGATCGATAACGCCTCGGCGTCAGGGTCAACGAGCGCGCGACGCGGTTCGACCTCCCGAGCCGACGACAGGAGACGCTCGTAGTCGACGGGATGCCCCGCTTCCCGCCATGCCGCGCGGCACTCCTCCAGCAGAAAGAACCCGTTGACGTTCTTCAGGAAGCGGACCGTCCCGTCGGCCCCGAGTTCGTTCGAGAACGCCCGGTCGAAGGCCGCCTCGGTTCGGACCGGGTCGTCGCGCTCGACGCCCAGAATGAACCACGATCCGGTGTTGAGAAACGCGGCGTCCGCGGAGAGCGGGAGCCCCGCAACGGCCGCCGCAGTGTCGTGACTGGCGGGCGTGACGAGTTCCGGCGGCGCGTCCGGATCCGGCGCAAACCGTTCGTCCACCGGACCCACCCGCTCGCCCGGCTCGGCGAGCGTCGGCAGCAGGTCGGTCGGCAGTCCCAGTTCGTCGAGCAGGTCCGTCGCCCACTCGCGACGCCCCGCATCGACCATCTGCGTGGTCGAGGCGATCGTCACCTCGCCCGTCGGCCGGCCGCCGAGCAGGAACGAGAGCAACTGCGGCATCAACAGCAGCCGGTCGGCGCGATCGAGCAGTTCCGGCTCCCGCTCGGCGATCGTGTGGAGCTGCCACAGCGTGTTCGGCGTGTTCCAGTTCGTGAGGCCGGTAGCGTCGAACAGCCGTCGCTTCCCGACCGCCTCGAACAGTTCCTCGCGGGTGGCGGTGGCCTCGGGATCGCGGTACGACGTCGGCGCGCGCAGGAGTTCGCCGTCCGCTAGGAGGCCGAAGTCCAGTCCCCAGGTGTCGATGCCGACGGTGTCCAGTCGGTCCGCGCGGTCGGCGGCGGCCGCCAGTCCGGCCTCGATCGCGTCCACCAGCGTGTCGACGTCCCAGACGTACCGGCCGTCGCGGTCGACCGGCCGGTTGTCGAACCGGTAGACTTCGCTGACGTCGAACGTCGATGGCGTGACGCGACCGAGATACACCGTTCCGCCGCTGGCACCCAGGTCGATGGCGACGTGGTTCATCGGCTCAGTACCCGGTCACTGCCCGTAATTGTTCAGTTTGCCACTCAGGCGATCGATCTCCTCGTCCGGGAGGATCTCCGGGTCGCCGATAGCGCGGGCCTGGTAGTGGATTCGGGCGCAGTACTCCACCATCAGCGCGACGTTGTAGGCGTCTTCGAGGGAGTCGTCCGCGGTCAACACGCCGTGGTTGCGAAGCAGCGTCGCGTTGTAGGAGTCCCCGAGGGCGTCGACCGCGGCCTCGCCGAGGTCCGCCGTCGCGTGCGTCGCGTACTCCGAGGCCGGGACCTCCGTGCCCGTGAACGCGATGAGGTAATGCGAGGCCGGGATCGACTCCCCGAGGGAGGCGAACGTCGTGGCGTACGGCGAGTGGGTGTGGACCACACCGCCGACGTCCGGACGCTCCCGGTAGACCGCCAAGTGCATCGGGACCTCCGTGGAGGGCTCGACCTCGCCCTCGACGACGTTGCCGTCGGTGTCGACGATCGGCACGTCGGACGGATCGATCTCCTCGTATGGGATCCCCGAGGGGCTGATCGCGACGTGGTGCTCGTCGAGTCGAGCACTGAGGTTGCCGCCGGTTCCGGTGGTCAGATCGTCCTCCAGCAGGCTCCGACCGTACTCACAGATTGCCTTGCGTGTCTCGTAGTGGGTGATGTCCGTGTCTGACATAGTTCGTGACGTGGGAATGTTTTCGTGCGTTCCTAAATCGTTCGGTGTGGTCGACGAGGTGTCGATGGCGTCGCGCGATCGACGTGGGAAGGGATCGGAAAACCGGGAGTCGGTCCCCGAGCCATCCGAGGCTTACGTCTGGCCTTCGAGCGTGACTTCGGCGTCCGTGCCGAGTTTGCGTTGGTGGATGGTCTCGCCCGCCTCGGCGTCGAACAGGTGGATGTCTCTGTCGGGGATCTCGACGTACACCGACTGTCCTTCGGTGATCGCGCGCTGACCGTCGGTCTCGACGATGAAGGTCCGGTCGCCGTCCTGACCCGCGGGGCGGAGGTAGACGTACGAGATGCTGCCCATCGGCTCGACGACGTCGACCGTGGCTTCGAGCTCGTGACTGGCTCGGGAGCTGTCGTGGATTTTCGCGTCTTCGGGGCGGACACCCAAAACGAGGGCGTTGCGGCTCCGGGCCGACGCCTGCATCTCCTGGGTCAGATCAAAGTCGAAGCCGTCGAGTCGGAGCGTCCCGCCCTCGACCTGGCCCTCGAAGAAGTTCATCGACGGCGACCCGAGGAAGCCGGCGACGAACCGGTTCGCCGGCCGGTAGAAGCACTCCAACGGGGTACCGACCTGTTGGAGTTCGCCGTAGTTGAGGACGACGAGCCGGTCGCCCATCGTCATCGCCTCCGTCTGGTCGTGGGTGACGTACAGCGTCGTGACGCCGAGTTCGTTCTGGAGGCGGTTGATCTCGGTCCGCATCTCCGTCCGGAGCTTCGCGTCGAGGTTCGAGAGCGGCTCGTCCATCAGGAACACGTCCGGGTTGCGGACGATCGCCCGCCCGAGCGCCACGCGCTGTTGCTGGCCGCCGGACATCTCTCCGGGCGTGTTGTCGAGCAGTCGGCCGATCCCCATCTTCTCGGCCGTCTCGCGGACCCGGGTCTCGATCTCGTCGTCGGACATATCCGTCGACATCTTGAGCCCGAACGCCATATTCTCCTCGACGGTCATATTGGGGTACAGCGCGTAGTTCTGGAACACCATCGCGATGTCGCGCGCCCGCGGCCCCAGTTCGCTGACGACCGTGTCGCCGATGACCACGTCGCCCGTGGTCTGTTTCTCCAGTCCGGCGACGATCCGCAACAGCGTCGACTTGCCGCTGCCGGAGGGACCGACGAACACGACGAACTCGCCGTCGTCGATTTCGAGAGAGACGTCGTCGACTGCCACGACCTCGTCCCCGCCGGAGCCGAAGCGTTTCGTGACGTCGTCGAGGTCTACTTTCGCCATCGCGTCCCTCCCGTCGGTCGGTCGCTCCCCGCCGTGTCGGGAAGTCGGTTCGGAGGCGATTCGGCCGGCCGTCTGCGTAGAGCGCTCATTCTTTGATCACCACGCCGAAGCTGAGTCCGGCAGCGAGATACTTGTTGACAGCGATGACGAACAGGACGACGGGGATGATCGTCGCGGTGGTCGCCGCCGCGAGCATCCCCCACTCGATCTGTCGCACGCCGATGAACTGGTACACCTGCATCGTCACCGTCACCGCGTTGTTGTTCGTCAGCACCAGCGAGAACAGCAGTTCGATCCAGGCGAAGATGAAGCTGATGATCGCGACCGAGAAGATGCCGGGCTTCGCCGCCGGCAGGATCACCTTTCGGAACGCCTGGAACCGCGTCGCGCCGTCGACGCGGGCGGCCTCCTCGAGCGTCTCGGGAATGCCGTCGAAGAAGGCCTTCATCACCCACACGACCAGCGAGATGTTGATCGTGATGTACATAAAGATCATCCCGATCCGGGTGTCGTAGAGGTTCAGCGCCCTGAAGATCACGAAGAACGGGATGATGACGGCGACGGGCGGGAGCATCCGCGAGGAGAGGATCCACACGAGGACGTCCCGCTGCCTCGGGATGTCGTACCGCGAGAGCACGTACGCCGCCGGCACCCCGATCAGCAGGACGACGATCACCGAGGCGCTGACCATAAACACGCTGTTGAAGAACGCGTTGACGAAGCTCGACTGCTGGAGCAGTTGGATGTAGTTGTAAACCGTCGGCAGGAAGACCCAATCCGGCGGCAGAGAGATGGCCGCGCTGGGCGGCTTCAGCGACATCGAGACGATCCAGTACAGCGGGAACAGGACCACGAGGGACCACCCGAGCAACGCGGCGTGTCGCCCGAGCGAGACGAGTCGCTCCCGGGTCGTCTTCGACATCCGGCTGTCGGGCTGTTGTGGGTCGTCGACGGTCGCCATCAGTCCCACACCCCCTCGAACCCGACTTTGATGATCAGGATGTTACACAGCGCGATGATGCCGACGAGGTAGACGATGGCGATCGCCGCCGCGCCTCCCAGGTCGACGAACGTGAACCCGGTCTGGAAGATGTTGATGCTCACCAACTCCGTCGCGGTTCCCGGGCCGCCGCTGGTGAGGCTGAACACCAGCCCGAAGGTTCGGAACAGGTCGATCAGCCGGATCAGGATGGCCACGAACAGCACCGGCTTCATATACGGGATGATGACGTGGACGTACCGCCGCCACATCGGCGCGCCGTCCACGCGCGACGCCTCGAGGAGCGTCTTCGGGACGGACGACATCCCCGCGTAGAAGATGATGAACATAAACGGCGTCCAGTTCCACGTATCGACCAGGATCACCGTCAAGAGCGGCACGTCGCTGAGGAAGTTCGGCGCCGCGAACGGCGTAAGCTGCTGAATGAGGTACGGAATGATTCCGATTTCGGTGTTCAGCATCACCCGCCCGATCGTGGCGAGCGAGACGGGCGCGACGGCCATCGGGATGATGAAGACGATTCGGTAGAAGGTCTTCATCCGATCCGACTCGACGCCGGTCACGAGCGCCGCGAGGACGAACCCGATGCCTGTCTCGAGCGCCAGCGCTCCGGCGACGAACGTGATCGTGACCACGAACGAGTTGATCGCGCCGCCGCTCGTGAAGACCCGCCGGTAGTTCGCCAAGCCGTTGAACTGGCCGATCGTGTTCGGGTCGGTGAGCTGATACTTGACCAGGCTCAGATACAGGTCGTACGCGCCCGGGAAGATAGTGATCAGTAGCATCACGAGCACCATCGGCGTGATGAACCAGTACGGGAGGTACTCGTTCCACAGTTCCCGAAGCCTGGCCAGTCCCGATGGGGCCTGTGATGTGGTTTGAGTCTGTGTACTCATTGGGTGGCTTGGAGAGTTCCCGCCGTCTTACTCGCTGGCGATGTCTTCGGCCGCCGACGCGGCGCTCGCCATCGCTTCCTCGGCGCTCTGGTTGCCGCCGATTGCCGTCTGCAGCTCCTCGGAATAGGTCTGTCCCCACTCGGGGTACTGGCTGTCGAAGGGGTCCGGCGCGGCTTCCTGCAGGGACTCCAGCGTGACCTGCGCGAAGTTGTCGCCGACGCGGGAGCGGTACTCCTCGTTCTCCCACGTCGACTGGCGCACCGAGAACCCGGCGTTGTTCTCGACGTGCATCCACGTGTTGGTCGGTTCCGAGGACGCCCAGAGCATGAACAGGAACGCCTGCTCGGAGTTGTCGGCGTTCTGTGAAGTTGCGATCTGCCACGCGAAGGCGTTCGGCGAGAACTGCCCGTCGGCCGGTGCCGGCGCCTTCGCGACGGCGATCCGGTCGGCCACGTCCGAGGATTCTGGGTTGGTGAGACCCGGCCAGAACAAGTTGGCGTCCGAGACGATGTGGCCGGCGTTACCCGACTGCATCGTCGAGAGCACGTCGGACCAGACCTGGCTGGACGCGCCCTCGGGACCGTAGTCCTGGAGGAGGTTCACGTACCACTCCGCGGCGGAAATCGCTCCCTCGGAGTCCAGTCCGGAGTTGCCCGGATAGCTGTCCCAGAGTTCGGCGCCGAACTGGCGGATGAACGTGTTGAGGATGTAGATGTTCATCCCATACCCCTGTTGGCCGCGCCCGACGGTCCCGACGACGTCAGACTCGTTCTCGTGGATGGTCTGGGCGTTCGATCGGAACTCCTCTAACGTCTCGGCGACTTCCAGGTCGTACTCGTCGTAGAGGTCCGTGCGGTAGAACTGGGTCTGGACCTCGACAGTGATGGGCATCCCGGTCCACGTGTCGCTGTACCCCCCGCCGTGTGCTTGCCACCGCGTGGCCTCGAAGAGGTCGTCCATCCCGTACCACTCCTCATCGTACATACTGTCGTCCTCGAAATAGGGGTCGAGCGCCTGCAGCCACCCCGACTCGCGGAACTGGTTGACGACCTGGTCCAGGAAGAACACGTCCCACTCGCCGGCGCCGGTACTCACGTCGGTGAGGCGCTTCGTTCGGAACTCCTGTTCCGGCAGGACGTTCCAGACGACGTCGATGCCGGTCAGTTCCTCGAACACCGGAATCGCCGGCCGGATGGCGTCCACCCACGCGTGTTGGACCGCGCCGATGTTGATTGTCGACCCCTCGAACTGCCGCCAGTCGATGTCCGCGCTCTCGTACTCGCTCAGCGGAATCGCGAGTTCCTCCGACCCGCTGTCGCCGGATCCGCTGTCGCCGCCACCGCCGCTGTCACCGCCGCTGGTCCCCGAGGTTCCGTCCCCGGAGCCGTCCCCGCTACCGCTGCTGCCGCCGCGCGTACAACCTGCGAGACCACCGAGGAGTCCGACGCCCGTCGCTTTTAGAAAATTACGCCGTCTCTGCCCGTTGCGTTTGCTTGTCATAGTCGTCGACCTCGTGCCGTATCGAATTATCCATTAATAATAAAACTATTCATTAATCAACTGTTCTACACGTAGTGATACGGAGAAGTCGGTAGTGGCGGGTGATCCAACAGTTCGATCTCGTCAGCTTCGACCGACGAGCGGAGAAATATTTTAATAGGAGATGTGAATACCTTGCTTCAGCGGCAGCCGTTAGCAGAGTATGCGTCGCTCGACAGAACCGACCGCAGTCGACGGAACCAGCGCGGCGATTTCAACAGTATGAGACCGAGAAACCGATCCCACCGACGGAATCGAGGCAGAACCACCGCAGAGCGGCACCGGAGCACGGATCCCTGATGCGCGCAGCGACGCTAACCGACGTCGGATCGGTCGAAGTGCGGGAACGCGATCGGCCGATTCCGGCCGACGACGAATTGCTGATCCGAATCGGGGCGTGTGGCGTCTGTATGACGGACTATCACCTGTATCGCGGATCCTTCAGTGTGGAGACCCCGCTGGTACCGGGACACGAGAGCGCGGGGACCGTCGTCGACGTCGGCGACGACGTCTTGCGGTACGAGTCAGGTGACCGCGTCGCGATCAACCCGACGATCCCGTGTAACGCCTGTACGTACTGTAAACGCGGGGAGACGCACCTTTGTGAGAACAACACGAGTATCGGCGGAGCCGCGGACACCGTCGTCGACGGGGCCTTCGCGGAGTACGTCCGGGTTCCAGAGACGAACGTCGAGGGAATCGGGGAACTGTCGTTCACGCGGGCCTCCCTGGCCGAACCGCTCGCCTGCGCCCTCCACGGCGTGTCGCAGGTCGACAGCGAGCCCGGGGACAGCGTCGCCATCGTCGGCGCGGGCCCGATCGGCCTCCTGTTGCTCCAGGCGTTCCGCAACGTCGGTGCCGCGCCGATCGTGGTCTCGGAACTCGACGACACCAGGCGGGAGCTCGCCGCTGACCTGGGTGCCGACGCTGTCGTCGATCCCGAGGCGGTCACTGATCCGGTCGCGGCGATCGAGGACGCCGCGGACGGCCCCGTCGACGTCGGCGTCGAGGCGATCGGCCTCGCTCCGACGATCCGGCAGGCCAACGCGGTGACAGCGAAGGGCGGGTCGACCCTCGTCTTCGGCGTCCCGGCCCAAGACGAGACCCTTGAGATCAGTCCCTTCGATGTGTACTTCGACGAGGTGGACTACCGCGGGTCCTACTCGCTGACGACGGCTGACTTCGAGCGAGCGGTGACGTTGCTGACGCACGGACGGGTCGAGGTGGATCCGATCGTCACGGATCGGATCGGCCTGGACGACCTCCCGTGGGCGTTCGATCGGATGGCGAACACCGAGGGGCTGAAGCACGTCGTAATCCCGGATGCCGAGTGAGTGCCACCCTTTTGCGGCCTGTGCGTCGAGATCCTGTTAGCGCCCAGATGGTCGCGATTTCGAGGGGGGACCGCCGAGCCTGCCGTCCCGTAATCGATCGACGGAGGAGTTGAGACGCTGGCCCCCGCCAACTGTTCAGTAGAGCAGAACAAGTAGTATTCACGGTGATTTCGTTCGATATTTGCTGTGGCATTAACAATCATTATATACTTCGGCCAGTCCGGTGCTGTACGATGCCCCGCCGTCCGTTCTGCAGTGGTGAACAAATTTTAGGCGGCGGCCTTCGTACTGACGAACGAAATGGACGAATCACCGAAGTACGCTGTCGAAGCGACCGGAACGTCGCTCCGGATATTGGAAACCCTCGTCGACGCACCGGAGTCGATGGGAGTCACAGCCCTCTCACGAGAGGTGGACGTGGCGAAGAGTGTCGTCCACAATCACCTCGCCACGCTCCGCGCACACGGGTACGTGACGAAGCGTGACGGTCGATACGGACCGTCGCTGAGTCTACTGAGATTGGGATCAGGGGTCCGGAGCGACGTGGGAATCTACCAGGAAACCAAAGAGGCCGTGGACAATCTGGCCGCGGCGACCGGCGAGACCGCGACGCTGTTCGTGAGGGAGGAAGAGAGCGCGATTCCGATCCACATTGCCGAGGGGGACACGCTTTGGACGCAACCGTTCGGTGTCGGCGAGAGACTGCCGCTTCACGTCACCGCGCCGGGGAAATGTCTCCTGGCGTCGCTCTCGGACGAGGATCTCAGAACTGTGCTCGACCGACTGAACCGCGAGGCGTATACTGACGCGACCATCACGGATCGCGAGGAACTCACGACGGAGCTGCGTCGCGTCCGAGACGACGGGATTTCGTTCTGCAGAGGTGAACACCACGAGGGTGTCGTCGGCGTCGCAGCCCCGATCCCGTCGAACGGAGAGTATCGGACCGCCGCGCTGGGGGTCTGCGGACCGGTGGACCGTCTCAACGGTCGATACTTGGAAGAGGACGTCACGGGACAGGTGCTGAGCACGACGAAATCCGTGCAGGTGGAACTCGCCAGTGCGTGAGCGATTTCGCCCCCTTGTCGGATCGGGGACGTCGTCGAGAATAACTTGTGTACGTTTGTTACAAATTTGGAGAACACGGTGAAGAGCGTCCGGAAGGGTTCATACACGATATCTTATATTTTTATTGACTTACCTGAAATAAATTGTATATCGGGCGTGAGTCTTACTGCACATATTTTTTATTTTGGGAAGAATATACACATATTTTTAGTGGTTTCTCCGCTTAATTCTCAAAATTTATTTTTTATCTGGGTTCAGGTACAGTAATTTACAAACATATCATAACGAATCTTATCAGTAATTATATCTGAAAATTAGAACCAGACTGTTCGGCTCACGCTGAGTCGGCCCTCCGCACAGTTCGATCCAGTCGGGTCGGAGCAACGGTCCGCGAATACACGACGACAAGAGCTAATAACGTCTGTGGAGAATATATAGGCAATATGACGCGTTTCGGAAAGAACCGCGGGGAAGCGTTCCAGAGAGCGCCCACCACGTTGCGACGGGACTCGGAAACCGCACCGGTCAGCGCGAACCGTCACTGTGCCGGCAGCAGTCTGTCGTCCGGCCGCAACGCACCGTCCGACGAATGACTGACCGTTCGATCATCGTTGCCGGGGAGACGCTCGTAGACTTTATTCCGGCGACGCCCGGACCCCTCGGCGAAGTCGAATCGTTCGACCGTCGGGCGGGCGGCGCACCCGCGAACGTAGCGGTCGCGCTGGCCCGACTCGAGACACCACCGTGGCTCTGTACGAACCTCTCGACCGACGGCTTCGGAGATTTCCTCGCGTCGGCCCTCGAAGACGAGGGAGTGCCAGACCGGTTCGTGACGCGGAGCGACCATCCGACGGCGCTGGCGTTCGTGAGTCACGACCAAGCCGGCGATCGGAGTTTCACGTTCTTCCGCGAGGACACCGCCGACGTTCACATCGGGACCGACGACGTCGGCGAGGGGACGCTATCGGACGTCGGGTGGGTCGTCGTCGGCGGCGTGGCCCTGACCGACGACCCGTCTCGATCGGCGGTGTTCGACCTCGCCGAACGGGCTCGGGACGCCGGCTGCCGGGTCGTGTTCGATCCGAACACCCGCGCGGACCTCTGGTCGGAGGACCCGACGCCGACGATCGAGCGGATGCTCTCGTTGACCGACGTGCTGAAGGCGACGCCGGCAGATTTCGAGCCGACCGGCGTCCCGGTCGACGAGGAAGCGTTCGGCCAGCGGCTCCTGGAGGCGGGCCCCGACACGGTCCTCGTCACCCGAGGGGCGGCGGGAGCGCGGGCGGTTGCCGGTCCCAGCGCGCCCTGGGGTGCCGGCGAGTGGTCCCACGAGGGGTACGAACTCGACGATGTCGTCGACGCGACGGGCGCGGGGGACGCGTTCCTCGCCGGCGCGCTGACGGCGATGGTCGACGGGAGCGACCCGACGGAGACGCTCGGGTTCGCGAACGCCGTGGCCGCGGTTTCGACCACCGAGAGCGGCGCGATGGCCGCCTTGCCGGACCGGGAGACCGTCGAGCGGTTCAGGGATCGGCAGGACGGGGACGGAGGCGGGACCTAGTCACCGCCGTGGTCGCCGAGGTACCCTATCGCGCTTCGTTACGGGTTCGAAGGTCCCCGGGCTTCTACCGCCCGCCGGACGGCGTCGAGCGGCAGGGCTTCGACGGTGGTTCCGTCGATGCCGACCGTCGTCTCGGCGCGGGTGAGCGAGTTGTAGATCGCCTCTTCGGTGGCCTCGATGGCCGCTCTGAACAGCGGCGTGAGCTCCCCGTCTGAGAACGTCTCGCCGCGGTCGTTGGCGAACCCGATCGCGAAGTCGCCGCTGCCGTGGTGGGCGATGCCGCCGACGCGGCCCAGTCCGAGTTCCGTTCGCTCGACGACCCGGCCCAACTGCCGCGAGGAGAGCGCCGCGTCGGTGCCGACGAGCATCATAATCGAGCCTCCCGCAGACGACGCCTCGGTCGACGCCTCGACGTAGCGGTCCACGTGCAGGCCGTCGATTCGGAGGTCCTCGGGCTTCCCGGTGTTCGTGAGCACGAGCGCGCCGACCGTGTGATCGGCGACGCGGCGCGAGGCCGTGCCGATGCCGGCCTTCCAGCCGAATCCGGTCGTTCCCGCGCCCGCGCCGACACAGCCCTCTTGGGTGTTCGATTCCGTCGCGGCCTCGAAGGCGTCCTCGACGTGCGCCGCCGAGACGTGCCGGCCGCGGATGTCGTTGAGCACGCCGTCGTTGCACTCGCCGACGACTGGGTTGACGGACGTGACCGACGCGTCGCGCTCGAGCGCGCGCCCCGCGACGGCGTCGGCGACGCTCCAGACGTCGAGGGTGTTGGTCAGGCCGATCGGCGTCTCGATCTCGCCGAGTTCGTCGACCTGCGGGAGGCCGACCGACTTGCCGTAGCCGTTCAGGACGGACGTCGCGCCAGTTACGGGGTTCTCGTACACGTCCCGATCGACCGCGGGGTCGATCACCGACGCGCCGGTGCGGAGGCAGGGCTCGTCGTCGGGGGCGCCGCGGTGCAGCGTCCGGTGGCCGACGGCGACGCCCGGAACGTCGGTCAACGCGTTGTCTTCGCCCGGCGGGAGCCGTCCGGGGGCAATACCGAGTTCTCGTAGGCGTGTTCGTCGTTCGCTAGTCACACGCGGCAGTAGCGAAGCCGTTCAATTAACGCTGTCGCGAGCGCGGGACCAGGCGGACGGCGGTCGGGGGAACTCGTGGGGACCGACGGTGCCGGGACGGGGGGCCCGTCCGGCAGGATATAAACCCGTCCGCCGAGATGCCGGAGACGACAATGCAGGAGGAGACCGACAGAGACACGGCCGAGCCCGTCGACCAGCCGACGCTCGCCATCGCTCGGGACGAGGGAGACGAGACGTTCCAGTCGATCGCGAACCTCGACAACATCGGCGACACCGCGATCGTCGGCATCACGTTCCTCCTGGCCGCCCTGGGGACGTGGGTGACGTTCGCGTATCCACGACTGTCGGAGACGCCCGGGGTCCGGGCCGGGTTCATTCTCCTCGCGCTCGCCTCTGTGGCGGCCACGCTCGCGAGTATGTACTACCTCGTCGACTCGCTCGCGCCGCGGCGGTTCTACGGCGACGGGGTCGGGGACCGCTTTCTCGACCACAAGTGGTTGCCCTGGCTGAACGACGACCCGACGGACCTCGATCGGTTCAGCCGGACGGAAATCGACTCGCCCGCGGATCTCAGGGCGGCGGTCGAGGTGTGGATCGATGAGTACGACGAGGACACGACGATCGACTCCGAGGCGGCTTTCCAGTACTCCCGGCTGCTGAACTACAAGCTCGTGGCGCGGCACAAGGCGCGGAACACGGCGTACGGGATGGCGTTTCTCCGGCTGGCGGTGGTCTGTCTGGGACTGGTCATCACCGTCGGAATCCTCGGAGGCGTACTGTAGGAAGCGACGCGGCGGGCCGGGGCCGCGGTCGACGCGCCCCGTTCAGAGCAGGTGAGAGACCTGTTCGAAGTTCCGCTCTAAGGCGCGTTCGATGGCGTCGTCGGGTTCGGACGGGATTGCATCGTACTCCTGCACCGTGAGATCGAGCGCGTCGAGATCGAGGGGGATCGGCCGATCGTAGTCGACGAAAAACAGCGTGGGGAGGTGCAGGTAACTGCCGCCGACGCTGGCCCCGCGGTCCGCGAAGTACTCCATCGTCCACTCGATCAGGTTCGACTGCAGCGTCACCATCTCCGAGAGCGACCCGACGCGCGCGGCGAACGGCGGGTCGTAATCGAGGTGGGGACTGTCGTCGACAGCGAGGGAGACCGACGGCGGTTCCGCGTCGTCGGCGTCGTCGAGGAGCCGTTCGGCCAACACCTGGGTTGGATCGACGAACGTCAGGTGTTCCGGGAGGGCTCCCTCTTCCTTCAGCCGCGGGATGGACTCCGGCGTCAGCGCCAGGGGAAGTTCCGTGCAGCCGAGCACGACGGTGTCGATCGCGGGGTGTCGATCGCACTCCTCGCGGACGAGTTCGCAGAGCAGGTCCTCCGCCCGGTCGGTGACCGTGCCCGTCTTGATGCCGAACTCGGGATCGTAGATGACGTCCATCAGCCGATCGACGTTCCGCGGGGTCGGCTGGAACGCCTCGACGCCCGCGGCCTCCAGGTCGTCGTCGTACAGCCGTTTCTCCAGGGTCCGCGAGGTGCCCAACACGAGCACGCCGTCGTCGACGGCGGGGACCCGCGCCGTCTCGGCGATCATATCGACGAAGTCGGCGTCGAGATCCCGGAAGATGTCCCGAAAGAGCGGGTGCGCACCGTTGCAGGAGAGTCCGATCTGCGCCGCGCCGAGGTTCTGCAGCAGCGCCGCCGTGAACTCGCCGGTGGCTCGCTTCCGGAGCAGCGGGGGATCGCCAGCCTCCCACTCCTGATCGGCCTCCTCGGGCGTGAACGCCTGCCGAGAGTTGCCGTAGAGCACGTACGAGTGGTCTGCCGATCCGTCGAGCGAGGCGACGTTGGCCGCCAGGTCGGCCATGGCTTCGTTACCCATCCCGCCGACGACGCCGATGGTCGCGTTCATTGTGTCGTGTGTCGACACGTTCGACCGGGAGCGCATATAGTCGTTGGGTCAGGTGATCGACTCCGGTCGAGAAATTCATTCGACCGAGAGTTCGAGTCCGATTTCGGGACGCGGCCCCGGCCGAGAGGTCGGGAGAGAACGGGCGGTCGACCGCCTTCCGTGCGATCTCGGGACGCCGACAGCAGAAGTGTTATTTCGATATCAAATCTGTGGGTTTATAACGGATGAGGAACCATTCACCCCCAGACAGCGCACTTCGGTGAACGGAGCCCCCGGTCGCTCCCGTTCACGTTTCGACCGAACAATGCTACTAACGAACCTGATAACCCGACTTATCAATCGAATAATGTCTCCCGGCCCTGCAGACGACGAGGAGCAGCCAGAATCGAACGACGAGCACGGAGACGCGGAAGCGTCTGCGGGAGAACGACCACCGGAGTCGCGTGAGGAGCCGTCGACCGGTGAAGACGCCGAAAAGACGGCAGCCGAGGAACGCGGAGAGTCGGACGAACGTCCGGAAGCGGCGGGGCAGACGCGGGACCGTCCGGCCGACGACCGGCAGGGAGACGGCGAACCGGAAGGTCGGGCGGCGGAAGCGGACCAGCCGTCGGCGATGGATGACACCGACGCGGATCGCGACACGGAGCACGGTGATCGGCCCCCGTCCGAGGGTCCTGCCGACGGGGCTGATTCGTCGACCCAGACGGAGGGAGAGGGCGCGACTGCGGACGACGCTTCGGAGACGGCGGCCGATACGGACCGAACGGCGGACGGGGAGGTCGGGAAGGTCGATTCGCAGGAGTCGGGATCGGCGTCGAACTCGGAGGACGGAAGCGAGTCGGCGGCGAACCGCAGGAACGAGGACGGCCGGGAAGGGGCGTCCAAGGCAGCCGACGGCGACACCGCCGGCCGAGGATCCTCCGAGGGGGAGGCCACTACGAGAGTGGACTTTTCATCGTCGACCGGCAGCAGGAACGCCGAGGCCGGCGGTCCAGACGGCTCCGCGAGCCCGAAATCGATCGGTGACGAATCCGACGGAGAACCGGACGTGGCTCGCGAGGGGCCGGAAACCGACGAGGCAGACGACGGGGCGGAAACCGACGAGCCTGGCGAGGAGCGGGAAACCGACGAGGCGGGAGACGAAGCAGGAACCGAAGAGTCCGATGTCGAGCCGTCGGCCGAAGAGCGTCTCAGGATCGCAGAGCGGGAGCTCCAAGAGCTTCAGGAGCGGAAGAGGGATGACAAGGCGGACGACTCCGTGGCGGCGGTGACGCCGTCGCACGAATTGGTCGAGGCACGGAAAGCCTACGTCTCGGCGTTGCAAGCGCGCAACGAGGAACTGAAACGGAAGCTCGAAGAACGGGGTGAAGCCCTCGAAGCGGCCCACGAGCGGGCCGAGCGCGAACGCGAACGCGCCGACGAGCGGATCGAGCAGAAGGAAAAGCAGATCGAGCGGTACAAAGAGCGACTCGACAAGAAACTGGAATCGGAGCTCAAGTACGCGAGCGAGGATCTCGTCAGGGGGATGTTGGCGGACGTCCGGTCGCCGTTAGCCAGGGCGCTCGAACAGGGCGAGGACATCAAAGACGGCGTGGAAGTGACGCTCAAGGAGTTCGACAGGGTGCTGGAGGACGAGGAGGACGTCGTCCCGATCGTTCCCGAACTGGGCGAGAAGCTGAATCGGGAGCGACACGAGGCCGTGAGGACGGTCGACACCGACGCCGAAAAGAACACGATCGTGGAGGTAATGGAACCGGGGTTCGAGATGGACGGCGAGATCCGTGAGAAGGCGGCGGTCTTCGTCGCCGAGGAGTGATACTGATTACTCTCGTCTCTTACTGAGGGGCGCCACCTCCGCTGACGGCGCTCGGCGGTAAAGAAGCGAGAGTAATCAGTACGAGTGGGGCCACTTTTTGTGGGATTCCGAACTGTACGTCTATTTGAACTGTCCATTAGATTCATATGAGAGCCAGAGAATGGTTCCCCTGTTCACTCCATATGTCTTCAGAGACCACTGCGATCGGAATCGACCTCGGAACGACTAACAGCGCCGCCGCCCAGAAGGTCGGCGAACTACCCGACGTCGCCGACGGCGACGGCGATGGAACGATGCGGTCGGTCGTCACCTTCGAGCCCGGTGACGACAAGGTGATCGTCGGCGACGAGGCCGTGAGCTATCTCGAGACGGATCCCGACGTGACGGTCACGTCTATCAAGCGGGAGATGGGGACCGATTACACGTTCGCCGTTGACGACGACAGTTACACGCTGCAGGAGTACACGCCCGAGATGGTCTCGGGGCTGATTCTGAAAAAGGCCGTCCAGAAGGCCGAAGCCTCCTTCGGAACCGAACCCGACAGCGCCGTCATCACGGTGCCGGCGGACTTCCCCGAACCGGCCCGGCGGGCGACCGAGACGGCGGCGAAGTACGCCGACATCGACGTGCTTCGGCTGCTGCCCGAACCGAGCGCCGCGTGCGCCGCCTACGGGCTTCGCGACCGGGACGATCCGATCGAGACCGTCGCCGTCTACGACCTCGGTGGCGGGACCTTCGACATCAGCATCGTCGAGATCATCCACGAGGCGGACCTCTACGAGGTACAGGGCAACGACGGCAAGCAGAAACTCGGCGGCGACGACTTCGACGAGCGCCTCGCCGAGCACGTGAAATCCGAGTTCGAAGCGGAGACCGGCTTCGACCTCAGCGACGACCACGTGGCGAATATTCGCGTCAAACAGGCCGCCAAAGAAGCGAAACACAAGCTCTCGACGGGCGACGAGACGGAGATCCGGATCCCCTTCATCGTCGAGGACGAGACGCTCGAACAGACGATCACGCGGGAGACGTTCGAGGACCTCACGAGCGACCTCGTCGACAAGACCCTGGAGGTCTGTCAGGGCCTGCTCGACGACCTCGACGACACGGAGAAAGACGACATCGACACCGTGCTCTTGGTCGGCGGCTCCTCGAAGATGCCGCAGGTGCAGGACGCCGTCGAGGACTTCTTCGGCCAAGAGCCCTCCAAGGAGGTCAACCCCGACGAGGCCGTCGCACAGGGTGCCGCCAAGCAGGCCGCGATCATCTCCAGGCGGCGGGGACTCGAAGGGGAGGAACGGGACCCCGACGAACTCCCGGGCGAGGAGGGCGGAATCTTCCCCGTCGCGCCGGACAGCATCGGGATCCGTCTGGCGGACGGATCGTTCAGCCGAATCATCGAGAAGAACGAGTCGCTGCCGGTCCGACACACCGAGGACAACTACTCGACGACGCGCGACAACCAGACGCGCGCCCGGATCGAGGTGTACCAGGGCGACTCCGACGTCGCCGAGGAGAACGACAAGATCGAGGAGTTCGTGCTGGACAACATCCGCGAGGCGAAGGCCGGCGTTCCGAACATCGCCGTCGAGTTCGAACTCGACGAGAACGGCGTGCTCCGGACGAAAGCGTGGGACAAATCCATCGGCGACGAGGCGTCGACCGAGGGCGGCGTCGAAATCTCCGCGGGCGAAGGTGAGGGCAGCGAGTCCGAGGACGACGAGATCGCCCGGATCCGTCGACAGCTCCCGTCGGTCTGAGCAAGTCGTCCGGGACGATTTTCTGACGTGCGTCGGCGAGCGAGCACAACGGACGGTATGTAATAGACGCTGACAGAATGGCAGACCCCGACCCGTATTCGGACGACCCCTACGAGTGCCTCGGCGTGTCGAGAGACGCATCTACGACGGAGGTGACGGTGGCCGCCGCGAAGGCGAAGAAGAAGTTCCTCCCGGATCACTACCCCGACGAGGAGAAAGAAGCCGCCCGGGAGAAACTGTATCGCGTCCGTGCCGCAGAGGACGCGATCACCGACGGCGAACCGTACCCGCCTGAGGACGAACTGGAAAAGCCGCCAGGCCCGAAACCCAAACCCTCGCCCGCGACGCTCGAACTCGCGCTCCCGAAGCCCGAGCCCCAGGTGGGCGAGTCCGTCACGGTCTCGGTGACGGCCGACGGTGACTCGCTCACCACGGGGCAGTTACGGGTGGGCGGCGAACGAACCGTCCCGATCCGGAACGGTTCTGCGACCGTCACGTTCGAGGAACCCGGTCCGACGGAGCTACGAGCGACGGCCGACGGGGTCGATCGACCGACGGAGCCGACGACCAGACGCGTCGAGGTGCGGCCGCGAGATCGGTCGATCGCGGTGTTCTGTACCCCGTCGGAAGCCCGCGTCGGAGAACCGGTCTCCATCGAGGTCAGAGACTCGGCCGGCGAGCGCGTGACAGCCGGGCGCGTCGAGACCGACCGCGGGCACAGCCGGTCGCTGGACCGCGGTGAGGCGACGCTCTCGTTCGAGGACCCCGGCACGGTTACAGTCGAAGCGATCACCGAGGGCGGAGCCGCGGGGTCGACCACGGGGACGGCGGCGGTGACCGTCTCGCAAACCGAACTCGAACTGTCGCTCGTTCCAGAAGCGTCGACCGTCCGCGCGGGCGAGACGGTTCCGTTCACCGTCCGCGACGAGACCGGCTCACGGGTCGATGACGCGACGGTGAGAAGCGACGGCGGCGAGACCGCGGTCACAACCCGGGGGCGCGCTCGGCTCACGTTCGATGAACCGGGGGCCTGGACGGTTACCGCCGAGAAGGACGGTGAACTGACCGAGTACGTACCGGCGGAGACCGAGATCACGGTCGAACCCGAGTCCGTCAGGCACGCGCTGGAGCTCTCGGAGCCGGAGCCGGCGGTCGGAGAGTCGGTCGAAGTCCTCGTCCGCGCGAGTACGGGCGATCCTGGATCGGGGATCACGGTCGAAGCCACCCACGGGGAGAGCGGGAAGACGTCGCGGGCGGAGACGGACGCGACGGGCCGGGGCCAGTTGACGTTCGACGAACGGGGCGAGTACGCGGTCGAGACGAAGTCCCCGCCGGACGGGCCGACGGCGGAGACCGACGAGACGACGGTCGAGGTGCGGCCAGCCTCGGCTGCGCTCGCCCTGATCCCGGCGCGAAGAGAGGTCCCACCGGAGACCGAGGTAGAGTTCACCGTCCGCGATAGCTTCGGGAAGCGCGTGGCGGGAGCGACGGTCCGCGCGAACGGAAACACCGCGGAGTCGGACGAGCGTGGCGTCGCCTCGCTCCGCTTCGAGTCGCCGGGCGAGTACGAGGTCGCCGTGCGAAAGCCGGAGTCGGCAATCGACTACGAGGTCGACAGTGTCGACATCGAGGTGGGCTGAACCCGGCGCGGTCAGACGACAGCGACGCCGATTCGAAAGGAGTGGGAAGCGACCGTTCCGCCGGACGGTGACGGTACCTGAACATATTAGTATATCCGACCGGAACCAATCTTCAATCGAAGATGGGTGAGCCGAATCCATACGCCGACGACCCCTACGAGTGCTTGGGCATCGGCCCGGACGCCTCGAAGATCGAGGTCAAGGTTGCCGCCGGGAAAGCGATGAACAGATACAACCCAGACAAAGTCGCCCCCGAGCGCAAGCACGAAGTGCGGAAGAAGCTCTATCGGATTCGGGACGCGAAGCGGGCGATCCTCGACGGCGAAGCGTTCGGCGACCCCCCGGAACCGGAACCAGACGCGGGGTCGTCCGGCTCCGACGACGGGACGCCGGGACCCGAAACCGGCGGGCGCACTCGGGACCCGGAACCCGTGTCGCTGACCCTCGAAGTGGTCTCGTCGGCGCCGACAGTTGGGGAGGACGTCACCATTCGCGTGGTCGAGGAGGACGGCGAGGGCGTCGGCGACGCGACCGTCGAGTTCGGCGACGAAACGAAACCGACCGACGAGGACGGGACGGCGACGTTCACGCCGGAGTCGTCGGGAACGACGAGGATCACCGCCGAGAAGGAAAGCGACGAGCGAGAGTACACGGACGCGGCGCTGACGATCGAAATCGAGGAACGCACCCGAAAGTTGGACGTGTGGGTGCCGGAGTTCGCGGTCGCACCGTCGACGACGGTGGAGCTCACCGTCACGGACGACGACGGACACGCGGTCGAAGACGCGACGGTCAGCACCGACGGCGAAGAACTCCGGACCGGATCCGACGGGACGGTGTCGGTCGAGTACGACGCCCCGGGAACCTACGACGTGTTCGCGGAGAAGAGCGGGTGCGAGGGGGATTTCGAACAGGTGCGCGTCGAAAAGCGGACCGAATCGCTCGGCATAACGAGCGACGCCTCGACGGTGCGGGTGGGCGAGACGGTCACGTTCGACGTCGAGGGCGGTGGCGGGCCGGCGGTGACGGTCACGTTCGCCGGCGAGTCGAAACCCGTCGAAGGAGCGGGCCGCGTCTCGTTCGAACCGGATGCGGTAGGGACGTTCACTGCGAGGGCCAGCGTTCCGGACACCGACGAAACCGAGTACGAGGACGCGACGGTGTCGGTCGACGTCGAGCCCATCCCGCTGTCGATCGGAGCGGAGGACTCGACCGTCCCCACGGACACCCCGGTGCAGTTCGCCGTTGTCGACGAGGAGAGCCGCGATCCCGTCGACGACGTGACCGTCGTCACGTCCGCCGGAGACGAGGCGTCGACGACCGACGGTCGGGTCAGCTTCAAGTTCGCAGACAGCGGCGAAGTCGAGGTGCGCGCCGGCGACGACGACGACCGCTACGAGACCGCGGTGGGTCGGATCACCGTCGAGCCGGCCGAACGCGAACTGGCGATCGAAGCCGGCGTCGAAGCCGTCGAGGCGGGCGAGCCGTTCACCGTCACCGTGCGGGACAGCAGCGGCAGCCGCGTCGAGAACGCCACAGTCGAGATGGCGGGCGAGACGTGGACGACCGACGAGCGGGGTCGCGCCCGCGTCGCCACGTCTATCGCCGATAGGCACACGGTCACGGCACGGAAGCGCGACGGCGTGACCGACTACGTCCCCGCGGAAACGGTGGTCGGCGTCGGCGATCTCGAACCGCTGTCGCTCGACGCCAATCGGACCGAAATCACCTCGGGCGACTCGGTCCGGTTCACGGTCCGGGACGACCGGACCGACGGCCCGGTCGAGGGAGCGCGGGTCGAAGCGGAACACCAGTACACCAACGAGAGCACAAAGCGGGAGACCGACGAAGGCGGATCGTGCGTGATGACGTTCGACGAGGGCGGCCGGGTGGACGCGAAGGCCTATCAGGTGATCGACGGGGTCCCGGAGGAGTCGAACACGCTCCGGGTACAAGTCGAACGGACGAAACGGATCGACCCCGAATCCTCTGGAGAGTCCATCCTCGGCGACATCGATCCGGAGGCGGCGGTCGGGAAGGTGCTGATGTTGGCGACCGTCGCGGCGCTCGTCGTCGGGATCGGAGCCATCATCCTGCAGGGGTTCGACGGGGTGTGGATCCTCGGCGTGTCGTTGGGGCTGGCGGCGGTCAGCGTGGTCGGATATATGCAGATTATGCTGTGAGGGGCGGCCGGGGACTCACGACCGGAGGGCTTCGAGGAGTTCGTCGGCGTTCGCGACGAGTTGGTTACGCTCGGAATCAGCGTGCTCGCGGCTGATCGGAACGACAGAGCACGGGAACGGCGAGCGTTCGCCCACGTCGGGGAGCTTCGCCGCGTCGTCGTCGGCGACGACCTGGTTCAGCCACTCGCGGAGTTCGAACTGGAACTGCCCGTAGTTGTCCGGGCGCGCCGCGCCCAGGTCGACCTCCGTGTCCCGGGTCCGGGCGTAGCGCTCCGTCGCTCGGTCGGCGTCGGTCGCCACGACGAGCACGTTGCTGTCGCCGCCGGCCGCCGCACAGAGTTCGTAGTACGTCTCGAGATACCCCGGTGCGGTCGCGTCTTCGAGGTCCTCACCCGCCAGCGCGCGGCTGAGACTCGGGTCCGAGAGCGGCACGACCAGGAGGACGAGATCGGCGGTTTCGAGGCGACGGGTGAGATCGCGGCCCCCGCCGACGACCGGCAGGTTCGCCGAGAGCCACCGGCGGAGCGTCTCGAAAACCGACGACGACGGGCGGAGTCGGTCGAGGGCGCGGTCGATCTCGTCGCTGTACAGCGTCTGGACGTCGTACCCGTCGGCGGTGACGGAGGTCCACCGGTCGAGGGGTCCCGAGGGTTTGAACCGGAACTCGACGGTCGAGGAGAGCGGGTCGACGTCGCCGTCGTGGGTCAGTTGGGCGCGCGCCTCGTTCAGTTCGGTGCCCCCGCTGACGATGTACGTATCGAACGCCGTCTTGGCGCTGTCGTACAGCCCACAGAGCAGCACGGTCTCGGAGTCCCGGTGACCGCTCGGGGTCACCACCAGGATGTCCTGTCGGTCGGTGTACTGCACGAACCCGCTGAAGAGACCGCCGAAGACGAGTATCGATCCGGCCTGAACCGCGGTCTGTGTGAGCGGCACGCTCGTCGTGGTCTGCAGATCGACGAACCCCACGACCAGCGCGGCGAGGGTAGTCACGTACAGCGCCCGGACCGCGAGCGGGAACTCCCGCCGCCGAAGCCCGAAGAGGATCTTGTCGATCGAACCTGAGAGGAGTCCGACCAGCAGGCCCAGAAGCAGGAACGGGGACAGCGAGAGCCAGGGGACGAACCAGACGCCCCGGGCCCAGAGCGCCGCCGCGAACGGCACCGCCGCGACGGCCAGAATGCCGGCCTGGATCCGCTTGGACTGGTCGAGTCCGAACAGCAGCAGCCACCCGAGGACGACGCCGGCCGGGACCACCACGACCAGGTTGATGTCCCAGCCGGTCGCCCGGAACACGGAGTGAACGAGCGTGTAGACGGCTCCCTCGGTTTCCCACGCGGAGATCACCATCCCCGATAGCGGCCACGCGGTCACTAGGATGACGGCGACGGACGCGAGGAGGAAGGCCGCGTCGCGCCGTCGGTCGCCAGCGAGCGCCCCCATCCGTCACTCGTCGCCGTCTTTGTCGCCGATCGGGACTTTGCTGTCGAACCGTTCGATGTCGTGGTACGCCAGCAGCCGATCGACGATCGTCGGCTCGTCGTTGTCGAGGACGAACAGTGCGTCGTCGTCGTCGTTGAAGTTGAACAGCCGGTCCCGGTGGACGAATCCGCCGTCGTATTCGCCGAAGAAGTCCCCGGTCCCGGTGTCGATCCCGTCGAGGCCGTGAACGTGCCTGATGAACCCGTCGTCGCCGAGGTCCCGGCGCTCGGACTCGTAGGCGTTCCGGTACTCCTTGCGGAACGGACGGAGGTTGTCCGCCATCACGCCGCCGACGAACACCGTCGTCGAAACGTCCCACGGGCCGCCGAACGCGACGCGGCGTGGGTTGTACTGGCCACCGCCGTCCAGATGGATCGACCCGTTCTCTAAGATGTCGGCGATTTCGGTGAACCGCGCGCTGTCGCCCTTCGAACGCGGATCTTCGAACATCCGGCTCATATAGACCGGCGCGATCGCGAACTGGTTGTAGTTCGGATTGGCGGCCTCGCTGTGGCTGATGGAACTGTGGGCGAGCGGGAGGTACTCCGACTGTCGGTCGACCAGTTCGGCGACGTCGCGGATATACGTCCGGATGTAGCTCTGTTCGGTGTCCCACAGTCCGGCCTCGTCGATGTCGGGCCGTCCGAGCAGCGCGCCGCGGTCCTGCGCGCTCTTCATCTTGACGTACGGGCCGCTCTCGACGGAGCCTTCGGTGCTCTCGGGGATGTCGTCCGGCTCCATCCGATCCTCGTAGAGTTTCGTCAGTTTGATCCCCGTTTCGAGAACCCCGTCAAGCGCCGAGTACTTGTCACGGACCGTCCGCTGCCGCTCCAGTTTCGCCTCCGCGTTCTCTCTGGCGGCGGCGAAGGGTTCGACGTACGCGGCGTAAAACGCGTCGTAGACGGCGTTGGTGTCGTCTTCGGACTCTTCTGTCAGGTCGTGGATCAGGCTCTGCGATCGCGTCGCGTCCGACTCGTGCAGCGCCGAATCCAACGCCGACTCGAAGTCGTAGGGGTCGGCACCGAGGGCGGGAAGCGCCGTCAGATTCTCGACGTCGTTGAGCTCGATTCGGCCCCGGTCGGCGTCGTCGAGGTCGAGGTCTTCGGCGCGGAAGTCGCCGCTTTCCGCGCGGTCGACGATCTCCGAGAGCGAGGTGGTCGGACGCTCGATGTACTCCTCCAAGGAGTCGAGGAGGTTCTGAATCAGCGTGTCGCGATGGTTCTCCAGTTCCTGCTGCACCGCCGCGACGGGGTCGGCCTTCACCTGGACGTAGAAGTCGTTCGTGTCGGGACCCCAGTCGGCGACCTCGTAGATGTCGGGCTTGATCTCGCGCCGTGCGTCGGAGTACCGGTTCGAGGGGTCGGTGTTCTCGAACATCGCGCCGATCCGGTCGAGGACCCCCTCCTTGTTTTCGGCGTCGAGCCACGCCTGCCGCGCCTTGCGGAGGTTGAGAACGGAGTTTTGAATCTCACCGGAGGAGAGTTCGCTGAGTCCGACCTCGGAGAGTTTGGCGTTGAGTTCGCCGAACTCGTCGAAGTTCAGTTTCTCGATGCGGACCTGATCTGAATCGGGGTCTCGAACCGCGGTCGCCGCGGAGTTGATCGCGTTGTCGAGGTCCGTCAACAGCTCGTCGATCCGCGCGTAGTTCTCCTGGAGGCTGATGAGTTCGGAGACGGTCTCGTCGTAGTTCCGTTCCCAGGCGTCGATGGCGTCCGCGAGTTCCGCGGTCGCCAACGCCTCGCCCAGTTCGTAGTCGTGCTTCCTGTCGCGGAGCACCGAGAGCGACCGGTTGGCGTCGTCGAGTTCCGCCTTGACCTTTCGTCGTTCCGGCGTGCCCTTACTCCGCGTGTTGAGTGCGGCTTCGATGCCGTCCTGCTCGATCCCCGAATCGAGCATATTCTTGGCTTTGAACAGTTCGCGCCGCTCGCGGACGGTCTCCAGCGCCTGTGTCACCAGGTCGTAGAGCTCCTCGTCCTCCGAGCGGTCGAAGCCGCCCGGCGGTCGACCGAAGTTGCCCTCGACGAAGGTGTCCGGCAGTTCGTTGACGACCGCGCGCTTTCGCTCCTCGTGATCGTCCTCGTCGAAGTCGGGGTTCGCGAGGATGTCGTCGTTTCGCAGCGAGTCGAGTTCCGCGGCGATGTCCGGAGCCGCGTCGTAGCCCGAGCGCGCCAGGTCGTCGAGTTGCACCAGCGACTCGACCTCGTCGATCCGCTCGTGGAGGTCGTCCAGTTCCTCCTCGCGAAGCCGGTAGCCGTCGCTGGAGCCGTACTGATCGTACTCCTCGTAGACGCTCTCGTGGTAGTCCGAGAGGAACGAGACGACGTCCTCGTACAGGGACAGTTCGGTTTCGCGGATCGAGTCGTGTTCGGTCGCGTACGTGGAGAAGTTCTCCCGGGACTTCTTGATCCCGGGAGCGTCGAATCGGATGACCTGCGGCACCGCGACCGTGAACGGGGCGTAGGGGGCCGGGCCCGCCGTCTTGTCTGGATTGAGCTTTCGAGGGATGTTCGTTCCGCGGGTGTTACAGTGCGCCAGGATGGCGTTGACGACGGCTTCGTCGAAACCGGTGTCGTCCTCGGCCGGGCCGTAGGGAAGCAGGACGATGTTTCTGAACGGGTTCTGGTCGGTGAGCGAGAGGTACTCCAGTTCCGAGAGCGCGGCGTAGGCGTTGGCCTTGATGTCGGTGTCCTCGTCGCTTTTGGGGATGATTCCGAAGAGCGTGACCTCGACGTCCGCGTCGTTTTCGAGCGCCCGGGCGAGGTCGAGGAAGATCCCCGATCCCGTGCCGCCGCCGAGGCCGACGACGATGTCGACGTGGGTGCCGGAGTCGGCCGCGCGGACCAGTTCGTGGATCGGGTCCGGCCCCGCACGGCTGGCGTAGTAGAGCCCCTTCCCGAGCGCCCGACGCCGAACGACGCCGTTGGAGTAGTTCTCTTTGGTGTCGATGTCGTCGCCGCC
Organism: Halobellus litoreus; assembly: GCF_024464595.1. Taxonomy (NCBI): domain Archaea; kingdom Methanobacteriati; phylum Methanobacteriota; class Halobacteria; order Halobacteriales; family Haloferacaceae; genus Halobellus; species Halobellus litoreus. The sequence goes on along the minus strand of NZ_JANHAW010000003.1, from coordinate 139,964 downwards.
GAACCACCAGCAATTCAGGTTCGTGTTCGCCGCAAAGTCGTTGATGACGGACTCGCTCACCAGTTCGTGTCCAGCGACGTCGGCCCCTTCGACGACGTTGATGTAGTTGATTTCGGGCTCGTAGACGGCGGTGTCGTAGGATTCGGCCATCTCCCCGATGCGGTCGTTGATCCGGTTGCATCGCGGCACGTCGATTTTCACCTGTTCCTGTTCGGTCTCGACGACGAAGGCCTGCAGCAACTCGTTGGGGACACCCTCGCTGCCGTCGCCCGGTTCCATCACCTCCCGCATAATCCACTCGTTGTGATCTCCGTCCTCGTCGTCGGGGTCCCGGACGGACATCATCTGAAAGACGACTTCCTTCCCCGCACCACCGATCCCAACGATGGTGTCGGGGACGTTGAATCGCTCAGTCGGGTCCATACCGATTGCTTGCCTGACTCATTGATAAAAAATTCGGACTAACTTCTGACAAGTCAGCCGAAACTCGGCTCACAGCGGACTGTACCCCTTCCATAGTATTTATAATACAGAAATGTGACTCCTGAGTGTAATGACGCTAATCGGAAGAGTTGACATTTGGGACGCCTGGCGGCGGCTCCAGGGGCTCTCCCCGGTTCACAGGCGGGAACTGAAGATTCTCTTCGTCCTCACGCCGCTGATGCTGGTGAGCGGCGCGGGCGTGTTCTTGATGCTGGCGGAGGCCTGGAACGAACGGCCCCTCGGGCTCTCGTTTCACATATTCTACGGGGCGGCCCACGTGCTCGGTATCGACCCGCACGATCTATTCATCTTCGGGTCGTTCCTGTTCATCGGGCTCTTCGTTCTGATTTCGCTGGACGAGTACAAGCAGACGAACGGCGTGCTGCTTCTCGGCGTGACGGCAATCGGTGCGGCGCTACTCCTGCAACGGGGCGTGTTCGTCGAGTACGTCAACTGGACGCAGTCGCCCGCCGTGATGGTTGGCGGGTTCCTCTCGGGGATCGGGATCGGGGGGCTAAAACGGGACTCGAACGGTATCTATCACGATCTGACGCGGTCGCGGCCGAACGCGTCGGTCCGGGAGTTCGACCGGGCGATGCCGCGGGTCTTCTACCTCGTCGGCATCATCGCCGGCGTCGGGTTGTTCGAGCGGGTATTCCAGTACGACAGCCCGATCGTGTACCTCGGTGATCGGGTCGTGCTCCAGCCGTTTCAGTTCCTCTCGATCGAACTCGGCGAGACGCTCCCCTTCGTCCTCGCGACGGGGGTGTTCCTGGGAACCATCTACCGGTTCCGATCGAACCTCTACGACAAGGAGATCATCGTCCTCGGTGCGACCGGGTCGGGGAAGTCCAGCCTGATGGCGGGGTTGGACTACTCCATCGAGGGATACATGAGCGGCGGGCGCCGGGCGGCGAAACCGAGCGAACCGTTGCGGAAACTCAGCAGTCGCCTCGGCGACGGCGGCTTGAACGCGTTCCCGTCGACGCCGAAAAACCAGGCGCTCCCGCTCGAGTTCAGCTACAAGCACGGCGTGTTGTTCCCGCGCAAGGTGACGATCCGGACGCTCGATTACGCCGGCGACCACCTCCAGGGACTGAGCCCCCACGAGAGCCCGGGGGAAGTCGCGACCGACGACATCGAAGAGGTGTTCGACATCGCGCGCTATCTGCTCGACAACGCCACTCCGGAGGGGGCGGAGGACGCCGGCAGCGAGTGGTACGACGTCGACTGGTTCGGAGACCGAGACCACATCGGCACGGATCCGTACAGTATGGAGGCGTTCGAGACGCCGGTCGGCGAAGCGAGGATGGGGAAGGCCGAAATCGTCGAGGAGCTGGTGAAAGATATGGTCTGGCACGCCGATAGCATCGGGATGCTCTATCCGCTCGAGGATTACGCGTTCATGACGTTCGAGCGGGGAACGAACCCGCCCTACATCGAACCGGACTACGACGAAGAGCGCGTTGAGCCGTTCACCCGACCGCGCGACGTCGGTGCGTACCAGGACACGTATCACCGAATCGACAACGGGGAACAGTACCTGGACACGGACATCTTCTACATCGCGACGTTCGCCGATCTGGCAGTCAAAGACTACGATTACTTCTCGGACGGGGCGAGCCGAGGGTTCGGACACCTCGACCGATGGGATCTCTTCGCGAGCCACATCAAAGCGGAGTTCCTGAACGCGGGCGACGATCGGTTCGGCGATTCCGAACTCACGACGGACAGCTACGACCTCGTCCCGGTGTATTATCCCATCGAGAACACGTCTCCGATCGGGAGCGACGAGGAACTCGAAATCGACCTGAACACCGCCGACAGCAGACTGCCGCTGCACGGGAGCCAAGAGCTCCTGGATCGAATGGGCGAGTGACCGAGACGACCACACAGACCACGCACCACCGGAGTGAACGATGAAAGACGAACTCTACCTGGCGTCGGGCGAGAACCTGCGGACCGAGGAACCGAACGAGCGCATCGAGTCGTTTCACGCGCACGACGTCGAGTTGTACTTCGAGCCGGACAGCGCGCTCGTCTTCCGAATCGAAGCGACCGCCGGTGGATCGGAGGGGGCCGTCGAGACGTTCTACGTGGAGACCGAAGTCGACGCCAACGTCACGAACTTCAAGAAACTGCCCCGGATCATCAGTATGCGGCTCGACGAGTACCCGTTCAGATTCGACAAGGGGACGGAGTACAACCGCAATCGGGTCGGCGTCCTGGAGACCGGCAGGGGCTCTCTTCCCGGCGACGACAGACACGTCACCGGAGCGCGGTTCGAGTCGTCCGATTCGCCGAGTATCGTGGAAGTCCCCACGGTCGAAGCGGGCTTCAGGGTGTTCAACTACGTCAGGAAGAACCACGACCGGAGCGTCGTGGTGAGTCGGGAGCGGCCGCCCGCGAGCAGAAAGGCGTCGGCAGACGTGCAGATTGTCGTCCGCGAGGAGGCCGGTGAGCCCTCCTTCTCCTCGGCGTTCGAGCAGGCCGACGTGGACGGACCGGCGGCCGGTCATCCTAACGGCGTGCCGTCTGAACCGGCCCCCGAGAGCCCACGGAAGCCGACCGAACCCCAGGGGGCACAGTCGCAACCCGACGAGAAGCGGTCCGAGTCGGAAGAGCGAACGGGGAACGTCGCCGGCGGGGAACCGGAAGGTACCGGACGGACCGCCGAGGAGACGGCCGCCTCCTCGGGACCCCCGGAGCGACCCGAGCCGAAAGAACCCCGTTCGGACAGTGACGCGGGCCGGCGGCGTGACGATGAGCTCGGAAGCGATCCGGTCGGCGGAGCGGAGAACCAGACAGAACCGAGTCCGGCCGACGACGGATCCGGCGAGGAGAGCGCGACGGACCCGGCGGGTGACGAGTCGAAACCGGTCGAAGAACACGAGCGGTCGCGGGCGGAGAACGCGACGCCGGAGCGCGGGGAGACCGATCCCACGTCCGACGAACCAGTTTCGAACGAACCGGATATTGACGAACGGGAACCGGACCCGTTCGCGGGCCCAGACAGTGACGGAGCAGACGCCGAACTGCCGGCGAACAGGCATTCCGAAACCGAGTGGACGGGGGACGCAGCAGACGGGACACGGACTGGTTCGCCCGACGGCGAGGCGACGAGCGGTGACGAACAGACCGCGAGGAGCGAGGCAGCAGACGAGGAACCGACGTCGCCGGCGTCCGAAGGGAGAGGTTCTACGGGCGACGCGGAGCCACTCGTGCCGCCCGACGCTCGCCTCAGAGTGTACGACGGACCGACCGGAGAACTGAAGTACGACTCCCACGGCGACGCGGCGGGAGAGAACGCGAGCGTTCGCGAGTACTACCACGAGGATCTGGACCTGCTGTATCGGCCCGAAGCGGGCGTCGTCGTCTGTTATTTCAACGCCCAAGAGAACGCGCCGCAGCAGGTTATGGGCGTCTACGAGGCGCCCGGTATGAGCGGCGGGCGGCTCCTGAAGGGGTTCAAAGAGGCCGTCGAGCGGTGGCTCGTCGACGAGGCGGGCTGGGACGTCCTCGAATCGGTCGGCGGCAAGCAGACCACGTACAACGAACTGCTCGATGCGGAGGTGCTGGAACCGGATCTGAGCGCCGAAGAGCGCCGACAGATACTCCGCGGGGGGTCCATCTACTTCGGGACGAGAAACCGGTACGACGCGATTCAGCTCTTCCAGTACGTGTACGGCCAGACCGACGGGAACGCCTCGATCGCGATCTGTGGCAACGGCCGAATCGAGGCCGTCGACGACGTCGACGCCGTCATCCAGCCGGGGATCACCGACGCACCGGTCGAACCAGTCGCCGAGTCCAAGGTTCGGCTCGATTACGCCCGGTTTCGCGAGGGGGTCGAAGCGTTCAGACGGCAGCTAACAACGCTTCGGGACGACGTCACCGGCCGATTCGCCGGCCGGAACCGGCAGCGGGCGCTCGCGGCGGCGCTGAACACCGAGGCGGCCGCGGAACGGGATCTGCTGGTCAGTTATGGCGATCCTAACCGCCGTGCCAACGAGGAACTGGCGTTCACGGCGACCGTGCTGTTCCTCGTGGCCGCCATCGCGGGAGTCGGGTATCTCGCGTGGAGCGGGCTGGCCGGGGGCGCGTTCTCGGCGTTGGGCGGTCAATCGACGGTGTCGTTTCTCGGATCGTCGCTCGTAGAACCGTATCTCGGCGACCTCAGCGTCTCGCTGTCGCAGTCGATCCTCGTCGGCGTCGCCGTCGGCATCGTCCTCGTCGGCGCGGGAGTCGCGGCCGGCAGACTGATTCCCGTGGCGTCGTCTCTGAAGCGGCTTCTGCGCGGCGCTCCCGGCGGGTCCGTCTCGACGGACGCGCTCGGCGATAGGGAGACCGACCCCGGATCGCTCCTCGCCGAACTACACGAGTATCACGCGAGCGTGCCGGAGGACCACTGGGACGGCCCGAGCGACTTCCCGTCGATCGTCGAGGAGCGGGTCTTCGAGCAAGTCGAGGGAGTCAAGCTCCAGTTACGCTCGAAGAGCGAGGCGGAGTCGCGACGGACGAAGCGCTTCGGAGTCGGAGTCGTACTCGGTACGTCTCTCGGGGGCCTGTTCGCGCTCGTCCTGTACGCGCTGCTCACGAACTTCAGCGACTACGCCGGAACGTTGCTCGGGGTCGGAGAAGCGGTCGTCAGCGCCGCTCCAGTCCTGCTGCTCGTGGGCATCGCCTCGGGAGTGAGCTACCGGCTTTGGACGTCGAGAGGCGACCGCTCCGAGGATTCGGATTCCGCCGACGAGCCGGGACGGGATGGAGACGGGACCGACCGTGGCGAAGCAGCCAACGGGGCGGCTGATCGCGACGAAGTCGAGAACGGAGCGGACGGTCCCGGGGAACCCGGAGGAGCGAGAAAAACCAAGGGTTCGATCGCCGAACCGACCGGAGACGCGTCTCAGACCGGATCTCGAACCACCACATCGGGAGCTGTGCCGGAAGGGTCCGCGGACCAGCAGGCCCGCCGGACCACGGACACTGGACCCGGTGGAGGGACTGACGCCAATCGGACGGCTGGGTCAGCGGGGAAGGCGCAGACTGAACGGGCAGAGAATCCGGATAAGACCGGCAACGCCGAGACTGACGATGTCGGCCGTAGGAGCTACCTGAAGGTGGCCGTCGTCGCCGCGGTTGCCGGCGGGCTCCTCTTCGCAGCGGCGGCACTCGAGGCGGGACCGCAGTGGGCCACTCAGCTTCGGCTCGCTATCGGCGGCGCAGCATTGCTCTTTCTCGCTCTCGTCGGCTACGTGGTCAGCGTATTCGGCTGAGAGTCCGGGGCGCGGAACGCAACCGTTTCGGATCGCGCGGGAGCCCACCAGAGCGAGAATCCGCCTACACCACGTCGATACGGGTCGTCGCCGACTCGTGAGCGCCGCTCTCGGTGTCGACGAGTTCGACCGTGACCTCGCCAGTCCGATCGAACTCGAACTGACACTCGCCCCGCGAGTCGGTGACCGCCGCGTGGCCACGGTCGGTTTCGAGCGTCGCGTTCGCGACCCTCGAACCGGTACGGTCCCGAACCGTGACTGAGACTTCGGCGCCCACGTCGACAGTGACACTGCTCGGTTCCAGAACGACTGGGATCGGGTCGTCCTCGTCGTCACCGCCGGCGGCCGCGTCGTCGCCGGACTCGGCGTCTTCCCTCGTGACCTCGTCCGTCACATCCGCGTCCGTGACCTCGTCGTCGCCGGATTCGTCGTCTTCGGTCGGTGCCGCACCGCCGACCGTGAGCGTCTTGGCATTCGGTGCGTGGGCCGGGTCGGAGCTGTCCACCCGGAGTTCGACCGGTCCCGACTCTTCGAAGCGGAGCGTGGCCGTGCCGCGGGAAGAGGTCTCGGCCCGCTGCTCCCGTGCTTCGAGAACCGCGCCCTCGATTCTGCCCGAGGGGCCGCGCACGGTGACCGAGACTGGCGCGCCGACGGGCGGCTCCTCGTCGTCGATCTCCATCACGAGCGGAGTGGCGTCCTCTGACGTGTCCTCGTCGGACTCGGCACCGCTATCGTCGTCGGAGCGCTCTTTGACCGCGCCGCGGTCGCGGTCTCGAATCCGGTCTTCGGGTCGTTCGTCGACGGCGGCGCGGTCGCGATCGCGGACCCGATCTTCCGGCCGCTCGTCGACCGCGGTTCCCGCCGTGAGCTCGTCTTCCTCGCACTCCGGCGGGAGCGTCTCGTGACCGGGGACGGAGATGAAACTCGAATCCGACCCGGAGCCGAATCGGGGGTGGTCGAACTCGACGGTGACCGACCAGTCCTCCCCCGGCGGCGTGCAGGTGTGGACCGTGAGAACGTACGTCCCGACCAGCAGCGCGATGATGCGATCGAGCACCCAGTCGAACTCCTCTTCGTCGATGTCGGTCCAGAGACCACCGGCGTCGCCCGCGAGACCTTTGACGCTCCCGGGGCCGTCCGCGCTGCCGAACTCGTCCGGAGCGACCGCGACGAAGGTCACGTCCCGCCGGTTCAGGTCCGCGGCGACTTCCTCGCGCGTGTAGTCGGAGAAGCCGCTGCCGTCGCCCTGGTAGTGTGACGAGGCGTCGGTGATGTCGACGAACACCGTCGTCGCCTCGTCGCGGAGGTCGAGTCCGAGCGCCGTCTCGATGGCGTCGTAGTTCGCCTCGGGAGCGTCGCCGCCGGCGCTGGCTTCCAGGTCGTTCACCGCGGACTTCAGTTCGGTGGGATCGCTCGTCAGCCCCTGGTCCACCTCCGGGGCGTCCTTGAACGAAACGAGGCCGTACCTGGCGTCGATGCCCCGGTCTGCGATGGCCGTCGTCAACTTCGTCACGCCCCGTTTCGCGCCGTCGATCTCGTCGTACATACTGCCGGTGTCGTCGAAGACGAACACGAGATCGAGGGCCGACGCCCTGAAATCGAAGTCCCGGATCGGAGTCCGCTCGCCCTCCTGATACACGGTAAAGTGTTCTTCGTCGAGTTCGCTGGTGTCCTCGGTGTCGACGTTGACGTGGATGTCGACCAGCGGATACTCCGAGACATCGACCGATTCCGAGCGGTCGATGTCGCCTTTGCGTCCCAGTCGGGCCGGTCCGTCGTCCCGCGACGGCCGGTCCCCGTCCTCGCTGTCACCCGTGGGTGGAACGATACGTACGTTCACACTGAGATGATACATTAATCACACAATAAACGTTGGTGGAAGGCGGGCCCGACCCGGAGTCGGCGCGGGCGCCGGCGCCCGAAGCGACCGATCGGTCGGCGTCCCCCTATGCGCGCAGTCCGATACCATCATTACGGGTCGCTGATACCTCGCGTGTATGTCGGGATCCGACTCGCTGGAGTGGCCCGAGAAGTTCGACCGAACGCCGAGCGGCGAACGGCGGCCGTATCCGCACAATTTCCGGGTCGATCGGGAGGACGCGATGGACAAGATACACGACGAGTTGCGGAAGATGGGCGTCGAGAACGCCCGCGTGGAGACGGGAGGGGCGTCCGATCCGGGGGTCGTCGTCTACTTCACCCGCGACGGGCAGGATTTCGCCGTCCCCTGCGATCGCTGGGACAACCGCCGAGACAACGCCCAGGCGATCGCGAAATATCTCGACGCCAAACGGGCGCTCGATCGCTACGGGGTGACGACCGTCGAGAGCGAGTTCTCCACGGCCGCACTGCGCCTGACGAAACGCGAAGACTGATCGAGTCGAGGGTTCGTGCACGATCCGCGACGAGAACCTAGATCAGAGACGATGATCCACCCGAGGCCGAAACGGCGACAACGGTGGAACGGTGCCCCAGCCCGTCTGCTGATTCGGAATCGGACGTCCGATGCGTCAGACATATACACAAGACTTTTACTCGATTCGCGGAATGTCTTGATACGGTCACGGACGAACGTCCCCGGCGGGCGCGCGGGTAGGGGTACGCGAGCGAACGTCGGGCGTCGTCCGATGGACATTTTTCGGGGCTACCGTCGGAGCGAAGCCGCCAGCCGCAGGTGCCGGCCGAAGACAACGAACGGAGCGCTCAGACTGAGGAGCGACGCGTCGGCGCGCGAGCCCCACGCCAACTTCGGCGACGCGACCACCGAGCCCCGAACCTACGCGAGCGCCACGTAAACGACGGCATACCCGACGAGCGCGACCGTGGTCCCGGCGAGCGCGATGGCCACGACGCCGAAGTTGGGCCGGAGTCGCTCCGCGGCGGCCACGTCGCGGCGCACGACCGTCCGGACGGGCGAGACCGAACGGTACCACGAGAGCACGCCGCAGACCGAACCGACCGCGAGGATCGAGAACACGAAGTGATACGAGACATCGAGGGTAGGGGGGACGAGGACGATGGCCGCAGCGCCGTACGCCGCTCCCAGCGCGGCGCTCCGGTCGGAAAACAGGCGGATCGAACGATCGGTCACTCGCACGACGGCCAGCGCAGCGAGCCAGATGACCGCCAGTTCGAGCGCGAACGCGCCCAGCAGGTGGATCGTCGGGTCCGAGTGGAGGAGCACTCGGCTATCGAACAGTCCGAGGTCGAACGGGTACAGCAGCTGCGGCGGCGCACCGGTCACGAGGTCACCCCACGGGTGGGTGAAGAGTCCGACCGTCGCGGCGGCCGCGACGGTCTGCGGCGCGAGGTCGGTCCGGCGGGCCGCCAGGGTCGCGAGTCCGGCCCCACCGAGGACGAACGCCCCCATCACGACGCCGCCGAGGGTTCCACTGACGGCGATCGCGACGGCGACGAGACCGACGAGGCCGAAGAGCCCCCCGGCCGCCGCGACGCTGGAACGCTGGGTGGGACGGCCGCCCAGCGAACTCCAGAGACCGAACGCGGGAGCCGCGACCGCCGCGACGACGAGCGAGTGCGTCATCGACCGGTGAACGGCGTTGGCGGCCTCCCAGAACGCCTCGGGGTTGACCGACCCGCCGCCGAGGAACCGCCCGCCGTCGACGGCCGCGACGGCGTACACGACGTCGATATCCGGGAGGGCGGCGAACGCGCCGGCGACGGCACCGAACGCCAGCGCGCGGCGGACCGGCCAGCCTCGCCAGTCCGCGAACAGCACCGCCAGGGCGAACGCGAGCATCGCGTGGCCGATAAACACGTTTCATATCGCCGTGCTCCCGGAATATAAGCGTCCCGTAAACACGTTAGCAAGGTACACACTTGGAGAGGCGATGCATCGATCGGGACGCCAGCGCGTCGACAGTCTCTAAGTATCGACGGCGAAAAGGTGAGATGATGAAGACGCCAGGCGACATCCGTGACGCCGTCCCCGTGTTCGAGGAGACGCGCTATCTGAACACCGGCGCGAGCGGGCCGAGTCCCCGTCCGATCGTCGAGCGCGCCCAGGAGACCATCGAGGCCCACGAGTGGGACTCGGCCGCGGATCCCGGACCGTACCCATACGCCTTCGACCTCTACGACGACGTCAGAGCGGACGTCGCGGCGTTCGTCGGAGCCGAGACCGACGAGATCGCGCTGACGCAGAGCACGACGGACGGGATCAACCGCATCGCCTGCGCGATGGAGTGGGAACCGGGCGACGTCGTGGTCCGCACGGACCTCGAACACCCGGCCGGGGTCCTCCCCTGGGAGCGACTCGAACGTCGGGGGTGTGAGGTTCGCGTCGCGCCCACGGAGGGTGGTCGGATCGACCGCGACGCCTACCGCGACGCCGTCGCGGACGCGAAACTCGTCTGCCTGAGCGCGCTGACGTGGAACTACGGGACACACCTTCCGGTGGCGGAACTGGTCGCCGACGCGCACGACGCCGGCGCGCGCGTCCTGGTCGACGCGGTTCAGGTACCGGGACAGTGCGATCTCGACCTGCACGAGTGGGGCGCAGACGGCGTCGCGATGGCGAGTCACAAGTGGATGCTCGGTCTCTGGGGCGGTGGATTCCTCTACGTGAACGACGACGTCGTCGACGAACTGCACCCCGGACAGATCGGCTACCGGAGCGTCGAGGAAGCCGGGGACGAGGAGTACGAACTGAAGGCCGGCGCGCCGCGATTCGAGATCGGGACGACGAACCCCGCTCCGTACGCGGCGCTCTCGGAGTCAATCGAAATGGTGGAATCCGTCGGCATCGACACGATCGAGTCCCACATCGACGGACTCGCGAACCGGTTCGTCGACGGCGCGCCCGAGGGGAAACTAGTCAGTCCGCGCGATCCGGAATCGGGACTCGTGACCGTCCGCGTCGACGACCCCGAGGAGACGGTGGATCGGCTTCGAGCGGACTATGGGGTCGTCGTCCGCTCGCTCCCGGACCCCGAGGACGCAGTCCGCGCCTCGCTGCACGTCTACAACACCGCCGGGGACGTCGACCGCCTGCTGGAGGGGCTGGACGAGATCGGGTGGTGAGCGGGCGATTCTGCCGAACGGAACCCCCGAACAGCCTGTTTTCAAACCGCTTCACTCGACCTCCTCGAAGAGGTCGTGCACACGCCGTTCGATCTCGTCGCGGATCGCCGCGACCTCCGCGGGCGGTCGGCCGTCGGGGTCCTCGAGCCCCCAATCCCGGTTCTCGCCGGCCCATCCCGCGGGACAGACGTCCTCGGCCGAACAGCCCATCGTGACGACGAGGTCGCACCCCTGAATCTCCTCGAAGGTGATCTCGCGTGGCGTCCGCCCGGAGAGGTCGAGGCCGACGGCGTCCATCGCGGCGACGACTTCCTCGTGGACGTGATCTGCCGGCTGCGTGCCGCCAGTGAATAGGTCGATTCGATCGTCGAGCCCGCGCCGCTCGCGTTCGCGGCGAGCGAACGCGTACGCCATCTGCGAGCGGCCGGCGTTCTGCACACAGACGAACGCGATGCGAGTCGGCGTAGCGTCGGGGCCATCCAGGTCGTGCGTCATAGGTAGAGTCGATCGGAAAATAGTTGAATAGAAATTCAATTAAATCTTTCGAGTGAGATGGTGTCAGATTTCGATTAGAACAGATTTGTGCGGGATATAATCGAGAGAACCCCCATATATCCGGGACTGAAGTAGGATTTACTCGGTGCCAAAATTGAAGACGGGTGAGTTACCGAGATCATTTGAGGGATATCCAGTACACTACATCTGTACAAATAGTAAATCGTACGGGTGTCTTCTCGGCGTCGGTCCGACCGTGCGTTTCCTGCCCGGAATCGGTATGCCAGCCGGACCGAGAGAGGGTGCCTCTGGAGGGTCGCGGGATCCGACCGGTCGCCTACTCGGTGTCCTGAGCGACGATCAGATCGAAGGGCGTGTCAGCGGGTTCGTCGTCCGGCGAGAGGTAGCCCGCCGCGAACGCGGTGTAGACCTCGCCGCCGGCCAGGCTCACGTCGAAGTCGGCGACGACGTCGCCGTCGTTGCTCTCGGTGTCGCCGCGGACCTGCACGGTGTAGTCGTTCGCCGGTACCTCCACGTAGCCGGAGCCCCCGTAGGCAACGCCGTCGTAGAGGACGTCGCCGCTCGATTCGGCCGTCACGTCGACCGCCGGCGCGTCGGGCGAGGCGTGGACGAGGCGGAGGCGAGCGGTGTCTTCGCCCGGGTCGCTGTTGTCGTCGGACAGGACGAGCGGTTCGAACGACTGGTCGGCCTCCTCGCCGATCTCTCCGATCGCGGCGACGGTGTAGGCCTGGCCGGCCTCGACGCCGACGTCGCCGGAGAAGACCACCGTGTCCGCGTCGCCGGCGGCCGTGATTTCGACCGTTCGATCCCCGGCGGGGACGTCCAGATACGCGCTCGTCGCGCCGAAGGGGACGTCCTCGAGGACGGCGTCGCCGTCGACGTACACGTCCACGTTCGGCGCGTTCGGCGACATGTGTGCGACGCGAACGCTCGCCGGGTCCTCGTCCGTTCCGCCGCCCATCATCTCCCCTTCGACGTCCTGGGCCACGACGAGGTCGAACGGCGTGTCGGCGGGTTCGTCGTCCGGCGAGAGGTAGCCCGCCGCGAACGCGGTGTAGACCCCGCCGCTGCCGAGGCTCACGTCGAAGCTGGCGACGACGTCGCCGTCGTTGCCCTCGGTGTCGCCGCGGATCTGGAGGGTGTACTCGCCGGCGGGGACCTCGACGTAGCCGGACTCGCCGTAGGCGACCCCGTCGTAGAGCGCGTCGCCGCTGGATTCGACCGTCACATCGACCGCCGGCGCGTCGGGCGAGGCGTGGACGACCCGGACTCGCGCCATCTCTGAGCCGGGGGCGGAGTTGTCGTCTTCGAGCACGAGCGGTTCGAACGACTGGTCGGCATCATCGCCGATCTCCCCGATCGCGGCGACGGTGTACGCCGTCTCGGCCTCCACCGGGACCGGCCCCGAGAAGACGGACGCCGACGCGTCGCCGGCCGCCGTGATCTCGACTTCCCGTTCCCCGGCCGGAACCTCCAGGTACGGACTGACGGCTCCGAAGGCGACGTCTTCGAGCACCGCGTCGCCGTCGATGTACACGTCCACGTTCGGCGCGTTCGGTGACAGATGCCCGACGCGGACCATCGCGGTCCCCGCGGGGGTCTCCGTCGGCGTCTCAGTCTCGGTGGCCGTCGGAGTCGGCGTCGCCGTCGGCATATCGGTAGCAGTGTCTGTCGCGGTGCCGCTGCTACCCGTCCCGCCGCAGCCCGCGAGCCCCGCGATTCCGCCGGTTCCGATGCCGATGAGCACTCGCCGTCGAGTCGTGTCTGATGTGTCAGATGTCATCCGTCTCAGTCGACGTTTGACAGAAATATAATAGCTTTCGCAGATCAGACTAAAATCTCACTCAAATCCCCCTCAAATGGATCTTCAGAGCCTAATTCGGCAGAGGTGACTCGCGCGACGAAAGGATTTTATGCGCTATTCTCGGATATATGAAATACGGAGGGAGAGCATCGTCGCATCGATTGGGCACAGGAGCGATCGGACCGGTGGCGGCCCGCGTCGTCCGCCGGTCGTCGCAGGCCGCGGGGCCGGTGGAGGCACCGGCTACCGTGGGAATCGTCTCTGGGCTTCGCGGGGCGGCGGGTCCGACGGTCAAGGGCTCGCAACCGGACGCCGGAGGTTTCTTAACGGCACACGCAGAACCGTCGCAGGGATGGATACGGTCCTCTGGCAGACGCTCGCGGGCACACGCGGGGGACCGAACCGCGCCCGTATCCTGCGCGCGCTGGACGAGCGACCGCGGAACGCCAATCAGTTGGCCGAGGAGTTCGACCTGGCGTACAACACGATCAGACACCACCTCGACGTCCTCGAAAACAACGGGGTCGTCGAGAGCAGCGAGGCCGACTACGGAACGGTGTATCTGCCGACCGATCGGACGCGGAACCACTGGGACACCGTCGAGACGATCATCACACAGGTAGAGGGGTAACATGACTCACAGGCAAATTCATCGGGGCTCGAACCGACGCACGAGCGGAGGGGAAGTGACAGTATGTCGTTGATGCTCGACGCCGCCCGCGTCGCCGCGGGACTGAACGTGCTGCTGCTGTTGGTTATGATCGGCGTGTGGGCCAACACGTACCGCGAGGTCCGCGCCCCGTTCACGCTGGCTTCGATCGTCTTCGCGGGGTTCCTGCTGGCCGAGAACGCGGTCGCGCTGTACTTCTATTTCAACGCCCCCGCGATGCCGACGGTCGCCGTGCAGGTGATGATGATCCTGCAGATACTCGAAACGGCGGGGATCGGCGTTCTCGCGTACGTTACACTGCAGTAGTCCGGATCCCCTCAGCGGGTCGCGAACCACCCCAGACGCCGTCGTCGTCTCCGCGGTCCTCCTCGTCATCGGTTATCTCTCCCTCGCCATCGTCACCGAGTACCTCGCTCTCGCCGTCCGCACGCTCAGCTGCCGGTGAACGTGTCCGCCGCCGGATGACTTACTTTGCTCGCTCCTGACCACCCGATATGACACGCAGAAACGCGAGCGACACGTTCGAGATCGGCGGCGAACTGCCCGTTCACCGACTGGGCTACGGCGCGATGCGACTCACCGGCGAAGACATCATCGGCGAGCCCGACGACGTCGAGAACGCGAAGAAAGTGCTCCAGACGGCGGTGAGCCTCGGTATCGATTTCATCGACACCGCGGACTCCTACGGCCCCGGAGTCAGCGAACGTCTGATCGGGGAGACGCTGGCACCGTACGCCGACGACCTCGTAGTCGCGACGAAGGGGGGACTGCTCCGAAATAGGGAGGGCGAGTGGCTGCGGTCCGGGAGCCCGGACAGCCTCCGGAACGCGGTGTTGGCCAGCCTGGACCGGCTCCGAACCGACAGCATCGATCTGTATCAGTACCATCGCGTCGACCCGGACGTCGACCTCGAAGAGTCGGTCACGGCGCTCGCCGAACTGAAAGACGACGGCGTGATCCGACACGTCGGCCTCAGCAACGTGAGCGCCGAACAGTTGGAGACCGCGCGGGACATCGTCGACGTCGCGACTGTCCAGAACCAGTACAACCTCGCGAACCGCGAGTCCGAGGCGGTCCTCGACGTCTGCGAGTCCAACGACATCGGCTTCATCCCGTGGTTCCCGCTCGGCGCGGGCGACCTGGGCGAGAAGGCCTCGGTGCTGTCGGACGTCGCCGACACCCACGACGCCTCCGAGTACCAGGTCGCGCTCGCGTGGCTGCTCCAGCACTCGCCGGTGATCCTGCCGATTCCGGGTACGTCGTCGGTCTCCCACCTCAAGGAGAACGTCGCCGCCTCGCACCTCGAACTGTCCGA
The DNA here is from genome assembly GCF_024464595.1 of Halobellus litoreus. NCBI lineage: Archaea > Methanobacteriati > Methanobacteriota > Halobacteria > Halobacteriales > Haloferacaceae > Halobellus > Halobellus litoreus. The sequence continues at coordinate 124,857 of NZ_JANHAW010000003.1, read as the reverse complement.
CGAGGAGATGCGGCGGCTGGACGAATAGCGGCTCCTGCCACGGCTTCGGGACGCGGCATCGACGATAGTATCAATAGACCGCAGCCGACAGATCCTCCGGAACACAGATGGGCGACTCCTCGGGGACGCGGTGTACGTTCACGTTCGACCCCGCGGCCTGGAGCGAGCAGGTCGGGACGAGAAGTCCGTTGTACGGGGACCTCCTGGAAGACGGGGAGGTCTGGCGGTGTCCCCACGAGGCCGGCGGCGACGCCGAGAGGTGTCTCTTCCACCGCCCCGTGGCGGAGAAAGACGACCAAGCCGTCAGAAACGCGTTTCTCGAACAGATCGACGAGGTCGGCCGGAAGCCGAAGCAGTTCATCGGGGCGCGCTTCGGTGCGCTCGCGCTCGACCACCGAATCGTCGAGTGCCGGGACAACCACCGGATCGACCTGCGGCACGCCCGGTTCGAGGGCGAGACCAACCTCCGCTATGCGATCGTTCGACAGCCGCTCGCCCTGGAGGGCGCGACGTTCGCCGCCCGGCCGATATTCACCGAGACCACGTTCGAGGGCGAGGTGTACCTGAGCAAGGCCGCGTTCGAGACATCCGCCCGGTTCATCGAGGCCGAGTTCTCCCAGGGCGTCTGGGGGTACAAGACCGAGTTCGCCGACGCCGACTTCCATATGGCGGAGTTCGGCGGGCCGGTCGACTTCAGCGAGGCGGCGTTCGAGTCGGCGCAGTTCCGGGAGAACGAGTTCGCGTCGGTGGCCCGGTTCGAACTCGCCACCTTCGAGTCGGTGACGTTCTCCGGCAGCCGGTTCGGCGGCCGCGTCTACTTCGACGAGGCGACGGTGCCCGAGAGCGTGAATCTGGGAAAGACGGCGTTCGAGGCGTCGGCGTCGTTCGAAGACCTCGAACTCGACGTCGGTCACTGCTGTGTCGACCTGGGTGAGGCGTCGATACCGTCCGGTCGACTCCACGTGCCCGAGTCGGGGACCCTCGTGTACGACCTGGCCGACGCGACGCTCGGCGACGTCGAGATCGCCGGTGCGGAAGCGGTCGAGCGACACATCGATCGTTTCCGCGTGCTCAACACCACGTTCGACGGGTTCGACTTCGGTCGCTACCGAACGTTGCTCCACGAGCGAGACTGGAACGTCCACGCGGTGGTCGACGTCCCGGAGCTCGACGACGGTGCGGGATCGCCCTCGGCCGGAGACCTCGAGAGCACGTACCTCAAGGCGAAGAACGGTGCGAACGACATCGGCGACACCAAGGCAGCCGCGGAGTTCTTCCGGCGGGAGATGCTCAGCAGACGCGACCAGTACGTCCCGACGACACTCGATGGCGACGCTGATCCCCGAGAGCGCGTCGCCGCCGCGGGCAGGTGGGCGGCGAACTCGCTTCTGAACGTCACGGCCGGGTACGGCGAGCGTCCCTCGCGGGTGATCGGCGTCTCCGTCGGCACGATACTCCTGTTTAGTGGGCTCTTCGCCGTCGTTCAGCCGGTTCCGCCCTACGAGACGTCGATCGGCTATCTCATCCTGAGCCTCGAATCGTTCATCACGCTCGTCTTGGGCGGTGCAGAAGACGTCGGAAGCCCCTGGATCCGCCTGCTGGCCCAGATCGAGGGGTTCGTCGGCGCCTTCCTCATCGCGCTGTTCGTGTTCACGTTGACGCGCTCGATACACCGGTGATCGTCGGATCGAGTGAGGACGACGCGGCCACCCGGCGATATTTGTGTGAGAAACACGTACGACTCACCGGGGTGAGACGATGCCCCTGGTACCGCACTACCCGACCGACGAACCGAAGCGTGACCGCCGCGCACCGGACATCGACGAGATCGTCGACGACATTCTCGGGAGCGGCGACGACCCACAACCGGTCGTCGGGTGATCCCGAACCTCCGGGGTGCGGCACCGCATTCTTTCGCGTCGCGGACGGATCGTTCGGACCGGGAGAGCGGGATCTCGGCCGTTCGGGGAAGTCCGGATCTTCATCCCGTGTGGTCGCTCTGCCGGGGAGTTACAGCGGACAGAGTGGTGTTCGAATCCGAATTGAGGGAGGCGTTATTCGTTGGGGAGGAATGGTACGGGTGTTTATTTTTAAGTCGGAGATCGGCCGACGTTCGTTCACGAACAATTTATATATTATATGTGACTAAATCTGTTTTTGATCTATTACTGAGGGATGTGGCAAGTTGACAGGACGTATACCGGGTACATCTTCGAGTTTTGGTGAGAAATGACCAGAGATATAAACCTCTGTAGCGTTACTGTGAGATGGTATGTCATCCGAAAAAAGCCGACGGAGATTTCTCGAAGCGGCAGGTCTTGCAGGCGTCGCAGCGCTCGCCGGGTGTAGCGGCAACGGCGGGGGCGACAGCGGCGGCGACGGAAGCGGGGACAGTGGCGACGGCGGTGACGGCGGCGAAGACACCGCGACCGAAACCGAGATGAACGGCGACGGCGGCGACGCGGAGACCCGTCTGAGCTGGCACGCGGGCGGTACGGGCGGTACCTACTACCCGCTGTCGAACGAGTTCAAGACCATCGTCGAGGCGAACACGGACTTCTCGCTGAACGTCCAGTCGACGGGTGCGAGCGTCGAGAACGTCGGGAGCCTGGCGGACGGGTCCGCCGACTTCGCCCTGATTCAGAACGACATCGCGTACTTCGCGAAGAACGGCACGGGCATCGAGACGTTCGAGGGCAACGCGATCGATAACCTCCAGGGCGTCGCGACGCTGTACCCCGAGACGATCACGGTCGTCACGCTCGAAGGGACCGGAATCGAGACGCTGAGCGACCTCAGCGGCGCGACGATCAACACCGGCGACCTCGGCTCCGGGACGCAGGTCAACGCGAACCAGATCCTCGAAGCCGTCGGAATCAGCGACTACAACGAGCAGAACGCCGGCTTCTCGCAGGCGTCCGAACAGCTCGCGAACGGCGACATCGACGCCGCCTTCGTCGTCGGCGGGTGGCCTGTCGGTGCCATCGAGGACCTCGCGAACACGAACGACGTCCGCATCGTCCCGATCTCCGGCGACAACCGCGAAGCCGTCAAGGACGCCGCATCCTGGTTCGCCGACGACACCATCCCCGCGGGGACCTACACCGGCGTCGACCAGGCCATCGAGACGGTCGCCGTCCAGGCGATGATCGCCACGAACGCCGGCGTTCCGGCCGACACCGTCGAGACGGTCACCGCAGCCATCTTCGACAACCTCGACGAACTCTCGATCAAGACGGACTTCATCACCGTCGACAGCGCGCAGGACGGGATGTCGATCGAGCTTCACGAGGGCGCAGCGGCGTACTTCGACGCGTAATTCCGTCGGGCAACAGCCCCTCGTGAGTCCGCCCGTACCGTAGCTGTCAAAAGCACGCTCGTACGTATTTCCAATCGGTGAACCGAACGAAGATCACGCGGAAACGGGCTATTCTCCTGCTCGCGGCCGTCGCGGTCGTGATAGTGGTCGTGCTCGCGGGCGTGGCTGTGGCAGCCCCGACGGGGCAGGTGCTCGTCGTCGAGGACCTCGATACGGGCGAACGCTACATCACCCAGCCCGTCGACGACGGAAGCACTGTCGGTCTGGAGTATATGCACAGCGTCGAGAAGACCCGCGTGTACGACGAGTACCGCGTCGAGGGGCAAACTCTCGTGAACACGCGGATGGAGTTCGAATCTTACGGCTGGGGGTTGCCGGCGCGGGTCAACGTGACGAACGTCAACGGGACGTTCGTGTACGATCCCGCGGAGCCAATCACGACGATCGAAACGCTCTCGGTGTCGCCAGGACGGATCGCAAACCATACCTTGATCATCGATGACCAACAGTATGACCTGGTTGGGCGGACCAACGCCAGTGACGTCCGTATCCATATCGAGCGGCGAACGCTAGGGGACGTATTCCTATGAGCACGAATAACGAAACAGACGGCGCAGAGGGTGTCGAAGAGGAAATATCCAGGGAGGAAGCCGAAGAGCTCATCGAGGAGATCGAGCGCCGGCGTTCGTTGAAAGGGCTGGCCGCCCTCGCGGTCGCCGTGATCGGGATCAGTTTCTCGCTGTTCCAACTGGCGCTGGCGGCGCGGAGCTTCACGTTCACGATCCCGCTCCCGTTCGTCGAGAACTTTCAGGTGTCGCTGCAGCTCCTGCAGGCCAACGCGATCCACGTCGCGTTCGCGCTCGTGCTCACCTTCCTGATGTTCCCCGCCAGTATGGGCGATGGGGTCGTCGCCCGGAATCTGGGACGCCTCGCCGACGCCGGCGAGGAGGCGTTCGGTGCCGACAATCCGCTCGCGAGCGCATTCGACGGGTTCCGACGGGCGTTCCGCTGGGCGTTCGTCGACCCCGATCGAAGTCGCGTCACCCCCTTCGACGTGCTCAGTATGATCGCCGCCGCGCTCTCGGCGCTGTACTTCCTCATGGAGTTCTCCGAGATCCAGGACATGCGCGTGTTCGGCCTCGAATCCGGCCGTCCGGTCACCGAGATTTACACGTTCCTCGAACCGATCCTCGGCGGCGTTCCCTTCATCAGCGAGTACTCGTACGCGATGATCCTGGGCGTCGTCGGGGTGCTCCTGGTGCTCGAAGCCACCCGCCGGACGCTCGGGCTCCCGCTGATGCTCATCGTCGCCACGTTCATCGTCTACGCGCGTTGGGGCTATCTCATCAGCACCGGTACGCCGTTCCTCGGCCTGCTCGCGATCCCCGAGCTCACCTGGCCCGACATCGTCCAGAACCTCTGGTACAACACCGAGAACGGTGTGTTCGGGATCCCGGTCACGGTGTCTGTCAGCTTCATTTACATCTTCATCCTGTTCGGCTCGTTCCTGGAGATGAGCGGCGCGGGCCAGTGGTTCATCGACCTCGCCTACGCCGCCACGGGCAAGCGGAAGGGCGGCCCCGCGAAGGCGAGCATCCTCGCGAGCGGGTTCATGGGAACGATCTCGGGGTCGTCGATCGCGAACACGGTCACCACGGGCGCGTTCACGATTCCGCTGATGAAGCGGTCGGGCTACTCGCCGGAGTTCTCCGGCGCGGTCGAGTCCTCGGCCTCGTCGGGCGGGCAGATCCTCCCGCCGGTGATGGGGGCGGCCGCGTTCCTGATGGTGCAGTACACCGCGACCCCGTTCCGGGAGATCATCATCCTGGCGACGGTGCCGGCGGTCGTGTTCTTCTTCGGCGTCTGGGTGATGGTTCACTTCAAGGCGGTCCAGGAGGGGATCGGCGGACTCGAGGAGACCGCCTCGATGGTGGAACACATGAAGAAGGGGTGGTTCTACCTCGTGCCGATCTTCCTGCTGCTGTATTACCTCATCATCGAACGACTGTCGGTCTCCCGCTCCGCGTGGTTCACGCTCGTCGCCCTCGTCGCGCTCATCACGTTCATCGCGGCTTACAGCGAGAAGACCCGGACGTTCCTGCTCGGATCGATCGCGGCCATCGTCGGCGTCGAACTGGCGAGCTACGTCCTGACCGGCGTGGCCGTCACCGGACTCATCGCCGGGAACGGCGGGGCCGGCATCCCCCTGGCCGAGGCGGCCTCGATCGTGTTCCCACGGATCGGCTGGTACGCGATGCTGGCCGGCGCGGTGACGATGCTCGTGTACACCGACGTGCAGTCGAAGGTCCTCGATCTCAACCCCACGGTCCAGGAGGCCGCCGAATCTGCCGGCAGTCGGGGCGGGCAGGATCTCGGCGAGAACCAACTGTTCCGCGTCGGGACGTTCGTCGTCAAATCGATGGAGGAGGGCGCGCGCACGGCGGTCCCGGTCGTCGTCGCCGTCGCCGCGGCGGGCATCATCCCCGGTGTCATCAGCGTCTCCGGACTGGGACCGAACCTCACCTCGCTCCTCTTGGCGCTCTCGGGCGGGTCCATCGTGGTGATGCTGCTCGTGACCGCCGTCGCGAGCATCATCCTCGGGATGGGGATGCCCACCACCGTCACGTACATCATCCTCATCTCGATGCTCGCGACGCCGCTGGTCGAGTTCGGGATCCCGCTCCTGGCCGCGCACCTGTTCATCCTCTACTTCGGCGTCATCGCCGACATCACTCCCCCCGTCGCGGTCGCCGCCTACGCCGCCAGCGGGGTCGCGAAGTCCGATCCCTTCGAGACGGGCGTAAAGGCGTTCTCGCTGTCGCTGAACAAGGCGATCGTCCCCTTCGCGTTCGTGCTCGCCCCCGGGATCGTCTTACTCCGGCAGAAGGAGAACGCCGCCGAGTTGCCGATCCGCGATCAGTACCGCGTCGTCAACTTCGCGGATCTGGCGGAGCTCTCCTACTCGATTCCGGAGATCCTGATCCCCGTCGTCGGCGTCTTCCTGGGCGTCGTCGCTCTCGGCGCGACCGTTATCGGGACGCTCTACGGACGCGTGAACCGGACCGAACGGACCGGGTTCGCGGTCAGTTCGCTCCTGCTTATGGCGCCGCGGCTGCTCTCGGAGACTGTCTTCGACCTGCTCGGACTGGTGGGCGTGGCGGTCTCGGTCGACGCGCTGTTGCTCGACCTCGCGCTGCGTGGCGTCGGTTTCGTCCTCTTCGTGGTACTCGTCGCCAAGAACCGGCGCGAAGCGGAGTCGGCTGGCGGGCGAGCCGAGGTCGACGCCACGTCGGCGTAGGGGAGCGCCCGGTTCCGATCCTCCCTCGGCCGTATTCCTCGTGGTCTCCGCCGGGCAATCGACAGGCTAAGATACGCTCGGATCGCAGTAAACCGATAGACACTATTGGCCGGTAGGAGACCGGTGCGTATCGCTCGACTCGATCGGGTTGCGGGCCGCACGGTGACGGCGGGCCCGTCGGGATCGACCGCGACACCGAGGAGTCGACGGCTGAAAGAAGGGTCACGAACTATGTCGATCACAGCAAAGGTACACATCCGACACGAACACCTCGCACTCGTTCCGACGTTACAGAACCTCGACGGTGTCAGCATCCGCGTGATCACCCAGGGGACGACCGATCCGGGGTCGACGTACTTTCCGTTCCTGATCGAGTACGACGATCACGACGAACTCGAATCGATGCTCGAAGCCGACGTCACTGTCGAGCAGTTCGAGTTGATCGATCGAACCGGCGACACCGCGATCTACTACATCGAACACACGCCGGAGACGATCCTGATTAGCAGCGTGGTGACCGAGCAGAACGGGTTCCTCGTCCACACGGAGACGAAAGACGGTGGGTGGTTAGTTCACCTATTGCTGCCCGACCGGGCCGCGCTCAACGCCATCTGGGAGTACGCGATCGAGAACGAGATGGAGCTGGACATCATCGAGATCTACAGCAACGAGGACGCCGGCGGCGAGTCCTCGTACGGCCTCACCGACGAACAGCGGGCGGCGCTCCAGCTGGCGTTCTCGGAGGGCTACTTCAACGAGCCGCGGGACATCTCGCTCAGCGAAGTCGCCGAGGAGATGGATCTCTCCTCGACGGCGATGAGCGGGCGGCTCCGCCGCGGCATGCGGAACCTCATCGCGGCGACCATCGCCGAGCGAGAGCGGGAGTAACGCCTTTCGACGCGAACTCACCGGACGGCTCGCGGTCAACGATTCCCTACCCGAGCGCGACCGAGGTCTGCCGGGAGGAGCCCGCCGTCTTGCAGGGCTTGCGCACCGTCGCCGCAAGCGGCAGCGACGCCACCGCGGATCGCCGGGCGCCGTCGACGTCTCGCGGGCCGATCTTGGCGTCGCGTTGCTTCGAGGCCGTCGAGGAATACCGTCGTCACGGCACAAGAGACGTTGTCCGGCGTTTCTTTCCGAACACGAAATTGATTGAATAATAAACATAATATTAATTCATTGGACTCGAAAGAAGACGGAGGGATGAGTACTGACAAACCGTCGACTCAGTCGGAACACAGTAGCCACGACCACCACGAAGTCGAGGGGCCGGGCTATTCGACGCCCGCCGCGATGCGGACCGAAGGCGGGCGGGAGCAGACCGCGTACGTGATGGCACCCCGAGTCGGAATGGCGAACGACGGCCCCGACTTCGTCGGCGTCGTCGACCTCGATCCGGCGTCGGACACGTACAGCGACCTCATCGACACGATCGAGATGCCGAACAAGGGCGACGAGCTCCACCACTTCGGCTGGAACGCCTGCTCGTCGTCGTGCCACGCCGAAGGGCTGTCTCGCCAGTACCTCGTCGTCCCCGGGCAGCGCTCTTCGCGCATCCACATCATCGACGCGGAGGACCCGCGCGACCCCGAGATGGTGAAGGTCATCGAACCCGAGGAAGTGTTCGAGTACGACCTCTCAGCGCCCCACACCGTCCACTGCGTGCCCGGCGGCAAGATCGTCATCAGCATGCTCGGCGACGCCGAGGGCGAACTCCCCGGCGGCTTCCTGCAACTCGACCAAGAGGACTTCAGCATCGAGGGTCGCTGGGAGGCCGACCGCGGCGAGATGGAGATGAACTACGACTACTGGTATCAGCCGCGACACGACGTCCTTATCTCCAGCGAGTGGGCCGCGCCGAACACCTACTATCCGGGATTCGACCTCGACGATGTCGAAGCGGGCAAGTACGGAAACAGCATCCACGTCTGGTCCTGGGAGGGCCGCGATCACGTCCAGACGCTGGAGTTCGGCGACCAGGGCCGGATCCCACTGGAAGTCCGGATGAGCCACAACCCCGAGGAGACGCAGGGCTACGTCGGCGCGGCCCTGTCTTCGAACATCATCCGCTTCTACGAGCGGGACGACGGCAGCTGGGACTGGGACGTCGTCATCGACGAAGATGCCCGCGAACACGAAGACTGGGAGATGCCCGTCCCGCCGCTGATCACGGACATCCTCCTATCGCTCGACGACCAGTACCTCTTCTTCTCGAACTGGCTCCACGGCGACGTGCGGATGTACGACGTGAGCGACTCCGCAAACCCCCGGCTCGTCGATCAGATCTGGGCCGGCGGGCTGTTCGGCGATCGACAGGAGGTGAGGGGTACCGAGATCCGCGGCGCACCACAGATGCTGCAGCTCTCGCGCGACGGCCGGCGGCTCTACTGGACGACCTCGCTGTTCTCCTCGTGGGACAACCAGTTCTTCCCGGAGATCGCCGAGGAGGGATCGCTGATGCTGAAGGCGGACGTCTACCCCGAGGAGGGGCGGATGGAACTGGACGAGGAGTTCCTCGTCGACTTCGGTGACGCGCCCGGCGGACCGGCGCGCGCCCACGAGATCCGCTGGCCCGGCGGCGACTGCACCAGCGACGTCTGGCAGTGAATGGTCGTCGCCGACGGGGGAACGCACGCTGTCGAACTCTGCTGGTCGAGCGGGCGGAGCGAGACGATTCGCACCGGGAGCGACGAGACCGTGGTCGACGCCGCCGAAGCCGCCGAGGTTGCCGTCCCGTACGGCTGTCTGTACGGGGCCTGCGGGACCTGCGTCGCCGAACTGCTGGAGGGCGAGATGACACACCGGCGGTCGCCGCGAGCCCTGAAAGACCGGGCGCTCGAAGCGGGATACGTCCTGCTCTGTATCGCGACGCCGGAGACGGACTGTCGGGTCCGCGTCGGCCACGACATCCAGGCCGAAGTCGTGGGCACCCCCTGGAAGTAACGCTGACCCGACGGTGACGCGTCGCCGTCGATCCGGCCGTGGCTCAGTATGCCACGGGAGCTGTCAGTGCCCACGGCGGTGCGGGAGGCTCCGAGCGTTCGAGGCCCCAATCGCGAGCTGTCGACCCCGATCACCCGGATCCGAAACCGAATCTGGAACGGACTACGCGTCGAGGACAGTCACCGGGTCGCCGACCCGAAGTCGGCGTCCGCGGTCCGCCTCGGGAACCTCTGCGATGAGCATCGCCGTGAAGAAGTGATCGAACGCGTCCGCGTCCGCCCACTCGGGGAACGTCTCGCGGCGCCGCTCGACGAACCGCGCGCGAAAGTCGGGCGTGACCGCACCGGTGTCGGGGTCGCGTCCGGGGACGACGCACCGCCCGCATGGCGTGACGCCCTCGAGGCGGACGTCGCCGATCTCGACCGCCGGCGCGTCGTCGCCGACGAACCGATCCTCCCAGAACGCCGGGACGCCGGAGACCTCGATGTTGGCCCGCAGGCGGCGACGCGCCCCATCGACGGAGAGATCCTCGAACCAGCCGGCGATCGTTTCGAGCGTGGCCGTGCTGACCACCGAGGGGCCCATTTCGCGACGGTCGACGAATCCGCGGCGAGCGTCGCGTTCGAGCGTGAGATCGAGACCGAAGAAGTCGCCGAACCACGCCGCGGCGCGCTGACGTTCCCGCGGGAGGACGAACTCCCCGCTTTCGCCCGCCGGTGTCTCGACGACGAGCGTCCCGGTCTCCGGGTCGTAGTCGGTCGCGAGTTCGTGCACTCGCTGCGTGCGCTTGCCGTTCACCACGTCCCCCTCGGGATCGAAGAGGGCGAACTCCCGGTCACCGTCGAGGGTCCCGCCGTCGAGGACGTCGGCGGCCTGGACGTCGATGCCGGCGAGTCCCTTCACGGGGAACACCCGGAGCCGTTCGAGACGAGCCATTACCGAACTACCAGGAAACGAGTCGTGATTACAGTACCGCTTGTCGGCATCTTACAGTACCGCTTGTCGGCATCGTTTGCACGAGCGGATCCGAGAACGAGTCGGGAGTCCGAGGTCAGACGAGGGAGCCGACTAGCGCTCCGTGCGGTAGACCGGTCGGAGCGAGGTGACGTCTTTGTCGTAGCCGAGCCACACGCTGAGCGCGGTTGCCACCAGGACAAGGTACACCGGATACAGGAGGAGGAGAACGTACCCGAAGGCGAACAGGGTCAAGGTGCCGTACCAGTACAACACGACCGCGACGACGAGGCCGATAATCGCACCCGCGAAGATGCCGAGCCGGAACGCGCGAGCGGCGTCCGGACCGGGAGCGGGTCGAGACGGATTCATATGCCCGATTCGGGGCGGAAGGAGATAAACGATGCGCGGTATGCACTGATCTAGCACGCAGGGAGCCGACTCCCACCCCGGTCGTCCGGATAAAGGCACGGTACTTTCAGGGGTACATTTTATTTGGGTATGAGAGCATCTTTCATAGGATGTCAGGGGACTACGATCATCCAAACCACCCGAGTATCGACCAATCCGATAGAACACTCCCGCGGAACCTCCGACAGACCGGGGATCCGGGGATCCAGATGCTGGTCTCGACGCGCGTTCGAAAGTCTCCCTTCTTCCATAAATCGTTCAACGAGGAGGGAGCGTGGCGATGTTCGGTGTATAACCGCATCTACCACCCGCGCGGTCTCGTCGAGCCGGAAGACGGCGGGGCGATGGCCGAGTACGAGGCGCTGACGAACACGGTAACCCTGTGGGACGTCGCTGTCGAGCGCCAGATCCGCGTGAAGGGACCCGACGCGGAGGCGCTCACCGACTACGTCATCACGCGTGACGCGACCGAGATCGAGACGATGAAGGGCAAGTACGTCATCCTCTGCAACGAGGACGGCGGCATTCTCAACGACCCGATCCTCCTGCGCGTCGAGGACGACGAGTTCTGGTTCTCTATCTCGGACTCGACGCTGATGCAGTGGCTGCAGGGCGTCAACGTCGGGATGGACTTCGACGTCGAGATCGACGAGATCGACGTCGCGCCGATGCAGATTCAGGGCCCGCGCTCCGAGGACGTGATGGTGGAAGTCGTCGGCGAGGAAGTCTCGGAGATTCCGTACTACGGCCTGATGGAGGCCGAGATCAACGGCGCCGAGGTTCTCGTGAGTCAGACCGGCTTCTCCGGCGAGAAGGGCTTCGAGATCTACGTCCAGGACGCGATGGAGAACGCCGAGCGCGTCTGGGACCCGGTGCTCGACACCGTCAAAGACCACGGCGGGCGGCAGATCGCCCCCGGTCACCACCGCCGCATCGCCGCGGGGATCCTCTCGTGGGGCCAGGACATGGACCACGAGACCTCGCCGTTCCAGGTCAACCTGGGCTACCAGGTTCCCGACGACAAGGAGGGCGACTACATCGGTAAAGAGGAGCTCGAACGCCAGAAGGAACTCATCGAGAGCGGCGAGTACCCGTTCAACCTCAAGCTCGTCGGCCTGAAGATGGCCGGCGAACCGATTCGCGATTACGCCTCGGACTTCTGGATCATCTCCGATCCGGAGACGGGCGAGGAGTGCGGGTACATGACGTCGCCGTGGTGGAACCCGGACCTCGAGACGAACATCGGCCTCGGGTTCGTTCCGGCCGACAAGCTCCAGGATGCCGCGCAGGCGACGCTCGACGACGAGATCTACGAGGACGATCTGGACCTGGAGTTCCAGGTGCACCTCCCCGACGAGTACGCCGAAGAGGAGGGCGAGCCCGTGTTCGCGACGGTCGCGGAAGTTCCGTTCAAGGAATCCGTCAACCCGAGCGCCCGCGAGCAGGCCAAGCTCGGCGCGAAGAAGGAAGCCGAACAGAACAACTAACCCGGCCGGCTGGACCGGGTTCGAGTTCCGGTGACCGGTACCATTTTTTGATCTGGGCAGGTCCTGAGCGTCGATCGTGACGCAACCGTCCGCAACGTCCGGAGCGACAGGGTCGTCCGCAACGACAGAAGCGACAGGACCGGCTACACGTCAGTATCGACGGCGTACGGGGCCGCCGGGAACGAGGGGCTGGGGCCCACCGGCGCGACTATCCGGTGAGCGTCACCGGCCGGTCAGCCGAGAGCATCACGTCCTCCGCGATGCTCCCCAGGATCGCCTTCTGGACGCCCGAACGCCGGCGACCGCCCATCACGATCCCGTCGGCCTCTCGGTCCTCGGCGGTCGCCAGGATCTTCCGGGTCACCTCGCCGCCCACGGCGACGCGCTCGACGGACACACCGCGTTCTTCGAGCATCTCCGCAACCGCAACCGCCGCGCCGATCTCCTCGAAGTCGTGCGGCGGCGCGCCGGCGTAGTCCTGATGCGGGAAGACGTACATCACCGTGACGGAGACCTCGTTCGCGGCGTCTGGGAGGCTGCTCACGTAGGCCCCTTGGTGACGCGCCCGTTCGACGTTGCGATCGACCGGCAGGAGCAGCTCTCGCGGCCCGTCGTCGATCACCATCTCGGTCCCGGTGATCGTGACCGGGCGGTCCGTCGAGACGAAGACCTCGCGGACGGTACTCCCGAGCAGGATCGGTGAGATTCCGGACCGTTTCCGGCCGCCCATCACTGTCTCGTCGCAGTCGAGTTCGTCGGCGATCCTGGCGATTTCCGCCGCGACGCCGCCGTCGCCGACGCGACGGTTCACCGCGATGCCGTTGGATTCGAGGTGGTCTGCGGCCCCAACCGCCGCCCCGAACTCGTCGAACGTGACGTCGTCGACGGTGTCGAGACTGCTCGGCGGGACGACGGTCAGCACAGTGGCCTCGACCTCCGATTCGGCGTCCGGGAGGCTCGCCACGTACCGCGCCTGGTTGAGCGCCCTGTTCTCGTCGTCGTCGACTGGCACAAGTACCTGGTACATACCACACAATTGTTTATCGTAGTTACAATTATAACCAGGTCATCGTTCTTACCTGACAGGAATGGGAGACCGCCGATCGGCCGCTACTCGTACAGCGGATACTCGTCGGTGAGTTCGTCGACGCGCGAGGCGACCGCCGAGCGCGTCTCCTCGCTCTCGGGGTCCTCGATGACGCGCGCGATGAGGTCCGCGACCTCTCGGCACGTCGACTCGGTGAACCCGCGGGTCGTGACGCCGGGCGTGCCGATCCGGACGCCGCTGGGATCGAACGCAGAGCGCGTCTCGCCCGGGACCGTGTTCGCGTTCAGGACGATTCCGACGGACTCCAGGGCCGACTCGACCGTCTTGCCGGTCGTATCGGGGTGCGACGGCCGCAGGTCCACGAGGAGGAGGTGGTTGTCGGTGCCGCCGGAGACCAGGCTGAAGCCGTTCTCCTGAAGCTGATCGGCCAGCGCTTGGGCGTTCGCGACGGTCTGTTCGGCGTAGGCCTGGAAGTCGTCGGAGAGGGCCTCGCCGAACCCGACGGCCTTGCCCGCGACGTTGTGCATCGCCGGCCCGCCCTGCGCGCCGGGAAAGACCGCGGCGTCGATGGCATCGGCGTGTTCCGCGTCGCACATCACGATCCCGCCGCGCCCCGCCCGGATGGTCTTGTGGGTCGACCCCGTCACGAAGTCCGCCACGCCGACCGGCGAGGAGTGCACGCCGGCGGCGACGAGGCCCGTGATGTGGGCGATGTCCGCCAGGTGGTACGCGTCGACGGCGTCGGCGGTCTCCTGAATGCGCTCCCACTCGACCTCGCGGGGGTACGCGGAGTACCCCGAGACGATGATGTCCGGATCGAACGAGTGGGCAGTCTCCGCCAGCCCTTCGTAATCGACGTAGCCCGTCTCCTCGTCGACCTCGTACTGTTCGACCTCGTAGGTCTTCCCCGCGAAGTTCGCGGGGTGACCGTGCGAGAGGTGCCCACCGTGGGTGAGGTCCAGCGAGAGGATTTTGTCCCCGGGTTCGAGCATCGCCAGGTAGACCGACATATTCGCCTGCGAGCCAGAGTGGGGCTGGACGTTCACGTGCTCGGCGCCCCACAACTCCTTGGCCCGCCCGATGGCCAACTCCTCGACCTCGTCGGCGTACTCACAGCCCGCGTAGTACCGCTCCCCCGGATATCCTTCCGCGTAGTTGTTCGTGAGTTCGGAACTCTGAGCCTCCATCACGGCCTCAGAGACGTGATTCTCGCTCGCGATCATCGCCAGCGTCTCGTTCTGTCTCGTCCGCTCGCCTTCGAGGGCCTCCGCGACGGCGGGATCGACCGCCGCGACGGTTTCATACGTCATACGCTAGCGTCTCGGGCCCAGCGTCGGATAATGGTATCTGCTGACACAACGTGAAAGGAGTCCGATAGGCTGTGGCCGGTGCGGTCTCGCCCCGAACTGACGCGCGACAGACGCGAGACTGGTTAGTGGCGCGTCTGGGTGGAGAGAGTAAGAGAGGGGAACGCAGCCGTGCGGAGTCCTGTTAGCCGTTCAATCGGCTCTGCCGCCAGGATTCGAGGTCGGACGTCTGATTGAACGTGTAGATGTGGAGCCCTTGGAGTTTGTACGTCTCGTCGTCGACGTACGGGGCGAGCCCCTCGATCAGATCGTCGGGCTTGTACCGCCCGCGCGACCCGATGAACTGCTTGATGAAGCCCACGATTCCCGTGGTCTTCCGCAGGAACTTCACGGAGTCGCCGACGCCCACTTTCCGAGAGATGTTTATCAGCTTCTCGTACTTCATCACGCCCGGAATCCCCACCTCGACGGGGAGATCGATCCCGCGGGCGCGGATGTCTTCGATCCACTCGAGGATGGTGTCGGAGTCGTAACACAGCTGCGTCACGATGTACGTCGCGTAGGGCGCTTTCTTCTCCATCGCCTCCGCCAGTTCCTCGTCGGAGATGAAGTCGTGACCCTCCGGGTAGCCCGTGATCCCGACCTCGTCGAACTCGTACTCCAGTTCGTCCAGCGCCACGAGCAGGTCGTAGGCGGATTCGAACTCGCCGACTGCCTCCTCTTTGTCGCCCCCTGGCACGAAGATGTCCGTGATTCCGGCCTCGGTCAGTCGACGGGCGATCTCTTCCAGTTCCTCTGGGCCCTCGATGTACCGGGCCGCGATGTGGGGAACCACCTCGTAGCCGGCTTCGGCGGCCTCCTCGCACTTCTCGACCGTTCGGTCGATCCCTAACTGTGGCGACGTCGTGATCGCCACGGTCGCTCCCGCCGGCAACTCCGAAAGCTCTCCCTCGAAACTGTCGAACGGCATCAACTCGAAGCGTGCCGTGTTCAACAACTGCGTTACACCATCTGCGACCCCGCGCTGTGTACCAACGGACATCCTTACCTAACGATAGAGAGGGACGTACTTTTGTCTATTGGCACGCGGGGGAGCGTTTCGCTCCTCGGGGAGAGCTACTCCCGTCCGTGAGCCCTCTTTGCCCTCCGGAGAGGCGACGACTCCGAGGCGGTGAGACCCTTCGGATAGTCGCTTCCGTGCGTTTCAGGTTCCGTCGGGCGCGCACTGTCGGATACGCGCCGCCACGTCCTCGACGGACGTCTCCCGTTTCGGGTCGTCGGAGACGCGCCGCAGAACGAGATCGAGGACGTTGAGTTGACGGAGGAGCTGTCGCGTCCGGTCGTGCTCCAGGCCGAGTTCGCGGCCGACCTCGTGGACCGTCCGGGCGTCGACGACGGCATCGACGACGTCGTGGAGCGTCAACCGATCCGGGAAGCCGATCCCGTCGGCGACGAGCTGATCGTCCGGAAGCGGATCGGCCCGGGCGTCGTCCTCGACCCGTTCGTCGCCTCCGTCCGCGGTCGAGGGACCGGCCGAGATGTCGCTTTCAGCGGACGGGGACCGATCGGCCGGTTCTTCGCTATCGACCGACTCAGCGGCTGCCGCGCCCGTCTCGTAGGACGTCGGCGAGTGGACCCCCGCCTCGATCATATATCGACGGACGGTCTCGTCGGAGACGTCCATCTCGATCCGCTGACTCATCTCCTCGAAAGTGTCACACGACTCGTAGAGGCGCCGAAGGTACGGCGTGTCCTCGTACGGCGGCACCGAGTCGTCGCGCGCGGCCGCGAGCGACGACGCGTCGTCGGAATCGTCGACCGAGTCCGCAGTGGCGGCCGTCGAGGTATCTGTTTCAGTGTCATCGACGGCCGATTCAGTCGCCGTCTCACCGAACGCCGACGGCATCTCCGATTCGGGCCGCTCGGCGTCGTCCGTTCCTGCGGACGCGTCCAGTGCACCGGACGGCATTCCGGCCCCGTCGGTCACCGCGGACGCGGTCGGTCCGGGCTCAGGCGTGTCGGCGTCGGCCGCGGCCGACCGACCCGCGGAGCGAGTATCGGAGGACGAATCCGCCTCGATCACGACGTCCAACGACACGAGGACGTGCCCGCCCTCGAACCGCGCGTCGGTCGAGTTGGCCGAAACCCTCGTTCCGTCCGGCAGCGCCTCCGCAGCGTCCGTCGACGCGTCCGGAAATACTGGTAACTGAACTGTGAGATTGAGTTCGCCGTCGTCGACGCTGGCTGCGGTGGCTTCGAGCGACGAGGCCGCGCCCGACGAGACGGCCTCACAGAACGGGATCACGACATCGACGGTGGCGCGGAGCGAACCGCTGTCGCGCTCGTCCGCACTCGCAGCCGCTTCGACCCGACGCACGGTTCGACCGTCGGTTCCGAGCCGTTCGATCACGCGAGAGAGAGCGTCGAACGATGAGTGCGGCTGCATCGCCATATCACTGACAGTATCTAACACATTGTGGTTGGGTAACAGTGCGTGCGGAATGCTGAGGGCCTTCAAATGCTGAACCCCCGGTGGGAGACTCCGGGGGACGGAGGCGACGAAAACGAGAGAGCCGGTCAGGGCACCGTTGCGATGCTCACGATTCGCTCGCCGGTCACGACGACGCCGCCGCGGGAAGCGGAGTACAGGACGCCGGCGGCGCTCGCGGTGACGGTCTCCAGTCGTTCGAACGACGCCGGGTCGAACACCGCGCCGAGTTCCTCGCCCGCGCTCACTTCGTCGCCGACGCCGAGGTCCGATCGGAGTTCGAAGAGTCCGGACTCCTCGGCGACGACCCGCGGCGTGTCGTCTCGGAGGAGTTGCTGGTCCGGCGTCGACGCGCGGGGTCCGTCGAGGACGTCCAGCCGACGGAGGACGTTCAGGACGCCGTCGACGCCCGACTGGACGGCCGAGCGCGTGACGGTCCGGCTGTTCGAGAGCTCGGCGGTGATCGCCGGGACGCCCGCCTGCGCCGCCGCGAGTCGGAACTTCCCCGAGAACTCGTCGTCGACCGCGTCGTCGCCGACCGCGTCGTCGCCGACCGCGTCGTCGTCAGCCAGGAGGACCTCCGTCCCGAACGCCTCCGCGAGCGCCCGGGCGTCGTCGTCGGCCCGACTGAACCGGACGTGTTCGAGCATCTCTGGCATCCCGGTGTGGAGGTCGACGGCGGCGTCGCTCTCCTCGACGAGCGGCCAGAGGTTCGCCACCAGTCGCTCCTGGAAGCTCCCGTTCGAATCGCCCGGCCAGATCCGGTTGAAGTTCGAGTGGAAGGCGTCGTAGGCCTCCGGCGTCAGATAGGACCGGTGATCGAACGCGATGGGGTTCGTGACGGGGACGGCGACGACCGTGCCCGCGATCTCGGCGTCGACGAGGCGGTCGTGGAGGCGGCGCAGCGCCGCCGGGCCGTTGAGTTCGATGCCGTGCTGGGCCGCCTGGACGAACACCGTCGGGCCGTCGCCGCCCGCGTAGCGGTGGACGGTGACGGAGACGTCGCGGCCGGAGGGGAAGTGTCCGAGTTGGCGATCGGACACCGCGTGCCTCACGGGGTCGTAGTCCATACGCCGAGGGAGCGGGCGCGCGGTAAAAAGTCCCGGGAGAGCACGCGATCAGGCGTAGGTATCGTCGAACTCGCGTTCGCGACGCATCAGCTCCTCGACCCCGTGTTCGAGGATTCCGCGACCCATCGCGGTCGGTCGGTAGTACGTGTAGAATCCCTGACTGTCTGCGGTCCGTCGCTGGCGCTTGTCGACGAGGCCGACGTCGACCAGTTCGTCGAGGTGGTAGTGGAAGTTGTGCGCCTCGACGTCGACCGCGGCCTTGAGGTCGGCGGCGCTCAGTTCGTCGTTGGCGACGAGCGTTCGCAAGATTCGAAAGCGCGTCCGGTGGCTGATCGCCCGCTGCATCGCCAGGTACTCCTCGAGCGTGAGCCCGCTCTCGTCGGGGAGCGGCGGCTCCGGCCGTCGGACGCCATCGTTTGGGCGGTCGGTTTCTGCCATCTGGAACGACTCGGTCGAACGTTGACTCGCGAAGTACTTAGTCGTTCTCGACTAGAAAAGTTCTGAGAATCCCGATATTTATATATTATACCGTCGAACCGGGCGCTCGAATGCGGCAACGAATCGTCGACAGTCTGCCTCGGGCAGTCGGTGACTCCCAGGCCCTCGCACCGCCGCGACGCGAGCGGTTTCTGGTCTATTTGATGGGCCCGTACCGGACGTTCGACGTCGACGCACTCCTCCCCGACGACGCGGACGTCGAACGCGACGCGCCGTCGTTCGCGACCTGGGAGGAAACCAGCGGCGAGTACGCCGAGGACGAGGTGTTGCGCCTCCTCCAAGAGACGCGGGACTGTCTGCGCGACCGCGGGTTCAACGCCTTTCTCGCGATCGACGTCGGGATTTCGCTGGACGAGATGGACGCCGCGACGCAGAGCATCGCCTTCGCGCGGGCGAGCAACGCGGTCGTGTTCGTCGCCCCGCAGGTGGGCGACAATCTCGGCGTCGGGGTCGAGATCGGAAGCGTCCTCGAAGACCTGCTGTCGACCGAGGGGATGCGCGGGCAGGCCGCCGACGCGACGCCGCCGGAGCGCGCGCGCCGCGTGATGGTGGCGACGGAACCGTCGGTTCGGAGTGCGATGCTCGGATCGGTCAACGCGCGCTGGGACGCCAGCGTCCGGACGTTCACCGACGCCGCCGACTGCTGTCGGCTGTGTGCACAGTTCTGTACCCACGTCCAGAACGAGGAGCTCTACGGCACGCTCGATCGATTGGACTAACCGTTGGGAGGCCAGCTGATACCGGGAGCGTACCGACCTGCGGGCCACGAACTGAACGGCGGTCGAGACGTCTCGAAATCGCAGGCGCGTCGCGTCTTTTATCCGATCGCTCGAAGAACCGCCGCGTATGCATCTGGAACGCGAGACGTGGACCGACGCCGAGAAGTCGGAGGCGGAGGTTGCACTGCTGCCGGTCGGCAGCACGGAACAGCACGGCCCGCACGCACCGCTCGGTACCGACACGCTGGACGCCGAAGCCGTCGCCGCGGCAGCCGCAGAGCGGTACGCCGACCCCGTGATCGTCGCGCCCGCGATCCCGGTCGGTATCGCCGAGGAGCACCGCCGTTTTTCCGGAACGCTGTGGACGACGGAGTCGACGTTCCGCGCGTACGTCCGCGACGTCGTCGGAAGCCTCGCCTCGCACGGCTGGGACCGCGTCGTCCTCGTGAACGGCCACGGGGGCAATATCGGAGCGCTGAACGAGGTGACGGCGCGGATCGTCCGCCACGACGACGCCCTCGCCGTTCCGTTCACGTGGTTCGACGAGGTGGGCGACCACAGTTCCGAGATGGGCCACGCCGGCCCGCTGGAGACGTCGCTGCTCCGACATACGAACCCCGAGACCGTCCACGAGGACCGCCTGGAGGAGGCGGCCGAGGGCGGGAGCGACCGCTGGGGCGACTGGCAGGGACGCGTCAACCTCGCTGTCGACTCCGAGGAGTTCACCGACAACGGCGTCGTGGGCGACCCGCGGGAGTCGAGCGCCGAACTCGGCGAGGAACTGCTCGATCGGTCCGCCGACGCGCTCTGTGATCTCCTCGATGCGATTCGCGACCGCGATCCCGGACCGCGGGCGTGAACCGCGAGACGGCCACCGGACTGCAGCCGCCGCTCGTTCTTTCGATCGGTTGTCAGTCTGTGGTTTTGCCGATCCCGGCGAGGGGGTTCGGTGGCCGGACGTCGCGCGTTGTGAACACACACAAATCGATGAAATAATCACCGATGTGTGGGTTTCTTCGCCCCGTATACGGGCCCACCAATGTATTTATGCCCGTCACACCGTCACCGGCAGATGAGAACTAATGAGCAATCCGGAACTGCCGTCGCAGGCGGAAACCGTCGTCATCGGGGCCGGGGCGGTCGGCTGTAGCGTCGCCTATCATCTCACCGAGTTGGGTGCGGAGAACGTCGTCGTGATCGATCAGGGACCGCTGCCGGTCACCGGCGGATCGTCGGTCCACGCGCCGGGGATCATATTCCAGACGTCGCCGTCGAAACTCCAGACGAAGACGGCGCACTACACGAGTCGGCTCCTCTCCGACGCCGGCGTCTACGACGAGGTCGGCGGCATCGAACTCGCCCGCAGCGAGGAGCGGATGGACTTCCTCGAGCGGCGGGTCGAGTGGGCGGAGTCCTACGGCCTCCCCGACCCGCAACTCCTCTCGCCGGCGGAAGTCACCGAACACCTGCCGCTGGTGGACGAGGAGGAGATCCTCGGCGGCTACTACTCCCCGACGGACGGTCGGGTCGACGGCATCGCCGCGCTGCAGTGGTACATCGCGAACTCCGGTGCGGACTTCTACGGCAACACCGAAGTCACCGACCTCGACGTCGCCGGCGGCGAGATCGGGGCGGTCGAGACCGACCGGGGAACGATCGACTGCGAGCGCTGCGTCGTCGCGACGAACAACTGGGGCTACCAGACCGGGAAGATGGCCGGCCTCGACCTCCCGATCGCGCCGGTCGAACACCAGTACGTCGTTACGGAACCGATGGACGAACTCGCCGGCGCCGATTCGGGCGTCGGATCGAACACCGACGGACTGCTGGTGCCCGGAGACCGCGACATCCAGGAGTACATGAGCGAGGCCCCGAGCCAGCCGGTCGGCCGCGACCAGGACAACTCCCTCTATTTCCGGACCCACGGCGACTCCCTCGGAATGGGGTCGTACAACCACGAGACGCTCTCGGTCGATCCCGACGCGATGGGGAAGAACGACGACCGACAGGCGTCTGTCCGCGGCTTCACCCGGGAACACTGGGAGCAGCCGACCCATCCGGACCGAGAGAAGTCCGCGAAGCAGGCGTTCGACGAGTTGCTGCCGGCGACCGCGGACGTCGAATACGAGATGACCGAGAACGGCATCTTCGTCTTCACGCCCGACGGGATGCCGGCCGTGGGGCCGACCGCGCAGGTCGAGGGCCTCTGGAGCGCGCTCGCCATCTGGTGGACGCACTCGGGCGGCTACGGGAAGATCGTCGCCGAGTGGATGGAGAACGGCGTGCCGCGACTTCCCTCCGGGCCGGTCGACACCGGCGGCGTGCACGTCCGACGCTTCGAGCCGCACGCGGGCGAGAAAGACTACTTCGTGGACAAGGGCGCGAAGCGCTACCAGCAGGTCTACAGCATCGTCGAGCCGCGCTGGCAGCCCGACGAGCACCGCGGCCTCCGGACGAGCCCCTTCTATCACCAGCAGAAGGAACTGGGCGCGGAGTTCTACCAGTCCGGCGGCTGGGAGTCCGCACAGTGGTACGAATCGAACGCCGACCTCGTCGAGCAGTACGACGAGGAGATCCCCGAGCAGGAGGGCTGGCGGGGAATCAACCGCTCGGCGATCGAGGGCGCCGAACACCTCCATACCCGCGACGCGGTGTCGATGTTCGACATGACCTCCTTCAGCAGCATCGTCGTCGAGGGGAGCGAGGCGGAGGCGTTCCTCCAGCGGATGTGCAGCAACGACGTCGAGATGGACGTCGGTAAGGTCCGCTACTCGCTCCTCCTGAACGAGGGCGGCGGCATCCTCGCGGACGTGACGGTCGTCCGACTCGACGACGAGCGGTACCTCGTCACCACCGGCGGCGGCAACTCGCCGGGGATCCACGGCGGGTGGCTGAAGGAGCACGCACCCGAGACCGTCTCGGTCACCGTCGAAGAAGGCGCGAGGAGCACGATCGGTCTCTGGGGGCCGAAATCCCGCCTCCTGCTCCAGCGAGTCACCGACGCCGACGTCTCCAACGACGGGTTCCCGTACTTCACGGCCAAGCAGATCTACGTCGGCGAGGTGCCCGTGATCGCGCTGCGGGTCTCCTACGTCGGCGAACTCGGCTGGGAGCTGTGGGCGCCGACCGAGTACGGCCAGCGACTCTGGGAGACGCTCCGGGACGCCGGGGACGACCTCGACGTGCGGCCGATGGGCGGCGGCGCGCTGGAGTCGATGCGTCTGGAGAAGGGCTACCGGCTGTGGGGCACCGACATCGACACCGACTCGAACCCCTACGAGGCCGGCCTCGGCTTCGCCGTCGACCTCGACACCGACTTCGTCGGCAGCGAGGCGCTCGAATCGGCGAAGGAAGCGGGTATCGACGACGAAATCACGCCGATCACGCTCGACGATTCGGACGACGTCCTCCTCAGCGGCCGGCCGGTCCTCGTCGACGGCGAACCCGTGGGCTACGTGCAGGCCGCGGACTTCGGGTACAGCATCGGGAAATCGATCGCCTACACGTACCTCCCGACGGAGTACACCGACGCCGGGACCGACGTCCAGGTCCGCTGCGAGGGCGAGCTGTACGAGGCGACCGTCCGGGACGAGCCGCTGTTCGACCCCGGCCGCGAGAAGATCGTTCGCTGACCGATCTGCGTCCGGAGACTGAAGAGCCCCCCGCACGAATTCGACACACACGAACTGGACGACGATCCCGCCACGGGTCGACGCCGCGTCGGCATCCCGTGGTCCGCTGCAAGCACGCCACAACCAATGACCGAAACAGCACACGACCCCGAAGACGACACCGACGAATTGCCCGTGCAGTACGTCGACATCGAACGCGCACGAGAACGCCTCGACGACGACACTGTCGTCAAACAGACGCCGGTCGAAAAGAGCACGTCGCTCGGCAAACTCGTCGACGCGGAGGTGTACCTGAAGATGGAACACCTCCAGTGGACGGGGTCGTTCAAGACCCGCGGCGCTTACAACAAGATCAGCCAGGACGTCGCGAACGGCGTGAGCGAGTTCGTCGCCGCCAGCGCCGGCAACCACGCCCAGGGCGTCGCCCTCGCGGCCACCAGGTGCGGCGCCGACTCGACCATCTACATGCCCGAGGACGCCCCGCAGGCGAAGGTCGACGCCACCCGGAGTTACGGCGCGACGGTCGAACTGAAGGGCAAGGACTTCCAGGAGACGATGAGCCACGCCCAGGCCGCCGTCGAGGACAGCGACGCGGAGTTCGTCCACGCCTACGACGACGTCGACATCATCGCCGGGCAGGGGACGCTCGGATCGGAGATGTACCACGACTGCCCCGACGCCGACACCGTGATCGTCCCCATCGGCGGCGGCGGCCTCATCAGCGGCGTCTCGACGGCGCTGAAGCACCTCTCGCCGGAGACGCGCGTCGTCGGCGTCCAAGCCACCGGCGCGGAAACGGTCCACGAGAGCCTCGACAAGGGCATCCCGGTCACGTTAGACGAGGTCGACACCATCGCCGACGGCATCGCCACCGGCGGCATCTCCGAGGCGACGCTGTCGATCATCCAGGCCAACGTCGACGAGGTCGTCACCGTCACCGACACCGAGATCGCGCAGGCGATCCTCTTCCTGATGGAGCGCGCCAAACAGGTCGTCGAGGGCGCTGGCGCGGCGTCGGTCGCGGCACTCCTGAGCGACGACCTCGACGTGTCGGGCGAGACCGTGATGCCGCTGCTCTGCGGCGGCAATCTCGATATGACGCAGTTGCAAACGGTGGTCGTCCACGCGCTGACCCAGCGGAAACAGCGCATCCGCCTGCGGGTCCGCATCGACGACCGTCCGGGGAAGATGCACGAACTCTCCGGCATCATCGCCGACCAGGAGGCGAACATCCACGACGTCCGCCACGACCGCTCTGTCGAGGACCTCGAAGTCGGCGAGGCCTACCTCGTGTTCACCGTCGAGACCAGCGGCGCCGAACACGCCGCGTCGATCGTCGACGCCATCGAAGCCGCCGACTACACCGTCGAGGACGTCACCAGAGCGACCGAGTAGCGCGCCGTCGGGTTTCTAAAGGTCTATTACCCGGACCCGTCGAACCGATCACGTGAGTCGTCAGCGATCGATGCGTCGGTGGGCCTTCGTGGCGGTCGGCGCGGCCATTATGGGCGGGGCCGGAACCTACCAGTTCGTCTGGTCGTCGCTCAGCGCCGCCGTCGGAACGCGCATCTCCGCCTCCCCGACCGCGCTCGGGACCGTCTTCACGCTCTTCGTGATCACGCAGACGCTCGTCCAACTGCCGGCCGGGAGCGTCCGGGACCGGTACGGGCCGCGGAAGCTCCTCGTGGCCGCGGCCGCGCTGATGACTGCGGGGTACGTCGGTCTGGGCGTCGCTCCGACGCTGCCCGTGGCGTACGCCTCGTACGCGATCGGCGGAGTCGGCGCCGGCATCGCGTACACGGTGGCGGTCAACACGCCGGTCAAGTGGTTCGACGAGTACCGCGGCCTGGCGACCGGCATCGTCTCGATGGCCTACGGCGGGGTGAGTTTCGTGGTGATCCCGCTCGTCAGGGGATCGATCGACGCCGCCTTCACCCGGACGCTGCTCGTGCTGGGAGTCGCGGTCGGGATCGTGAGCCTGCTCGCCGCTGGACTACTCAGAGATCCGGAATCGGTGTCCGGTTCGGCAGTGGGCGTCGACAGCGGGGCGGAACCGGCCGAGGCGGCCGCGGACGCGGGTGATGCAGCCGACTCAAAGGACCTCGCGGAGGACGTATCCGACGCAGACGACGCTGACAGCTCGGTTTCGCCGGCCGCTTCCGACGACCCCACCGACGCAGTCGGGTGGCGAACCGCCGCCCGGACCTGGCAGTTCTGGGTCTTCTACGGCGTGCTCGTCGTCGTCAACGGCGTGGGGCTGATGCTGATCGGACAGTCAGTGGGTTTCGCGACCGGACTCGGCCTCTCGGCGTCGGCGGCGACGACCGTCGCGTCGAGCATCGCGCTGGCGGACGGGGCGGGGCTGCTCGTCCTCGCCGGACTGTCGGACCGACTCGGCGAGGAGCGGACCGCCGGCGCATCGCTCGTGCTGTGCGGGCTGACGCTGGCCGGCGCGGTCGCGAGCGGGACTCGCGGGCACGCGTCGCTGTTCGTCGCGTTCGTGGCCGCGGCGGCGTTCTTCCGGAGTCCGGTGTTCGCGATCTTCCCGAGCCTCGTCGGCCGCTACTACGGCGAGGCCCGCTCTTCGGAGAACTACGCGGCGATCTACACCGCGAAAGTGCCGGGCGGGGTGTTCGGCGGCACCGTGACCGGCGCGCTGATCGCGACGCTCGGCTGGTCGATGGCGTTCTACGTCGGCGCCGTGTTAGTCGTGGGAGCCGGCCTCGCCGCCTTCGCGCTGCGTCCGGTGGGCACGTAGGCTGGAGAGAATCAGTCTCCCCGTCTTCCAGAGAGAGTCGGGTCGCACCGACGCAGAACGGCAGAGGGAAAACCACGATCGCGACGAAAAAATACCAGCGGGTCCGTTACTCGGAGTGGCCGCGGGCTTCGAGTTCGTCGGCGATCGCCGGGGCCACCTCGTGGAGGTCCGCGATCACCGCCCAGTCGGCCTTCTGGATGATCGCCGCTTCCGGATCCGTGTTGATCGCGAGGATGTTCTCCGCGCCCTTACACCCGACCATATGCTGGACCGCCCCGCTGATTCCGGCGGGGATGTAGATTTCGGGCGCGATCTTCGCACCCGTCTGCCCGATCTGATCGTCGTGCGGCCGCCAGCCCTCGTTGACTGCCGCCCGTGAGGACCCCAGCGCCGCGTTCGGCACGTTCTCGACCAGCGCTTCGAGTTCCGAGAAGTCGCCGTCGGTCCCGCGGCCGCCGGAGACGACCACCCGGGCCTCCCCCAGCGGCACGCCCTCGACGTCGGACTCCTCGACCGCCGTGAGTTGCACGCGGAGGTCGCCGTCCCGGACGTCCGGCGCGAAGGCCTCGACCGCGGCCGCGTCGCCGCCGGTCGTCGAAACCGAGACCTCGTTGGCCGCCACCGTCAACAGGTTCGTGTCGGCGCTGAGCTTCGAGTGTTCGATCAGCGTGCCGCCCCAGCGCTGCCGGGTGAGTTCGTACGACTCACCCACTTCGACGTCCGTGACTTCCGCGGCCATCGTCACGTCGAGCTTCGAAGCCGCGTGCGCGAGCGTCTCCGCTCCCCGGTCCGTCCCGGGCCCGATCACGGCTTCCGTGCCGACCTCCTCGGCGCACTGCACGACCGCTCGACCGTACGCTTCCGGCGCGTAATCGTCGAGCGCGTCGTCCTCGACGGCGTGCAGCGTTTCGACGCCGTGGTCGCCGGCCTCGCCAGCGACGTCTGCGGCTCCGGCCCCGAACGCGATCGCTTCCAGGGGCTCGTCGGCCTGTTCCGCGACGTCCCGCGCGAGCGTCAGCGCCTGCAGCGACACGTCGTCGAGTCCCTCATCGTCGTATTCGACGAGCGTGAGTACCATCTCAGACTACCTCCAGTTCTTCGAGCACGTCGACGACCTCCTCGGCCGCCTCGGGGCTCTCCCCGATGATCTCGGCGGGACTGTCGTCGGTCTCGGGCACTTCGAGTTCGACCAGTTCCAGGTCGTCTTCGCGCGGTTCGGGTTCGGTCTGTTCGACGGAGGCCTTCCGCGCCTGCATCTTCGCGCGCATCGAGGGGTACCGCGGCTCGTTCAGGCCCTCTTTGACCGTGACGACCGCCGGCAGGTCGACCTCGTAGACTTCCGAGCCGCCGGGGATCTCGCGCTTGGCCGTCGCGACGCCCTCCCCGACGTCGAGGTCTTTGATGCCCGTCACGCAGGGCAGGCCGAGTTCTTCGGCCACCCGAACGCCGACCTGGTGGTTCGCCGCGTCGGCGGACTCGTTACCGAACAGCAGCAGGTCGAAGTCCGTGTCGCTCGTCTCGACCGCCTCGGCGATGGCCGTCGCGGTCGCGGCGGGGCCCCACTCGTCGTCGCCCCCATCGAGGAGCATACCGTCGTCGGCACCCATCGCGATGGCCGAGCGAAGCTGTTCCGTGGCATCCTCCTCGCCGAGGGTCAGGACGGTCACGTTGCCGCCGTGGTCCTCGACGAGTTGGACGCCCTCCTCGACCGCGCACTCCTCGTGCGGGCTGAACGTGAACCCCAGCGACGTCGTGTCGATGTCGAGCTTGTCGTCAGTGAGCGATACCTTCGCGCCCGTCTCCGGCACGCGCTTGATTGCTGTGAGTATCTCCATAGGTGTGTGCTCCGTTTCCTCCCGTTAGTACTCGTTGCGGAACAGCCGGTCGTTCTCGGGGTCGAAGACGCCGCCGTTGCCCGCGACCTCGACTTCCACCGGGTAGTGCTGGCCGAAGTACTCGACCTGCAGTTCCTGACCCTCCTCGGCGTACTCCTGCGGCAGATAGGAGAGGAGAAGGTGCTTGCCGACCGACGGGCCCGTCCCCGCCGACGTGACGTAGGAGCGGCGGCCCTCGTCGTCGATGAGCACCTCGCCATCCTGATCGAGGATGGGCTCGCCGCCGGTCATAAACCGGGGCTCGCCGCCGTCGGGCGCGTGGTCCGTGACCGACAGGGTACAGAGCGTCGCCGTGTTCTCCTCGTCGATCGCCTCCGCGTACGCGTCTTTCCCGATGAAGTCCGCGTCCTTGACGCCGTGGAACGTCAGCCCGGCTTCGGCGGGGTTGTAGTCGATTTCGAGTTCCGCGCCCATCAGGCGGTACCCCTTCTCCATCCGACCCGTCTCACCGTAGACGCCGGTGCCGACCGGGCGGATGTTGTGCTCCTGGCCGGCCTCGTAGATCGTGTCCCAGAGGCGCTGGCCGCGGTCCATCGGCGCGTAGATCTCCCACCCGAACTCCCCGACGTAGGAGATCCGCAGCGCTTTCGCCGTGACCCCGTTGATCGTCACCTCTTTCATCTCCGCGAAGTCGAAGGAGTCGGCGGTCATCGGCTCCTCGCTGATGGAGTCCATCAGCGCTTCCGCGTTCGGCCCCCACACGCCCAGCGTGCACAGTTCCGAGGAGCGGCCGATGAGTTCCGCGTCGCCTTCGAGGTGGTTGCCGAACCACGTGCGGTCCTGACCCGCGTGGGCGCCGCCGGTGATCACACGGTAGTGGTTCTTTCCTAAGCGCGCGACCGTCAGGTCGGCGACGAACCCGGCGTTCGGCGCGAGAATCGGCGTGTACGCGGCGTCGCCAACGTCGATGTCCATCGAGGCGACGCAGAGCCGCTCCATATTCTCGTAGGCGTCGCTGCCGATGATGTCGAAGATGCCGAAGCCCGTGTCGCCGATCATCCCCACGTTGTTCCGCAGGTGGAGGTGCTCGCCGAGGATGATGTCCGACCACCAGCGGCTGTCCCACTCGTTGGGGCGCTGGAGGTCCTCGATCTGATCTTCGTATTTGTCGACGAGGTCGGCGTTGGACTCGAACCAGCGCGGGCGCTCCCAGCCACCGGCCTCGAAGAACTCCGCGTCGAGGTCCTCCTGGCGGTTGTAGAAGGCGCTCGTCCGCAGGGGGCGGGTGGACTGCCACTGCTCGCGCGGGTGAACGATGCCGTAGATCTTCTGGTAGCCCTCGTGGGCGCGGCTCTTGACGAACTCGTTCGTCTCGCCGTACTCGTCGAAGCGGGCGACGTGGTCGTGGGCGACGATGTCGATGTCGGGGTGACCCTTCGTCATCCACTTCGAGACCTCGCGGGCGATCGCGGGCGCCTCCTTGATCCAGATGGCCGCACAGGACCAGAGCCCGTCGACCTCGGGGATCGGGCCGAGCAGCGGGTGGCCGTCCGGCGTAACGGAGAGCAGCCCGTCGATGGAGTGACGAATCCCGGCGTCCGGGTCGTCGAGGACGTCCGGGATAATTTCGAGCGCGTGCTCCATCGACGGCTCGAAGGCGTCGTCGGTGAGCGGCGGCTGGGTGGGCGACAGCGGCGATTCCTCGATGGATGGGACGTCTTCGACGTCCCAGAGGATGGGTCGGTGCTCGTAGGAGCCGACCTCGATGTCGTTGCCGTGCTGCCGCTCGTACATCTGGGTGTCCATATCCCGGATGACGGGGTAGTTGATCTCGCCCTCGCCGTCCTCGAAGCGCTCGACGGGACCCACAGAGACCATCTGGTGAACGGCGGGCGTGAGCGGAATGTCGACGCCGGCCATATCCGCGATCGCCGGGCTCCAGAGCCCGGCGGCGATGACGACCTCGTCGGCCCGGACGGTCCCTTTGTCGGTCTCGACGGCGGTGATCTCGCCGTCCTCGACGTGGAGGTCGGTGACCTCCGTGTTCGGCGCCGTTCGGAGCGCGTTCTTCTCCTCGGCCTGCTGACGGTAGAGTTCGCCGGCGCGGAGCGGGTCACAGGTGCCGGCACCCGTGCTGTAGAACCCGCCTTTGATGATGTCGGTGTTGACGTAGGGGACGAGTTCCTCGACCTCCTCCGGCGTGAGGAGTTCTCCCTCCTCGCCGAAGGCCTTCGCGGAGACGACGCGTCGCCTGAGTTCCTCCATCCGCTCCTCGGTGCGAGCGACTTCGATCCCGCCGGAGTTCGTGAACGTATCGAACTCGCGATAGATGTCCCGGCTGTCCGAGGTCAGCTGGGTCATGTCCTTGCTGTGTTCCACCGGGAAGATGAAGTTCGAGGCGTGGCCCGTCGAGCCACCGGGGTCCGAGAGCGGCCCCTTATCGATCAGGAGGATGTCGTCGCGTCCTCGATCTGCGAGTTCACCTACGAGCGAACTGCCGACAATGCCAGCTCCGATCACTACGGTACCTGCCGTCGATGGGAATTCGTTTGAGCTCATCGATGTACAACCTCAGTTTGGGGTTCGTTCATCTTGGGTGTTGGTGTCGCGTCGCATAGCTTTACACGCCTGTCTGCTGAAAGCACCGACCTTCATACGTCTACGTAGTCTTTATCTAACGATAATTAAGCACACCCTCAATATTCCACGTCGTTTTACGTGGGCCCGCGGACGTTCGCTCAAGGGAACGAGCAGGTGAGGCAGGTGGTCGACCAGCCGGTCCCAGTGTCCCGACCATCGGGTCCAGTTCGGGTCTCGGAGAAAGGCCCGCTCTCGACGGCTGTCAGGCCGTCACAGCAATAGGAACAGGGCGAACGGAACGACGAACAGGAGGACGAAGAGCCCCAGTAGTCCGAGTCCGTAGCTCACGACAGTAGCGACGCCAGCGGTCCACGCGGGATGGTCGAATCGGGCGGGTGCGTTCATAGTCACTCCCGGATTCGATCGGACGGTGCTTAGTTGTGGTGACGTCGCTGCACACCACAACCAATCAACGGAGGGATACGACGTGGTCGCGGGCAGAACGTGACCGGACGAGGGCCACCGTCGGAACTCAGCACGACGGGGTGGAAACCGGGTATGGCGCGTCGCCGACCCGCTGAGCCCGGTCAGCACCGAGCACCGATCCACCCTTCGTGCCAAGCTTTATGACCAGATTGGCGAACTATACACAACAATGGTTGCTGAAGGAACCGTAACGAGACCGACGTTCTGGGGCATCGGGCACCTCGGCGAGATCGCGTTCTACGTCCTCGCCGCCCTGACGATCCTGGTGTTCGTCTACGGCGTGTACCGGCGGGTCGACCGCTACACCGCCGGGCAGGCGGACTGGTTCGACAGGCTCGACGACCTCCCGAATCGAATCGTCAGTAGTGCGCGGATCGTGCTCTCGAACAGGAAGCTCTTCGACCGGGATACGACCGGCGGCATAATGCACGCGTTCATTATGTGGGGCTTTCTGACGCTGCTCATCGGGACGACGATTCTCGCGATCGATATGGATATCTACCAGCCGGTCACCGGCCTGGTGGGCACCGAACAGTCGTTCTTCGTGGGGGACTTCTATCTCTCGTACTCGCTCGTGATGGACGCGATGGGACTGCTGTTCGTCGTCGGCGTCGGCGTCGCGCTGTATCGGCGCTACGCCGCGCGGGAGTGGCGGCTCCACGGCAAGCACACGAGTCTCGAAGACGACCTGTTCATCTGGGCGCTCTTCTTCCTCGGCGTCGGCGGGTACGTCACGGAGGGGCTTCGCATCCTCGGGACGGGCTTCCCCGAGTTCGAGACGGTGAGCTTCGTCGGGTGGTTCGTCGCTGACGTGTTCGCGATCGCGGGGATGACCCAGATGACCGCCGAGGCGATCTACCCCGCGGTCTGGTGGTCGCACTCGCTGCTCGCGTTCGCGTTCATCGCCGCGATTCCGTACGGCAAACCGTTCCACATGCTCTCGTCGTACGCGAACATCGTGACGCGTGACGAGAAGGCCGGCGCTCGGCTCCCGGGCATCCCGGCCGACCTCGACGCTGACACCGGCGCCGAGAGCATCGACGACTTCTCCTGGAAAGAGATCCTCGATCAGGACGCCTGTACCAAGTGCGGGCGGTGTTCCTCCGCGTGTCCGGCCGAGACCTCGGGCCGGCCGCTGGATCCCCGGGACGTGATCCTCGATCTGAAGCAGTACCGCGAGTCGCTCGACGCCGGCGACGCGGAAGAGATCGACATCGTCGCCGACGGCGGCGAGAGCGTCGTCGACGCCGCCACGATGGAGTCCTGTATGGCCTGTATGGCCTGTATGGACGCCTGCCCGGTCGACATCGAGCACCTGAAATCGTTCACGCGGATGAACCGACAGCTCACCGACCAGGGAGACGTCGACTCGAACGTCCAGGACACCTTCGACAACATCATGGGGATGGGCAACACGTTCGGCGATCCGCCGGACGAACGCGCCGCGTGGGCCGAGGACCTGGACTTCGACGTCACCGACGCCCGGGAGGAAGACGTCGAATACCTCTGGTACGTCGGCGACTACCCGAGTTACGACGAGCGAAACAAGCAGGTCGCCCGGTCGCTCGCGAAGATCCTCGAACACGCCGACGTGGAGTACGGCATCCTCTTCGAGGAGGAGAAGTACGACGGCAACGACATCCGACGGCTCGGCGAGGAGTTCCTCTACGTCGACCTCGCGGGCTACCACGTCGAGAAGTTCGAGGAGGTCGATCCGGAGAAGATCATCTGTACGGACCCCCACTCCTACAACACGTTCAAAAACGAGTACCCGGAGGTGGAGTACGAGGACTTCGCCGACGAACCGCTGATGCAGTTCGAGTACGACGGCGAGTGGAACCAGGACGGGGAAATCGACGTCCTCCACTGGACCCAAGCGGTCGAAGAGATGGTCGAAGACGGGAATCTGGGACTCCGCGGCAACGAACTCGACGTCACGGTCACCTACCACGATCCGTGCCACCTCGGCCGGTACAACGACGAGTACGAGGCCCCGCGTGACCTCATCAGAGCGACGGGTGCGACGCTCGCGGAGATGCCGCGTAACCGCAACGAGTCGTTCTGTTGCGGCGGCGGCGGCGGCGGCCTCTGGATGGACATCGACGAGGAGTCGAAACCGAGCGAGGAGCGGATGCGGGAAGCGCTCGAAGACACCGAGGCCGGCGACGCCGTCGAGAAGTTCGTCGTCGCCTGCCCGATGTGTATGACGATGTACGAGGACGGACGGAAGACGGGCGGTTACGAGGACGACATCGAAATCGTCGACGTCGCGGAACTTCTGGTCGACGCCATCGAGAGCGGCCCCGGGGTCGAGGCGACCGGCACTGCCGGCGCGGCCGGACAGGCCGACTGATCGGCCCCATACCAGTCTCGGAACTGACTGCTCTCGAAATAGGTCTCCGTGGTGACTACTCTAGTAGCTCCTCGAAGAGCGGCCGCACCCGCTGGGAGAGCGATCTACGGGAGATCCCACCTCGAAACGCGGAAAGTTATTTGTAAACGGGTCGTGTCGGTGCGATTGGTTCGGAGCGATGTACGACAAGATACTGATACCGTACGACGGGAGCGACGAGGCGATCAAGGGCGCAAAACACGGAATCCAACTCGCCGCCGCACTCGGCGCGGAGGTGCACGCACTCTACGTCATCGACCTGCCAGGTGCGCCGCGGGCGCTGGCGCTACGAGACGACGAAGAGAGTATGCGAGAGGAGTACAAGGAGTACGGGGACGAAGTCCTGGGGAACCTCTCGGACGTCGCAGACGAACACGGCGTCGAGTGCACGACGGTGCAGCGGACCGGCGCACCGAGCGAAGAGATCGTCGATTACGCCGAAGACGAGGGGATGGACGCGATCGTGATGGGATCGGCCTACCGCGGGACGATCGGGGGCATCCTCGGCGGCACGATGGACAAGGTCGTCAGAACCGCGACGGTGCCGGTGATCACCCAGCGGATGCAGATGGAAGAACTCTGAGAGTGCGTGCAGAACGCGAGCCGCGGACACTCGGAGCCAACGGGCGGCTTCAGGTCCCGACCAACCACTTTTCTCGCAGGTAGATGACGATGCTCGCGGACAGGAACATAACGCCGGCCACAGAGAAGTTTCCGGCCGCCATAGCGAGCAGCGCGACGGCGAATAGCACGACGACGAAGACGGCTGCGGCGGTCGCGGGCACGTTGACCATACGTCCTTTCAGGTACCGGGAGCGACTAAAACACTGTCGTCGACGGAGTGCGACAGGTGAGACCGGACCCACCGTTTCACACGGGGACGCTGTCTGACACGATCGGGGGACGCGAGTCGTCCTGGGTGACCGGAGCGCTCAGTAATCGTGTTTGAACTCCCAGTGGTATCGACAACTGTGACACGTCGCCCACTCGGGGACGTCGATGACTCTCGGGTGTCGTCGCCCGTGTTCCATCTCCGATCCACAGACCGGGCAGATGAAGTGCTGAAGTTCCAGTTCCGGGAATTCGTCGTACTCGAACTCGGCGATGCACCGCGTGCAGTCGATGTCGTCGTGGGGGTGGTGCTGACTGACGTCGCTACCGCACCGGCCGCAACTGAGTAGCGCGGGCGGCCGGGACGCCCAGCCGACGTCGCCGTCGAGCGTGGTCGTACTCGTCTCCGGGCTCGACAGCCGGAATCCAGATTTATCCGGGTCGGCACGCAGTGGCTCGGCGATCCGAACTGCGGCGACACGAAGCGCTCGAACCACAACACGTAGATGATCTAACACGATATGGTTCCTTGGCGACCTGCCGTCGTTAGACCCGCTCCTGGCCGGCAGTTTCCGGTTCCTGTCGACCTCCGGGCGGAAGTCGTTCGTCTTGTTGACTGTCGAGGATTCTCACGGTAGTTGGTCTCACTCCCCTACAAACAATAAACGCGTCGGCCAGCTGAAACGGAATTCGTCCATCGTCGAGGGACGGGATGACCGCGAAGAACGCCCGTCTCAGTCGCTCCACGGCGAATATTGCCCAAGGTTTAATATACCTCAACGATTGTTAATGGGTGAGGTTGTGTAACACTCCACCCAAGAGTGGCCCAACCGACGGTACGCGACGGTGGGTACACTCCCGTCATCGACGGCACAGACAAAGAACCGAACGGAACGGGGGAGCGGGTCAGTTCAGGGGGAGGAGGACGAACCGCACATCCGAACCGACTGTACGAAAATCATGATCGAAATACGACGGCAATACGGCGCAACGGAGGTAGCGTATGTCAGACAGTGACGACGGAGGAATGTCCGACGGGCTTCAGGTAGAGCTGTTCCACCCGGAGTCCGACCGCAGTCCCGGTGACACGAACATCCAGCGATTCGGGTTCGACATCCATCCGGTCGTGTTCCCGGTCGCGCTGCTGTTGATCGCGGTGTTCATCGCCGTGACGGTGCTTCTCGGCGATCAGGCCGCACAAGCGTACTCCGCGGTACGCGGCTTCTTCGAGGGGAACTTCGGCTGGTTCTACCTCCTGGCGGTGAACATCTTCATCGTCACGATACTGTACTTCGCGCTGGGCAAATTCGGAACGATCCGGATCGGTGGCGTCGAAGCAGAAAAAGAGTTCAGCGACTTCGCGTGGATGGCGATGCTGTTCAGCGCCGGGATGGGTATCGGCCTGATGTTCTTCAGCGTCTCCGAACCGCTGTACTACGTCTCGAACGTGCCGGGGTTCTTCGGCGCTGAAGCGGGAACCGGCGCGGCGGGCGTGGCCGCGATGACGCAGACGTTCTTCCACTGGGGCTTCCACCCGTGGGCGATCTACGGTCTGGTCGGACTCGGCCTCGCCTTCTTCTCGTTCAACCGCGGACTACCGCTGACGTTCCGGTCGATCTTCTGGCCGCTGCTCGGAGAGCGGATCTACGGGTGGCCCGGCCACGTCATCGACCTGGTGACCGTGTTCGCGACGCTGTTCGGCCTGGCGACCTCGCTCGGCCTCGGCGTCGCGCAGGTGAACACGGGGCTCTCGTACGTCCTCGGCGACATGCTGGGCCTCGTGAGCATCCCCACCGGTACGATGCCGCAGGTGCTCCTGATCGCCGGGATCACCGCCATCGCGACGCTCTCTGTCGCCGCCGGTCTCGAAGGCGGCGTCAAGCGGCTGAGCACGATCAACCTCTACCTGATGTTGACTCTGCTCGGCTTCCTCATCATCGTCGGACCGACGCTCTACATCTTCGGTGCCTGGGTCGAAGGCCTCGGCGCGTACTTCGGCAACCTCCTCTCGCTCGCGTTCTTCACCGGAACGATGGGCGAGGGCGGCGGTACCGTCGGCGCGTGGACGGTGTTCTACTGGGCCTGGTGGATCGCGTGGTCTCCCTTCGTCGGGATGTTCATCGCGCGCATCTCGAAGGGCCGGACCGTCCGCGAGTTCGTGATGGGCGTGCTGTTCCTCCCGTCGCTGTTCTCGACGCTCTGGCTCGCCGCGTTCGGCGGCAGCGCGCTGCAGAACACGATCGTCGGTAACGGGCAGGTGCTCGCGACCTACAACGAGTTCGGGCAGACCGTCGCGATGTTCGCGATGCTGGAGCAGTTCCCGCTCGGAGCCATTTCGGGGCTTCTGGCGACCCTGCTCGTGATCACGTTCTTCGTGACCTCGTCTGACTCGGGCTCGCTGGTCATCGACCACCTGACGTCGGGCGGGAAGCACGACGTCCCGAAGGTCCAGCGGATCTTCTGGGCGATCACCGAGGGTGCAGTCGCCGCCGTGCTGCTCATCGGGGGCGGACTCAACGCCCTGCAGACGGCCGCAATCGCGACCGGATTCCCGTTCGCGATCATCCTCGTCTTGATGTGTTACACCGTCTATCAGGGACTGCAAAACGAACACGAGATCCTGTCCTCCGAGCAGTTCGCAGAGCGTATCAAGGATCTCACCGACCAGGAGGACGTCGACGTCGTCACGTCCGGAAGCGAAACTGTGACGGGAGTCAGAGGCGGTACCGAAACGGAGGGTGGCGATTAGTTCCGTCGATGGCGCCCGGTGGTCGGAAGGACAACCTCGTTCGCAACTGATCCGACGGTAATTTTCCTTTTTATTGCAGGACTGGCCACAGCGACGCGTCACCCGTTCGAGAAGCGACGCGCCACCCGTTCGAAAGAATCCACCGGGGACTGTCTGAGCGCCTCCGCCGGCGAGAGATTGCTCATCGACCGGCTCACGCTTGCTCCCTCACGCGCGCGACCGGCGAGATCCCGGACGGACTGTCGGAGTCCGTATCAGTAGTACTTCCACTCCTCCTCGTCGTCGTCGTCGCCCGACGGACGTCGGGTGACACCGTCGGTGTCCTCGTCAATCTCGTCAGGCCAGCGGATCCCGTCGCCGCTGAGGCTCTGGTAGAGAAACCCGCCGAAGGCGACGAGCATCACGACGAGAAGCACCGTCCCAGCGATGGTCACGAGGTCGCCGAGCGACTCGAACGGGAGTTGCAGGGGCGAAACACCAGCTATCTGGTGTACGATCCCGATCATACGTAGTGTACGGGCTGCTTTCGTATAATATCACCCCGTGATCAGCGTGGGTGCACGTCGACACGGGACACGCCGGGAGAGGAGAGGAGAGGAGAGGAGAGGAGAGGAGAGGAGAGGAGAGGAGAGGAGAGGAGAGGAGAGGAGAGGAGAGGAGAGGAGAGGAGAGGAGAGGAGAGGAGAGGAGAGGAGAGGAGAGGAGAGGGGCGATCGTTTCAACTCCGTTCGGCCTGTCGCTCGGCGGCGTCCGCGTGGACCCACATCCGAACTGGGCCCCCGATCCCGACGGCGGCGATACCGAACCACACGACGACGCCGACGAGTAAGGGGAGCACGAGTACCGCCAGTGCGGCCGCCAGGCCGACGCCGATCAGTCCAAGCCACGGGTCACTGACCGCGACCATATCGGCGACGTAGGTCCCAACGATGGCGAATCCGAACCCGCCGAGGCCGAGAAGCCCCAGGCCGAGGACGAGACCGCCGACGATCGAGAGTGCCACGACCCCGACCCCCAGGCTCGCGAGTTGCGTGTACGCGTACACGACGACGAAAGCGGTCAGCCCGTAGGCGAAGACGCCGTAGATCGCCGACAGTGGGACGTTAGACGCCGACGCCTCGGCGGCGCTCGCGACGCGGTCACCCGCACGATACAGCACGAGCCCGCCGAAGAACGTGCTCGCGAGAAACGCGGCCATCGCCCGAACGGTCGCCGGTGCCTCGGTGACGACTGCCGGGTCGAACGTCTGTAGCGGGACGGAGGCCAGAACTTCCCCAGCGATCACGGCGGCGACCTGCGGAATCACGCGATGGTCTAGCACGACGCGTGGTGAAAGTGTATCGGTACGGCGCGCAGTCCGCGGGTGAGATACGGTCGAGAGCAGTAACCGACAGTGTGCGGCCGTCCCCCTTCGTCAGGAGTCGGGGTCGATCCGACCGTCGGCAGCACGGATGGCGGAGACGTTTTCGCGGACGTCGTGAATGCGGACGACGTCGGCGCCGCGGTCCGCGGCGATGGCGGTCCCCGCTATCGTCGGGGTGAGTCGATCGTCGTCGGCGTAATCAATCGCCTTGTACATCGATTTTCGGGAGTGGCCGATGAGCACGGGACAGCCGAGCGCTCGGAACTCCGCGGCACGATCGATGAGCGCGTACGATTCGGCGGGCGATTTGCCGAACCCACAACCCGGGTCGATGACGATTCGGTCGCGATCGATACCCGCACGCTCGGCCCGAAGGAGCTGCTCGCCGAGTTCGGTCAAGACGTCCTCGACGACGTCGTCGTATACGGGTGAACTGTCCGGGTCCACCGGGACCGAGTGACTGTGCATCAGGACGAGCGAGGCGTCGTGGTCGGCGACGACGAACGGCATCTCCGGATCGGTCAGCCCGGAGACGTCGTTGACGATGTCCGCGCCCGCGTCGAGCGCCGCGTCGGCGACGGCCCCCTTCCACGTATCGACGGAGATCGGAACCCCCATGTCGGATATCGCTTCGATCACGGGGACGACGCGGTCGATTTCCTCGCTGGCGGGGACCGGATCCGCGCCGGGACGGGTACTCTCGCCGCCGACGTCGATGATGTCCGCCCCGGCCTCGACCATCTCGGTCGCGCGGTCGACGGCCGCGTCCAGAGCGTCGTACTCGCCGCCGTCGTGGAAACTGTCGGGCGTGACGTTGAGGATGCCCATCACGGCCGTCTCCTCGCCGGCGAGCGGACCCAGTCCGGCTTCGCGGGACGGGGCTGGCGGGTCGAGTTGCTCGTCGAGTTGGCTCGCGAGGCGTCTGAGTCCGAGTCCCTCGTTCGAGAGCGCCGTCGCGAGTTCTCCTAACTGGGCCGTCGTCGCCGCGAACACCGTGGCGACCAGTTTCTCCGGGCTGCCGGCCGTCGATCGGCGGCAGTCCCCGCCGACTTCGGCGAGGAGCTCCGCGACGCGTGCGGCCTGGGGTTTCCGGAGGTAGGTTCTGAACACCCGGCGGTCGATCCCGGAGTCGGCCGCGCTCCCGTCGTCCGCGGATGGTCCGGTTCCCGCCGTGACGGCGACGCTGTCGAAGGACGCACCCACGAACGACGATTCGACGTGCGACTCGCGCGTTCGCGCGGTGGGAACGAGTCGACGAGTCCACCGGTCCCGCGCCTCCGCGACCGTGTACAGCGATCCGGACACCAGGACGAAGTCGTCAGAGTCGGCCGCCTCGATGGCCCGCTCCGTCGCCTCGGGGACGGACGCGACCGTCTCGACCGATTCGGCGTAGTCCGCGAGCGTCTCCGCCAGCGCGTCCGGGTGCTCGGCCCGGTCCAGATCGGGGCGCGTCGCGTACGCCGTCTCCACCTCGGGTAGCGACTCCACCATCTCCCCGTAGGCCTTGTCGCCCATCGCGCCGAACACGAGATGGAGGTCCTCGTACTCGTAGCGGCCGAGCAGGTCCGAGAGCGTCGCCGCCGCGCCCGGGTTGTGGGAGCCGTCGAGCACGATCATCGGTTCGGTGGACATAATCTCGAACCGCCCGGGCCAGACGACCGAACGGAGCCCCTCGGCGATCGTGTCCGGGTCCACGGCCGCGATCTGACGGGCGAGCGTGGCGGCCACGCCGGCGTTGCAGGCCTGGTGAGAACCGAGGAGCGGCAGGTTCGTATCGAGGGACCAGTCGGGACCGATGATCGAAATCTCGCTCTCGACCGCCGAACGCATCCCCGTTTCGACGGCGACGACGTCGGGGTCGTCACCGTCGTCGCGCTCGGCACCCACCGAGATGACGTCGGTCACCTCGCGGATCGCCGCCAGCGCCGGGCCGTCCGCACCGGTCACGAGCGGGCCGGCTTGCGGCGCGACCTGGGCTTTGTCGCGCGCGATCTCCTCGACGGTCTCGCCGAGGAGTTCGGTGTGTTCGAGGCTGACGCTCGTGACCGCGCTGGCCACCGGATCGACCGCGCTCGTGGCGTCGTATCGACCGCCGATCCCGACTTCCAAGATCGCCACGTCGACGTCCATCTCGCTGAAGTGCCGGAGCGCGACGGCGGTGAGGACCTCGAAGTGGGTCGGAACGTCGTCGTCTTCACGCAGGCGGTCGATACAGGGGACGAGCTCCTCCGCGTACGTCGAGACCATCGATTTCGGGACCTTGCGACCGTCGACGGTCACCTGCTCGCGAAAGTCGTTCAGGCCGGGAGAGGTAAACAGCCCGACGCTCAGTCCCGCGCGACGGAGCACGCTGTCGAGCATCCGCGCCGTGCTTCCCTTCCCGTTCGATCCGGCGATCTGGACGCAATCGACGTCGTCTTGGGGGTCGTCGAAGTGCGAGAGCATCCGTGCCGTCGTCTCGATGCCGAATTTCGGCCGGCGCCGTTGAAACGAGGTGAGGTAGTCGGCCGCCTCGTGGTATTCCATACCAACGTATCGTCGTCGGTTGCCTGATTAACTTATCGCAGCGGAGACGACAGCGGTAATTCTTCGATAATTGATAATATGGGCGTGAGTTCGTAAACACCGAGTATATCGGATTCATCTGTTGCTGACCGGATCTCACCCACCTAGTCGGGTATACGATCGGATCGAGAGAATCCGGATTTACCGGCCCGTCAGCGGTTTTTGACCAGTGTTTGTTAACACACTTTTATACGAAGCCCTCGTTCCGGTCCGAACATACCGGCCGCGTATTTTGACCATCTCTCGCCGACTGAAACACGTCTTCTCCGATTTCTGTAACTTTTTTCCGATACCCTTACGTGAGGTGCGCGGGACAGCATTTAGTATGACGTCCGAAGACGACGGCGGTTTCCCCACAGATTACGAGATCGCGAAAGACGCGGAAAAAGAGCCGATCAAAGACGTGCTCGAGCCGTGGGGCATCGACAACGACGACATCGAACTCTACGGTGACTACAAGGCGAAACTGTCCCACGACGGCGTCAATCGCCTCCGGGACAACGCCGAGAACAAGGAGGGCAACCTCGTACTCGTGACGGGGATGACCCCGACGCCGATGGGCGAGGGCAAGACGGTCACGACCGTCGGCCTCGGCCAGACGCTGAACCACGTCGGCGAGGACGCGATGATCGCGATCCGCGAACCGTCGCTCGGGCCGGTCTTCGGCGTCAAGGGCGGCGCGGCCGGCGGCGGCTACTCGCAGGTGCTCCCGATGGAGGACATCAACCTCCACTTCACCGGCGACCTCCACGCGCTCACCTCCGCGCACAACCTCATCGCGGCGATGCTCGACGCGAAGATCTCCCAGGACGACGAGTTCGACGTCGACATCAACGACGTGGCGTGGCCGCGCGCGATGGATATGAACGAGCGTGCACTCCGTGACATCGTCGTCGGCCTCGGCGGCAAGTCCGGCGGGACGCCGCGGGAGAGCCGATTCCTCCTGACGGCGGCCTCCGAGCTGATGGCCGTGCTCTGTCTGGCCGAGGACCTCGCGGACCTCAAAGAGCGCATTGCGCGCATCATCGTCGCCTACGACTCGGACGGCGAGCCGATCACCGTCGACGACGTCGACGCTACCGGTCCGGCCGCGATGCTCCTGAAGGACGCGATCAAGCCGAACCTGGTCCAGACCATCGAGGGCACGCCCGCGTTCGTCCACGGCGGCCCCTTCGCGAACATCGCCCACGGCACCAACTCCCTGATCGCCGACAAGACGGCGTTCGGGATGGGCGATTACCTCGTCACCGAGGCCGGCTTCGGCTCGGACCTCGGCGCAGAGAAGTTCATGAACATCGTCTGCCGGCTGGGCGATATGACGCCGAACGCGGTCGTCCTCGTCTCGACCGTGCGCGCGCTCAAGTACCACGGGATGGGAATGTGGCCCGCCGACCTCGAGGAAGTCAAGGAAGCCGGCGTCGACGAACTCGAGGCCGGGTTCGCGAACCTCGACAAGCACGTTCGGAACCTCCAGAAGTTCGGCGTCCCGGTCGTCGTCGCGCTCAACCGCTTCCCCGACGACACCGACGAGGAAGTCCAGGCCGTCCTCGACCACTGCCGCGAGGATCTCGGCGTTCGCATCGCCGAATCGAACGTCTTCGCCGAGGGCAGCGAGGGCGGCGTCGACCTCGCCGAGAACGTCGTGGAAGCCGTCGACGAGGGCGACGCGGACGAGTTCGACCACCTCTACCCCGACGATGCGCCGATCAAAGAGAAGATCGAGACCGTCGCGACCGAGGTCTACGGCGCCGACGGCGTCAACTTCACCGGCGGTGCCGAGGACGACATCGAACGGCTGAACGATCTCGGCTTCGACGACGCCCCGGTCTGTCTCTCGAAGACGTTCCACTCCCTCAGCGACGACCCCTCGAAGAAGGGCGCGCCCGAGGGCTGGGAACTCGAAGTCCGCGAACTCTACCCGTCCGCGGGCGCCGGCTTCATCGTCGCGCTGACCGGCGACGTGCTGGACATGCCCGGGCTGCCGGCAGTCCCGGCCGCGGCCGGAATGGACATCGACGAGGACGGAAACATCAGCGGCCTGTTCTAGGGCGCCTGCCACACCATAGACGCCCGCCGTCGGACTGCGGGCGGGCGTCAGCGGTGATTATCTTTGTTGCGTTCGAACGCACCAGACAGCAGGTGGTATATCGAAAGTGCCGCCTGTCGGAGCTCGCTTTTTCACACCTGTCCTGTACCGTGCTCACCAGGGCGGCCGTCCCCTGAAAGTTGGTTCAGATATCCGCGGACAGTACCCAGAGCGCTCGGTAGAGGTCCCAGAGCGAGCACTCACACCGCTCGGCGACCGCACGGTACGTTTCGAGGTAGCGTTCGTAGTCGGTCGCCGTCGGCGGTGACGGGTACGCCGCGTCGAGTTCGCCGTACTCGCGGAGCGTCGACCACTGCCGTTCGTCGACGACGACGTACTCCTCCGGGTGGAGGAACTGACAGAACGCCGAAGCGATCGGCACGTCCACGCCGGCGAGGCTCGTCAAGTGGGAGCACTTCTCTTTGGGACCGTCTGCCTCGACGGCTGCCTCGATAGCTGCGTGGACCGCTTCGTAATCGTTGTCGTCGTAGGCGTCTTCCAGCGCGCGCCGCTCGGCGTTCGGCATCCCCCCGAGGAACCGGCGGCCGTACCACTGGACGATCCACTCGGGGTCTCGCCAGCCGTAGTCACCGCCCGCGAGCATCTCCGGGAGCATCTCCAGGTGTTCCTCCTCGGCGTGCGCGAGCGGCTGAATCTCCGGGTAACGCTGGACTTTCTCTTCGACGAGGTCGGGGGTGAGTGCCATACTGGATGTAGCCGTGCCAGGGTCCTCAGACTGTCGGAAGCGACACCGCGACCGGGAGCGCGGATCGGGCCACGGAGGGTGGTCCGACGACCTGCGCGATCCGGCACCGAATCACCGCGTTCCAACGTCTCAGAAGCAGAAATCGGGCTCTATCGGGGCCAATACCTCGGAATTATGGATCCAAGCGTTTCGGGCGGAATCCCACTTTCTGAAAATCTGTGGGTCCCTTATTATCTTCTGTCTGAAACGCCAGATCGATGGCTCCAGAAGTTGCCCGACTCGGACACGTCGCACTGGAAACGCCGGATCTGGAGGATTCATTGGCCTTCTTCGGCGATACCGTCGGTTTGGAGATCGTCGAGCGGACGGACGAAACGGCGTATCTTCGCGCCGTCGAGGAGTGGGATCACCACTCTCTCAGCCTGACCGAGGCGGCGGAGTCCGGGATCGACCACATCGGCTGGCAGACCGAGGAACCGGAACACGTGGCGGCGTTCGCCGAGAAGTTCGAAGCGCAGGGGATGGACGTCACCTGGATCGACGAGGGTACCGAGGCGGGACAGGGCGAGGCGATCCGCTTCGAGGTGCCGAACGGCCACCGATTCGAACTGTACGGCGAGATGTCGAAACCGGACGCGCCGGCGGAGCGGCGCTCGCGGTTGAAGAACAGACAGTACGATCCGACTAACAACGATCCGATCGCGCCGAACCGCATCGACCACCTTCAGATCTGGGATCAGGACGCCCTCGAGTGCGCGGAGTGGATCCGCGACGAGTTGGGGTATCAGGTGCAGGAGTATTACGACCTCGAGGACGGATCCCGCTGGGGAACGTTCCTGAGCGCCTGCGGTGCAAAGATCGATCTGGCGATCGTCCAGTCGGAGAACGACGACGACGACGCCGCAGTCCACCACATCGCCTACGAGGTCGACTCCGCGAACGACCTCTTCGAGGCGCACAACGTGATGAACGAGAACCGCGTTCCGGTCGACGGTATCGG
This sequence comes from Halobellus litoreus, assembly GCF_024464595.1. Classification (NCBI taxonomy): domain Archaea; kingdom Methanobacteriati; phylum Methanobacteriota; class Halobacteria; order Halobacteriales; family Haloferacaceae; genus Halobellus; species Halobellus litoreus. The sequence goes on along the minus strand of NZ_JANHAW010000003.1, from coordinate 80,332 downwards.
ACAGCACGGCATCTCCCGCGGCGAGTTTATGTACGCCCGCGATCCCACCAGCGGGCACCGCATCGAGTTCAACACCGGGAGTTACCTCACGCTCGATCCACACTGGGAACCGATCGCCTGGCAGGAGAACGACATCAGCGACGGCGACGACCACCAGTGGATCGGCGGCATCGACTCGTTGGAGCGCGTGACGTACTGACCTCGTAGCGAGTTTCGGTTACGCACGACCGTCACCTGGTATGGGTCGCGGACGCGATTGCCGTCGGTAAAGAGCACTGATACTTCCTATTTTTACGTCTCTCGACGCTTCGGCCCACGCGGGTGTAAACCGTATATAATTACTCTGTGGGGCTATCCGAAACTATCGAGGGGCACGGCGGACCGTCCGATACTGTCGCCGTAAATGGGTTGTATATGCCACGAGACGTGGATACAGACTATGTGAGAAAGATTCATACTCGTGGCCAGGTACGGTTACAAACGAGATGAATAATCACGCGGAGGAAACACGTTATGTCGAGTGACGAACAAGAGCCGGTCAAGACCATCTGTCCGTACTGCGGCGTCGGCTGTGGGATCCAGGTACAACCCGGCGAGGACCCCGGCGATATGCGATTTATGCCGTGGGGCGACGCACCCGTCAACGACGGCCGCGTGTGCATCAAAGGCGGGGCGGCGACGCAGGTCGTCGACCACGAAGACCGTCTCACAGACCCGCTCATCAAGGAAGACGGCGAGTTCCGGGAGGCATCCTGGGACGAGGCTTACGAGCGGATCGTCTCCGAGATGGAGGGAGTCCGCGAGGAGTTCGGCCCCGACGCGATGGGCTTCTTCGGCTCCTCGAAGACGATGAACGAGGAGAACTACCTCCTCCAGAAACTCGCGCGACGCTACGGCACGAACAACGTCGACAACTGTACCCGGATGTGCCACGCTTCGACCGTGTGGGCGCTCCGGACGAGCCTCGGCGCGGGCGCGATGACCAACAGTATGGAGGACCTCATGGACGAGGCCGACGTGCTGTGGATCCAGGGCGCGAACCCCGCCGAACAGCACCCCATCGCGAACAGCAACTACTTCCGGCAGGCCGTTCTCGACGGCGCGACCGTCATCCAGGTCGACCCCCACGCGAACAAGACGACGACCTCGTTCGACATCGAGGAGACCGAACGCCACCAGCACCTCCAGGTCGAACCGGGCGCGGACATCCCGCTTCTCAACATCGTCCTGAAGACGGTGCTGGAGAACGACTGGGTCGACGAGGAGTTCGTCGAGGAGCGGACCGAAGGCATCGAAGACCTCCGGGAGACCCTGGAGGACTTCGACAAGGAAGCCGCCGCCGAGGAGTGCGGCGTCCCGCTCGAAGACATCGAACTGGCGGCGGAGAAGTACGCGAACGCCGACAACGCCGCCATCTTCACGGGGATGGGGATGAGCCAGCACACCTGCGGCGTCGACAACGTCCAAAACGAGATCAACCTCGCGCTGATCACCGGCAACCTCGGCCGACCGGGGACGGGCGTGAACCCGCTGCGCGGACAGAACAACGTCCAGGGCACGAGCGACGTCGGCGCGATGCCGAACGTCCTTCCCGGCTATCAGCTCGTCGACGACGACGAGGCCCGCGAAGGCGTCGAGGACGTCTGGGGCTTCGAAATCCCGGACGAGCCCGGTCTGACGAACGTCGAGATTACCAAGAACATCGGCGAGCAGATCCAGGCGATGTACGTGATGGGCGAGAACCCCATCATGTCGGAGCCGAACGCCAACCACACCGCCGACCTCCTCGACGAACTCGGCTTCCTGGTGGTCCAGGACATCTTTATGACCGAGACCGCGGAGTACGCCGACGTCGTGCTGCCGGCGACGACGTGGGCCGAGCGCGGCGGCACGGTCACCAACACCGACCGCCGCGTCCAGCGGATGCGCGGCGTCCAGAAGGTCCACGAGAACACCAAGCACGACCTCGAAATCCTCTGTGAAGTCGGCACGCGACTCTTCGGCGAGGGCTTCGACTTCGACACCCCCGAGGAAGTGTTCGAGGAGCTCCGCCAGGTCTGTCCGAGTTACCACGGGATGACCTACGACGCCTTGGGCGAGGAGGGCATCCACTGGCCCTGCTACGAGCAGGGCGACGAGGGCGATCAGTTCCTCTACGAGGACAGCTTCGACACCGAGAGCGGCCTCGGTCACATCGAGGGCGTCACCCATCAGCCGCCGAAGGAGGTGCCCGACGACGAGTACCCGCTGATCCTCACGACCGCCCGCCTCGAAGAGCACTACAACACCGGGACGATGAGCCGTCGGTCGCCGCGGCTCAACAAGCAGTACCCGGAGAACTTCGTCGACGTCCACCCGAACGACGCCGAACGCTACGGCATCGAGGACGGCGAGAAGATCACCGTGAAGTCTCGACGCGGAGAAATCGAAGTGGAGGCCAACGTCACCGAGGACATCAAAGAGGGCGTCATCTGGACCACGCCGCACTTCGCGACCGCCTCCGCAAACGTTCTAACGAACGACGTGCTCGACGAGCGCGCGAAGATTCCCGAGTACAAGGCCGCGGCCGCCGAAATCGAAGTCGGCGTCGAGCCGTCCGACGCGGGCGACGCGCCGGCGGACGACTGAGCGCTCTGCGACGGGTTTCGTTTCGAAGGGCTGACGATTTTTTCAATCGCTACGGCAGACGGCCGAGTCGCGAGCGATGGGCGTTTCCTCGTCGACCACGTCGAGAAGGTCCAGCCGGTCGAGCAGATCGCGGGTCGGAATCCCCGCGTCGCTCCATCCGCGAGCCGCGTAGTAGCGGCTTCGAAGGCCGTCGAACCAATCGGTTTCGATAGAGGGGCCGCCCGGGAGCGGTCGCTCGAACACGGACGGGAGCGTCTCGTCCGTGGCATCGAACCCCTCGCGGACGTTGAACAGTCGGGTCAGCGTCCACGTGCGCTCGCCGACCCGGAGCAGTTCGGCGGGGTCGGTCGGAGCCGTGGCGTCGACCGTCGACAACCACTCGGCTCCGAGGTCGTCCTCCAACACGGCGCCGGCGAAGTCGTCGGCGATCAGACTCCAGAGGACGGAGGTGATCGTCTGCTCGCGAATCACCAGTCGCACTCGGTCGGTGTCGTCCCAGGAGTCGCCCTCGAACACCTCCGTCTCGGCGGGGAGCGAGCGTCGATGACACGCGCCGCGGTCGCTCGTCGCGTACGCCAGGGCCGTCGTCGGCGACCCGCGGGGGTCGTAGGCGGGGAGTTCCATCGACTTGATCGTCGGCACGAGGTCGGTCCCGCCGAGTCGGTCCGCGGCGGCCTCGACGCCGTCACCGAGGGCGTCGGGGACAGTTCCCTCCCGCCGGGCTATCGCCTCGATGAGGTCCCGGGCGGCGGCCTCGTCGCCGAAGTCGGGCGTCGAACCGAGCGAATTCGGCGCGTCCACGACGCCGTCTTCGACGGCTCGGACCGTCCAGGCGACCGCGTTCCCGGCGCTGATGACGTCGATTCCGAGCCGATCGCAGACCTGTCCGAGCGCGGCGACCGCATCGAAGTCACCGATGCCCAGTCCCGCGCCGAGCGACATCGGCGTCGCCCCGCGCGGCACCGACGCGCCGGTCTCCGTCTCGACTCGGAACCCGCCGGGTATCTCGGACGTTTCGTCGGCCTCGCGTTCGACCGCCGCGTCGCGGACGGCGTCGATACCGATGTCCGCCGCGCCGTCGAACGAGCCCTCCTGCCAGCCGCGGGTCGAGAGGACGCCCACCTCGTCGGCGAAGTCGACGGTTTCGAGCGTCGCGCTCGCGGCGTGCCACCGGCCGACGTCGTGCTCGCGGTAGCGCCGCTCGTACTCGTCTCGTAGCGCCGCGACCGCCGCCGACGGTTCCGGCGGCGAGCCGCGGGCGACGACCGCCTTCAGTCGTTTCGCACCCATCACCGCGCCCGCGCCGCCGCGACCGGCGTGGTGGTCGCCCCCGTCGGAGGCGATCGTCGCGTAACGAACGCGGTTCTCCCCCGCCGGCCCGACGCACGCGACGGTGCCCTCGAACGCGTCACAGGTCTCGACGACGTCGCGGCCCCACAGGTCCGTGGCAGCCGACAGGGTCGCCGCCCCGTCTTCGAGTTCGAGGGCCACCGGTTCGTCGGCCTGGCCCGTGATCGCGACGCCGAGCGCGCCGTCGAGCGCCCCGACGAGGGAGGACGCGAAGGTGCCGCCGCTGTAGGAGTCGAGGAACGTCCCGGTCAACGGCGAGCGGGTGATCGCCGCGAACTGGGGTTTGCCCGGGAGCAGACCGCTCAAGGGTCCGAGCGTGAAGAGGAGGTAGTTGTCCGGGCCGAGCGGGTCAGTCCCCGGTTCCAGCCGATCGTAGAGATAGCGCGCCCCGAGGCCCTTCCCGCCAACGTACTCGGTCAGCCACCGTTCCGGGATCGCCTCGCGCTCGACCGTGCCGCTGCTCAGGTCGACCCGGAGAATGTCGGTGGGGGCCCCGTCGGTCATACGTGAACGGGTAGCGCCCCGAGAATCATTAAGGGTTTGTTCCGGGACTAGGCCGTTCTCTCGGACGGTATCCGACGTCGACCGAGTTACTCGGTGGTCGCGATCGCTTCGATCTCCACGGCCGCACCCTTCGGGACCGCGCCGGCACCGATGGCGCTCCGCGCCGGCGGGGCCTCATCGAAGAACTCGCTGTAGGCCTCGTTGAACTCGTCGAAGTCGTCGATGTCGTCGAGGAAGACCGTGGTTTTCAGCACGTCGGACAGCGAGAGGCCCTCGGACTCGAGGATCGCCTCGACGTTCCGCAGGCACTGTCGTGTCTGGTCTGCGACCGACTCGTCGTCGAGGAGCTCGCCATCGGTCGTCAGCGGGAGCTGTCCGGCCGTGATCAGAAGGCTGCCGTTCGTCGTCGCCTGGCTGTACGCGCCGACCGCCGCAGGTGCATCGTCCGTGCTGATGGTTCGCTTCATACGGAACGAAATTCTCCGGAGAGCGTCTTAAAACACGGTAGCTCGCGATTCGCGGACACAACGTGACATTCGTTTTATCCGTTGTGGGAACCACTTAGCACTCATAAACGGCGACGGTGATCGAGGAGGGGACTCGACGGGTCACTGATTGATGACGACGATGGCGACGAGCGCGAGGCCGATACCGGCGACTTTCTGGATCGAAAGCGGTTCCCCGAGCGCGGCGACGCTTATCACTGCGGCCGTCACGAAGTACATACCGCCGATGGTCGAGACGACTGCCGTAGAGCCGACGGTGACGCCGATAAACGTCGAGAGGACGCCGAGAGCAGCCGCGACGCCGGCGACGGCCGAGTAGAGCAAGCCCCGGTTGGTCACGGCGACCGAGGCGTCGGAAAAGACGACGTAGACGCCGGTCACGACCGTCGCAGTCAGATACGAGACGAACGCGGCCATCTCCGGGTCGATACTGTTGGAGGCGACGTTGCCGAACGTGATCCAGAACCCCCACGCAAGCATCGTGCCGACGCCGAAGAGGATCGCCGGATTCATTCGGGATCCCTCGACGTCGAGGACCGCTTTCCCCGGGGAGTTCCGCGGTTCCGTCGGGTCCGATTCGGGGGACACTGTCTGGATTCGCTCCGCGACCCGTTCCACTCGGTCGTGAGAGGACGCACGGTCATATTCGACGGTAGAAGGAGCGGGGTGTTGAGACTGCCGGCGGCGGTCAAATCACGACATATTCAACAGTACAGTTTTATTTCGGCTCCGACTATTCTCGGTAGTGGTTGACTCACAGGGGCAGTCCGAGGAGCGTCCGTTCGAGGAGGTCTTCTATCCGACGGACCGGGTCCCGTTCGTCGAGTGGCGGGAGTTCTCCGGCGCGAAATCGACGGTCGCACTGATGGCCGCGATCACGGTTCTCGGATTCGTGACCGGGCTCTCGAACCTGAGCCAACCGCAACCGGTCCTCGAGGGGCCGCTCGCGGCGGTGCTGCCGCTTTCGGGGACGTTCGTCCGGTTCGCGGGCGTGTTGTTCGCGTTCCCGCTCGGTCTCGTGACCGTCGGCCTCCAGCGGCGGAAGCGGATCGCGTGGCTGGCGGCGATGGCGTTGCTACCGGGGTTGGCGCTCCTCCCCCTCACCACGGGTCGGACGACCGAGGTTCCGTTACTGCTTCTCGTTTTCGCCGCGATTCCGCTACTGGCGGCGAATCGGGACGTGTTCAGTCAGACGCTCGATCTCTCGTCGCTCCAGATTGCGGCGCTGACGTCGATCCTCGGCGTCGGCCTGTACGGGACCGTCGGGGCCTACGGGCTCCGCGGGCAGTTTCTGGAACTCGACGGCTGGGGCGACGCGTTCTACTACGTGGTCGTCACTATCGCGACCGTCGGTTACGGCGATATCACCCCGGTAACGGCCGAGGCGAAACTGTTCTCGCTTTCGGTGATCCTCCTCGGCACGGGCGCGTTCACCGTCGCGGTGGGCGCGCTGATCGGCCCGGCGATAGAGTCGCGGATGGCAGCGGCCTTCGGAACTATGACTGCATCAGAGCTCTCACTTCTCGAGGATCACGTCGTGGTCCTCGGGTACGGCGACGTGACGGAATCGTTTCTCGAACGGATCGACGAGGAGACCGATCTCGTGGTGGTGACGGAGAACGCCGACGCGGCCTCCAGGTTAGCCGGCGAAGGGGTCGAGGTGCTGACCGACGATCCCACCGACGAGTCGGTCCTGCGTGACGCCCGTGTAGAGGCCGCGAGCGGCGTCGCCGTCGCCGGCGACGACGATGCAGAGAACGTCCTCGCGGTGCTGGCAGCCCGAAACGTGAATCCCGACGTCCGGATCGTCACCGTCGCGAACGAGGAGACGCACGTCCGGAAACTCGACGCCGTCGGCGCCGACGAGATAATCGACCTGCGGGCAATCGGCGGTCGACTGCTCGGGGAATCGGTCCTCGAATCCGAAGAGGCAGGCAGCGGTCGTTCAGACCTCGGTCGTCGTGATCGCGAGGACGCGTGAGTACCGCGAGACAGTCAACAGTATAATACCGACCCGTGCTAACAGACATCGTATGAGTGGGAGCGACGAATCCGATCACGGACGGATACTCGCGAACGCGCTCCTCCTGTCGTTCGTCGGTTCGGGGACCGTGGTCCTCATCGGGTTCTTCTTCCCGTCGTTCGTCGGCGACGCCCTCGGCGGACGGGCTTGGCTCGGCCTCTCGCTGTTGTTTTTCGGGTCCGGCCTCGGTTACCTCGCGGCCCTCCCGTACGAGGGCGTCGAATCGGCGGAGACGTACGCGGCGTCGCTGCTCCGCGTCCGCCGCGGATCGTTACGGACGCTCCTGTCGACCGTCGTTTCGCGTCAGAATCCGATCACGCTCGGCCTTCCGATCCTCGTCTTCACCCTCTATTTCGGACTGCACGTTCTGTTCCCCGCGAGTACGACGAGTGTGGTCGATGGACTCACCGACAGCGTGCTTCGGGGGATGGGTCCGGTACTACTCGGGACGGTGTTGCTGTCGGTCGTCTACTGCGCCGTGCTCCTGTTGAGTTCCTGGGGAGACGTCAAGCTCGGCGGCGACGACGTCGAACCCACCTACACGTACCCGACGTACTTCTCGCTCGTGTTCACCGCCGGCATCGCCGCCGGCATCGTGTTCTGGGGGCCCGCTGAAGCGCTCTTTCACTACCGTCAACCACCGCCGTACTTCGACGTGCCGGCTCAGTCTGAGGCGGCCATCGGTGCCGCGCTGGTGTATGCGCTCTTTCACTGGGGGCTCTCGGCGTGGAGTGCGTACGCCGTCCTCGGAATCCCCATCGCGTACTTCGTCTTCGAACGGGGGGCCCCGCTTCGCATCTCTTCGATTCTGACCCCGTTTTTCGGCGTCGACGGGCTGGACTCGCTGTGGAGTCGACTCGTGGACACGCTGGCCGTCTTCGCGACCATCGGCGGGATCGCGACCTCGATCGCGCTCGTCTCACAGCAGTTCCTGACCGGCGTGGAGTTCCAGTGGGGTGTCCCCCCCGGAAATATGGGTCCCGTGCTGTTCGTGGGGGGACTGGCGACCGTGTTCGTCCTCTCGGCGGTGTCGGGGCTTCACCGGGGCATCCGGCGCATCGCAGGCCTCAACGTCGTCCTCTTTGGCCTCTTCGGAGCGCTCTTGCTCGCTGTCGGTCCGCGCGGGTTCATCGTAGATCGCGGGGGAGAGGCCGTCGGCTCGTACCTGTTCCATTTCATCCCGATGAGTCTCTACGCTTCGGGGTCGTGGGTGACCGAGTGGACTGTCTGGAACTGGGCGTGGTGGTTCTCGTGGGCGCCGTTCGCCGGACTGTTCCTCGCGGCGCTTTCCCGCGGTCGACGCCTCAGAACGGTCGTGCTGACGAGCGTCGGGGCCACGTCGGCCGCGACGGGCGCGTGGTTCCTCGTCTTCGGCGGGACGTCGCTATCGTTCCAACGCTCGGGAACCGTCGACATCCTGGCAGCGATCGAGGCGCGCGGTGGGAGCGAAGCCGTCGCCGGGTTTCCGCTGCTGTCGGCGCTCCCGCTGGGAGATCTCCTGTTGTTCCTGTTTCTGGCACTCATCGTCGTGTTCATCGTCACCTCCGCCGACACGTCCACACTGATCGCGGCGATCCTGGCGTCGCGGCGGGGCGTCGCCCCCTCCCGCAGTACAATCGCGCTCTGGGGTGGTGTACAGGCGACCGTCGCGCTGGCGGTGATTCTCGTCGGGGGCGGGGAAACTCTCCAAGCGCTGGCGGTGCTCACCGGTGCGCCCTTTTCCGTGTTAGCCATCCTGGCGATGGTCGGCCTCTCGCTCGCGCTGTATCGCGAGGAGCGCGGAGCGGGCCACACGTCGCTCGTCCGCCTCGCGCTCGACAAACTGCCGGACATTCAGACTCACCACGATATTGACCCTCCGGATCGCGAAAAATAGCGGCCCTCACGGGCTAAGGGGTCTGTAAAACGGGTTATCTGTCGCCCGCGGGTACTTCCGGATCGGCGATCGACCGACAGAAGTTCTCGACGATCTGTTTGCCGGCGTCGGTCAGGATGCTTTCGGGGTGAAACTGGACGCCGTAGTGTGGTTTTTCCGCGTGCTCGACGCCCATTACGATACCCTGTTCGTCGTCGGTCACGGCCGTCTCGACGAGCACGTCCGGGACGTGTTCGCGTTCGACCGCCAGCGAGTGATACCGCCCCACCTCGAAGGGGTTCTCGACGCCCTCGTACAGGGGACTGCCAACGTGACGGACGAGCGAGGGCTTGCCGTGGACGACGTCGGGCGCGTGTCCGACCGGCGCGCCGTGGGCGGCACAGAGCGCCTGGTGTCCGAGACAGACGCCGAGCGCCGGGATGTCGGTGTCCGCGAAGACGTCCATCGAGATGCCGGCATCCTGCGGCGTTCCCGGACCGGGCGAGACGACGACGCCGTCGGGGGCGAGGTCGCGAATGCCCGCCACGTCGATGGCGTCGTTCCGCCGGACGACCACCTCTTCGAACTCCCCGACGTACTGGACGAGGTTGTACGCGAACGAGTCGTAGTTGTCGACGATGAGGATCAACGCTCTTCCTCCGCTTCCAGGGGTTGCGGTTCACCCGGTGCGTCTTCGGCGTCTACGCCCGGTACGTCCTCGGCGTCTACGTCCGCCACGTTTTCGACCGCGAAGGAGGCCTGTTCGCCGAGCGCCTCGTCGACGGCGTTGATGAGAGCCCGCGCCTTGTCGAGCGTCTCCTGGTACTCGTCGGCGGGAACGGAGTCGTGAACGATACCCGCGCCGACGCGAAGCCGGTACTGCTCGCCGCGTCGAACGAGGGTCCGGATGACGATATTGAGCGTGGCGCGCTCGTCGAACCCGAAGACGCCGATACTGCCCGTGTAGGGACCGCGTCGGGTCTGTTCCACCTCTTCTATGATCTCCATCGTCCGCGGTTTCGGGGCCCCGGTGATCGTTCCACCGGGGAAGACCGCGGCGACGGCGTCGGCGACGGTCGTCCCCTCGCGTCGAATCCCCTCCACGAGCGAGACCAGATGCATCACCTCCGAGTATCGGTCGACCCGCCGGTATTCCGAGACCTCGACCGATCCGTATTCGCTGACCTTCCCGAGGTCGTTGCGTTCCAGGTCGACCAGCATCGCGTGTTCGGCGCGTTCTTTCTCGTCTGCGAGTAGGTCGGACTCCAGTTCCGCGTCCGCCTCTTGGGTCGATCCGCGCGGGCGGGTCCCCGCGATGGGTTCGGTGAGCAGCCGGTCACCGTCGACTTCCAGGAGCAGTTCCGGGCTCGCGCTCACCAGGTCGATACCGGGGAACTCCAGTAAGCCGGAGTACGGTGCGGGATTGACGCGTCGCACGGCGTCGAAGGCCCGGACCGGAGAGACCGCGGCCGGCGCGACGAGCCGATGGGAGACGTTCGTCTGAAAGGTATCGCCGTCACGAATGTACTGTTTGATCGTTCGAACGCGGTCCGCGAACTCGGCTTCGCCGCACTCGCTCTCGAAGGTGGCGCGGTCCGCGTCGACCGCCGGGGAGGGATCGTACATCGGGTCGGAGACGGCGGACTCGGCTAGCGACGTTGCCCTGTCGAGTGCCTCCTGGTACGCGTCTCCAGGTGAATCGTCGACAGTGGGACACACTGTAATGCGGAGCTCGACCCCATCATTCCTCTCTACACGATCACTCTCCCCCTCTCGCGTACGGATCTCGTCCGTTTCGTCGCGTGGCTCCTGCCACGCGACCACGGCATCGAACACGCCGAGTTGGAGTTGCGGGAGGCCGTCGTTGTCGGTCGTATCAGGGAGCGATTCGAGTTCGCGGGCCACGTCGTACGAAAGCCACCCGAATGCACCGCACGGGTACGGGACGTCGCACTCGCCACGGACGAGGTGTTCGCGGCCGAGGAGTGAATCGATCGCCTCGATCGTTGGGGTATCGGTGTCAGAATCCCGTTGGGACTCGTCATCGCTGGATACGGTCGATGCCTTCGAGTTCGGCACCGTTACGTGTTCGATCGGATCGACCGCGAAGTATCCCCACCCGGACTGCCCGCCGGTGGTTTCGAGATAGATCCCGTGGCCGTCTGGACTCCGAACCCTGCGGTACGCGTCGAACGGGTCCGGAACGACGGTGCGAACTTCGATAGGGACCCGTGCCCCGTCCGGGGCCGAATCCGCGGTCTCGACGAACTCGTCTCGTTCGGTAATAACCGTGATTTCGCTCATCTGATACGAGTTGCTCCCGCCGAAGTCACTCTGTGACTCAGCGTTGTCGAACGAAACTGGGTCGTGAGTCGTCAAAAACCTTGCGCGAAGCGGGAATACTGCCGGCTTGGCTGTCGTAACAGCTCCGCGGTCGATGGTGTGAAGCTCGTTTCGGAAACGAGGAAGAAGAATAGTTAACAAAGATGATAGTATGTGGGCTCAGGATGTCGGTGAAAAGGACCATTTCGTGAAGGTCACGAACCAGGATAATCCTCAGCTCCCGAGTGGTCGTGTTCTCCCTCCGAATCGAGAGGTCGTAATCTCACGACGACCAGAGACCGATAGACACGGAACCCCGCCTTCGTGATCGAGACGCAGCGCAGTCATCGAGATCCCCCGTTCGATGGGCCTTTGGGTATCAGCAGATATCGACGTACAATGTCCGAATACACCGCTCATCACGTCGGGGTGACCGTCTCAGACCTGGACCGAGCCGTGTCGTTTTACCGCGACACGCTCGGCCTCGAACTCCTCTCCCGATTCGAGGTCGGCGGAGAAGCGTTTGCGACAGGGGTAGCCGTCCCGGGGGCGCGTGCCGAATTCGCCCACCTCGACGCTGGAACGGTACGACTCGAATTGGTCTCGTACGACTCGACCGGCGAATCTGCCACCGAAACCGGGTCGGAACCACGCATCGACGTGTCGGAGACCAGCCATATCGGTCTGACCGTCGACGACGTCCACGCTCGGTACAGAGAACTCCCTGCGGACGCCGAAACGCTGAGCGAACCGCAGACGACCGAGAGCGGGACGACCATCTTCTTCATCCGAGATCCGGAACAAAACTTGGTCGAGATTCTGTCACCCTGACGGCAGTCGGTACCCTCTGACGCCGGACCTGTAGTCACTTCCTCCGAAGACAGGGCCGCCGAATTATACACAAACGATCATCACTCATATTCCGGATTGATGCAGATATATGATATTTGATTCGAGATTAGGGAGTGAAATAGGAACTGAGAATAAAAACACCCGGAAGAGGACTAACAAACCCTCAATACCACCCGGGAAGTACGTGTAGATACAATGGCTACTGTCGACAACCGCAATCGAACCCGCACCGAGACCGAAGAGACCGATTTCTATCTCCCGGCTAGTTCAATCTCGACGGCGCTCGACCAGATCGGATCGCTTATCGATCGAACGATCGGTCGACACGGACTCGTACTGATCCCCGATTCGTACAATAAGTGAATTTTACGAGTCACTGATCGGTTTATCCGGAAGATTAGCGCCACTTCTCGTCGATTTCCGATGCATCGCCCGTCGATTTCCGATAGTTGCATTGCAGGCGCCCCTCCCCCTCCACTATGTCCGCTGTTCTACTCTTCGAGAGACGCCACTTGACCGTCGGTCGAGATGTAGTGATCCAGTTGACGGAGCACCCGACCGGATGAAGTGAGAGTCCGACGACGACGAGATTCCACACCACCACGTCCGCTGTTCGGACAGCAAGTGCCGAATCCTTGGTTAACAGGCCCTCTCTCAGGGCCAGATCTAATTAATCGGATTCCAGTCACTCCACGATGTCCGCTGTTACACTTGCGGATCAGCGGGTCTTCCAGCTGGCGTGTTCAATTCGATTGCAAAACGAGGCATATCCAGAGGGTCTCGGTTCCGATAGAGGACGTCGGTCTCGCAATGGAATATGTTCCCCCCTCCCCCTCCACTTTGTCCGCTGTTGTCGGCTAAATAGCGGGTCGTTCGACGACGAGTGGATCAAAGACGGGGGTGGTAAACCTCTCAGTGGTGGGAGAAAAAACGCGTTTTAGGCGTCTAAACGGTGAATGAGTGGTATTGAATTATCCTCTTCTGTTCGATAACCTCCCAAAACGAGAAGTACGCACCGACGGTGGATTATCGACGAGAACGACTTTTCGGCACCACCACGATGTCCGCTGTTCTCTCCGTCGGCTCTCGCTCGCCACTAGAAGTCGGAAGACCGTGTACAATCAGGAGGTGGCGTTCACCGCTCGAAATGTTAAACCAACTCCACTGCTTAATTAATTTTACTTTAGCTTACGGACTAATTATTTGTATTGATATATAATACTTTCCAAATTACAAAGCCTATTCTGCCGCTGAGTTAACCCCCCACCCTTCATTTCCCGATAACAGCGGACAAAGTGGAGGGGGGGTGTAGCCACTACTGTCTTAATACAACGGAACAGCGGACACTGCGGACACGGTGGTTTTATTACTCCCGTCTGTTATGTGTAAATCGTATGGTCCTCTTCGAACGGGACAACGAGATCTATCGTGATCGCGACGCCCTCCGAGAGGACTACCAGCCCGAAGAGCTCGTCGGCCGAGACGAGGAACTCCGGACGTATCAGGCGGCCCTTCAGCCCGTGATCAACGGCGAACAACCGAACAATATCTTCTTGTACGGTAAGACGGGCGTCGGAAAGACGGCCGCAACGAAATACCTCCTCGCCCACCTTCGAGAGGACGCTGCGCAGTACGACGATATCGATCTCACCGTCATCTTCCTGAACTGTGATGGATTGACGAGTTCGTATCAAATCGCAACCCGCCTCGTCAACGACCTCCGCTCGGAGGCCAACCAGATCTCGACGACGGGATATCCGCTGGCTTCCGTCTACGAAATGCTGTGGGAGGACCTCGACGCCTGTGGTGGTACCGTACTCGTCGTTCTCGACGAAATCGACCACGTGAACGACGATAGCATCCTCTATCAACTTCCACGAGCGCGCGCTAACGACGACCTCGAAGAAGCGAAGATCGGTCTCATCGGTATCTCCAACGACTTCTCCTTCCGGGACGACCTCTCGCCCAAGGTGAAAAGCTCCCTCTGTGAACAGGAAATCCACTTCCCCGCCTACAACGCCGAGAACCTCCGTGCGATCCTCGAACAGCGCGGCGAGGTCGCGTTTCACGACGACGTCCTCAGCGACGAGGTGATCCCGCTCTGCGCCGCCTACGGCGCGAAAGACGCAGGCGATGCCAGACAGTCGATCGACCTGTTGATGAAGGCCGGCGACCTCGCTCGCGACGAAGAGACGGACGTCGTGACCGAGGAACACGTCCGGCGCGGTCGACGCGCCTTGGAGCGAGGCCGTATCAAGGAAGGCATCAACGGACTCACCGAACACGGCCACCTCGTGCTGTACGCGCTGTTGACACTCGATCTCGAAGGTGAAGCCCCTGTCCGCTCTCGCGACGTCCGACCGCGCTATACGCGGTTCGCGGAACTCGCGAACCGGGATCCACTCGTCCCGCGGCGGATGCGCGATCATCTGAGCGAACTGGCGATGCTCGGGATCGTCTCCGTCACCGAACGGAACGAGGGACGCCGTGGGGGGACGTACCGCGAATACGCGCTCGATATGGACGTCGAACTCATCCTCTCGGCGATGGCCGAGACGGTCGAACTCGTCGGTGTTCACGATTCTATCGCACCCTACGTGGACGCCGGGGCCGACGAGGAGGCCCCCACCCTTCAGGATTTTTCAAACGTGTGAGGTCCGTTGGACGTTTGGGTACGTACTCCAGGTGGTCACGTTCACACTCCTGTTCTCGTGTTCCGACGAATTCGGTGATCATTCTCCGTTTCGGACGGATTCCGTAACACCACTGTGTCCGCTGCTCGACCCGCATCGAGTCCTCGTCCGGCCCAATACCACCGTTCGGTTCCCGTTGGTCCCGACACACCACTCTGTCCGCTGTTACTCTCTCCGCCCCCAATAGCTCCGGACATCGTGGTGTCCGAAGTCGCTCTCTAACACCACTGCGTCCGCTGTTCCAGCGCTGCGCGTCCCGATTATTTTCCAGCGCTGCGCGACCCGATGGCTTTTACCGAACGATCCCGCATTCCACCCATATGTTTGGGACGAGCGGAATTCGGGGGCCGGTCGGTGAGGTCGTCACTGCCCGGTTTGCTCTCGACCTCGGACGGGCGCTCGGTGCGGACACCGAGACGGTGATCGTCGGCCGGGATGCTCGGGTCACTGGTGAAGTCCTGGCCGATGCCGTCTCCGCCGGCCTGCGCGAGTTTGGGGTCGACGTCGTCAGAATCGGGGTCGTCTCGACGCCCACGCTCGCCAGGAGCGTCCAGTGGCTCAGTGCCGATGCTGGCGTCGGCATCACCGCCTCACACAATCCCGCTCCCGACAACGGAATCAAACTCTGGAACCCGTCGGGGCAGGCGTTCACCCCGGCACAGACCGACGAGATCGAACGCCGTCTTTCGACCCTCGGTGTCGAGCCCGGATTCTCCGCTGGAGACACTGACGCGGAATCGTCGACGGCCGATCCCGACCCAAAACTGTCGGCGGACATCGAACCCGCATCCTGGGACCAGTTCGGGAACGAGCGTGTCGACGACCAGATCTCCTCGCGACACGTCGACCGCCTCGTCGAGGTTTTTTCGAGATCACGGGCGTCCGAGGGCGATCGCACCGACGAACACTCGGCTGTGAAATCCTCGAATGACGCCTCGTCGAACCCCTTGAGCGGGCTCTCGGTCGTCGTCGACTTGGGAAACGGTACCGGTCGCGTTACCGTCGACGCTCTTCACGAACTCGGTGCGACGGTACACACGCTCGACGCCCAGCGTGACGGACGATTCCCGGCGCGAAAGAGCGAGCCGAACGCGGACACGCTCACTGCCCTTCGAGCTGCGGCCCCGGCGCTGGATGCGGACTTCGGCATCGCTCACGACGGCGACGCCGATCGGATGGTCGCAGTCACCGGCGGCGGGAACTTCGTTCCCGGAGACCTGCTTCTCGCCTTGTTCGCTCGCGACGCCGTGGAGTCGGAGTTCTCACGCGATACAGACGAGTCGAACGAGCCTTCCGGACGTTCTCTCTCCCCGAGCGTCGCCGTTCCGGTGGACACGAGCCTCGTCGTAGCCGACACGGTTGCCACGTCCGGTGGATCGGTGACGTACACGCCCGTCGGGGACGTCCACGTCGCGGACGTGGCATCACAGGATGGGTTCGTATTCGGGGGCGAACCGTCGGGGGCGTGGATCTGGCCCGAACAGACGCTCGCCCCAGACGGTCACTACGCGGCGCTTCACCTCGCGACGCTGGTCGCGGCGAACGGCTCGCTCGAAGAACTCCTCGATACTGTCTCGGATTCGGAGTACGTGACGCGCCGAGCGAACGTCGAGACCGACAACAAAGCCGAGGCGATGAGCGCCATCGAACGCGTCCTTCGCGAGCGCTACGACGACATCGATACGATCGACGGGCTTCGAGTCGATACCGGCGACGGGTGGTTCCTCGTCAGACCCAGCGGGACCGAACCGCTCGTCCGGGTGACTGCCGAAGCCCGGGACGAGCAGCGGGCCGACGACATACTGAACTCCGCACTCGACGTCGTGAGGAACGAATCGAACTCCTGAATTCGGGCGTCTCGACGCTTTTTTCGGCTATAACAGCGGACATTGTGGTGTGTTTGTGACCGAGGCACTCCTCGGAAGACTCCCGGGGGAATGCGTCGCGCACCGAAGAACCACCCTCGCGTTTGGAACCGCACAACCACCGGGAGCATCCGCAACGGCGATAACCGAAACGCTCGAATCGGTGGGAACTGACACGTCTGCTAATGTCCCTCCAGATCGCACTGCCCCTCCAGATCGCACTGCCCCTCGAGATCTCGACTTCTCTGCTCGTCGTCGAGAGCGTCGGTCCCGATCTGTTCGCGACTGTGTTTTTGGCCCTCGCGGGCGTCGTCATCCTCGTTAGCATCCGACACGTGTGGCGTGCCAGCGCCGTCTACCGAGCGGACGGATCGCAGTCACTTCCGTCGTCGTCTTCGGGTGATCTGGTCCGCCTCACGGGAACTGCTGAGGTCCGAGACGACTTCCAGTCGAACGATGAAGAGGCTCACTCGTCGACTAGGAAATTCTTGACGGCGCCGTTCACCGGCAGCGATGCGCTCGTTCTTCGATACACCGTCGAAGAACGAACACTGGGTGGCTGGGTTCCCCTGCCCCAGTTCGTCACGCTCCACGAGACTGCCGGGGCCAAGCCGTTTCTCCTCAGAACCGAGACCGAGCACGTCGGCGTCGGTGGCGATCCGTCGACAGTCGTCGCCGACTCGCGAGTCGTCGAGACGGTTTCACGAGGCGAACACGCGTCAGAACGCGTCCAGCGATTCGAGGGTCGAATCGACACGCCCGGAAGCCACTGGCGCGATCCCCCGGTGATCCTCCGTCCACTCGCCCGCTTGCTATCTCTCGGTACGCGGCGCTACGCCGAGGAACGGGTCGGCATCGGCGACCGTGTGACGGTCGTCGGGCACGTCGTCGAATCCGCTTGGCTTCCCCCCGAGTCCGACGACACTGGCGAACGGACACGAACTCCGGACGATAGCCGTTCGATCGATCCGCTCGTCGTATCCACGCTGTCTCCGCGGCGGACGTTCATCCGAATGGCTCGGGCATCCACGGTCGGCCTCCTCATCGGATCGCTTTGCGCCCTTCTCGGCGTTTTCCTTCTTCTCTGATTGGTACTTTCCTTCTTCTCGCTTGAAACTGCGGCACGCACGGGACCTCGGCCTGGGCGATGTGATCGGTACCGTTTCGCCCTGACAGCGAAAAACGTTTATATACTCTGTGGGATAGAGCTAAACGAACGATTTCGTCCGTTCGGTCGGGTCGCTCCTTCGACGCCGACCCATCAACCACGATTCCGGTGGTACGGGCCACGGGTTCTGTGGCTCCTACCCACGGCTTTCAAGATATGTATGAGCACTAACGACACGACGGATCCGCTCGAAGCGGTCAGAACGAAACTCGAAAGCGAGATCCCCGACGACCTCGTCGTCTCACGCGTCGCCTACGAAGGTCCCGAACTGGTCATTTACACCGAGACGCCGCGGGAGTTCGCCGAACGCGACGGCCTGATCCGCCGTCTCGCCAGCACGCTCCGCAAGCGGATCACGGTCCGTCCGGCATCGGGAACGCAACTGAACCCCGCGGAAGCGAAGCCGAAGATCCTCGATCTCATCCCCGAGGAGGCCGGAATCACGAACCTCCAGTTCTATCCGGCGACCGGCGAGGTCCTCATCGAAGCCGAGAAGCCGGGACTCGTCATCGGCCGCCGCGCGAGCACGCTCCGGGAGATCACCCAGGAGGTCGGCTGGACGCCGGACGTCCTCCGGACGCCGCCGATGGAGTCCTCGACCGTGGACAACGTGCGGAACTTCCTGATGCAGGAACGGGACGACCGCCGGGACTTCCTCGAACGCGTCGGCCAGCGGATCCACCGCGAACCGATGCAAGAGACCGACTGGGTGCGCGTCACCACGCTGGGCTGCTGTCGCGAGGTCGGACGCGCGAGTTTCGTCCTCAGTACTCCCGAGACGCGCGTTCTCATCGACTGCGGTGACAAACCCGGCGCGGAGGGCGAGGTCCCGTACCTCCAGGTCCCCGAGGCGAACCCGATCGCGGATCTGGACGCCGTCGTGCTGACGCACGCACACCTCGACCACAGCGCGCTCCTGCCGCTTCTGTTCAAGTACGGCTACGACGGGCCCGTGTACACGACCGAGCCGACCCGGGACCTGATGGGCCTGCTCCAACTCGACTACCTCGACGTCGCCGCCAAGGAGGGCCGGACGCCGCCGTACGAGTCCGAGATGGTCCGCGAGGAACTCAAGCACACGATCACGCTCGATTACGGGGACGTCACCGACATCGCTCCGGACATCAAACTCACCTTCCACAACGCCGGGCACATCCTCGGCAGCGCGGTCGCGCACTTCCACATCGGCGACGGCTTCCACAACGTCGTCTTCTCCGGCGACATCCACTACGACGACACCCGGCTGTTCAACGGCGCGTCGAACGACTTCCCGCGCGTCGAATCGCTCGTGATGGAGTCGACGTACGGTCGCCGCGACGACTACCAGACCGATCAGGCCGACTCGGAGCGAAAGCTCGTCGAACTCATCCAGGAGACCTACGACCGCGACGGAAAGGTCGTCATTCCGGCCTTCGCCGTCGGTCGGTCCCAGGAGTTGATGCTCGTTCTCGAAGAGGCGATGCGGGAGGGACGACTCCCCACGATGCCGATCTACCTCGACGGGATGATCCGCGAGGCGACGGCGATACACACGGCGTACCCCGAGTTCCTCCGCGACGGGCTCAGAGACCGCATCCTTCACGAGGACGAGAACCCGTTCCTCGCCGACCAGTTCCAGCAGGTCGACGGCGGCCAGGAGATGCGCGAGGAGGTCGCCGGCGGCGACCCGTGCATCGTTCTCTCGACGTCCGGAATGGTCACCGGCGGCCCGATTATGTCGTGGCTCGAACTGCTCGGCGGCGACGAGGAGAATCAACTCATCTTCGTCGGGTACCAGGCACAGGGCACGCTGGGTCGACGGATCCAGAGCGGCCGACGGGAGATTCCGTTCAGCGACCGCGGTGGTCGTTCAGAACAGCTGACGCTCCGCTTCGACGTCGAGTCCGTGAGTGGCTTCTCGGGTCACGCCGACCGCAACGGCCTCGAGAACTTCGTCGGGACGATGAATCCGCGCCCCGAGGAGATCATCTGCGTCCACGGCGACGAGGCCTCGACGGATCAGCTCTCATCCGGTCTGTACCAGAAGTACGACGTTCGGACGTACGCACCCCGAAACCTCGAAACCTTCCGGTTCGACTGACCGGTCGCTGACGCGGTCGTTTTCGGGTGTCTGCCACTCCGATATCGATACTTACCGCACCGACGTGAACGCGTCGCCGACAGCGTCGAGTGCGTCCGCTATCGAGCGATCGGTCTCATTAGAATCGGGCCAGCCTCACGAAAACCGGATCGGTCCCCGCGACTCGCAGCGCCGCCTTCCTCACTACCCTTCGACGGTCATCTCGGCTTCCGGACGCTCGTACTTGTCCTCGAACTCCTGGATCAACTGGCCCATCTTCGCGTACCAATCGTTGAGCATCCGCTGCATACTATCGGATATCTTTTCCGGATCCGTCGGCGAGTAGACGTGGTAGTAGCCGCCCTGCTCGTAGTTGACCTGTTCCTTCTGGATGAATCCCGACTGCAGCAGTCGCTGGATCGAGCGGTACGCCGTCGATCGCTCCCGATCGACGATTTCGGCGACCTCGTCGACGGTCAGCGGCTCTCCGGCCCGCACCAGTACCTGGAAACACTGCTTGTCGAGCTGTTTGAGACCGTGGAAACACTCCAAGAGTCCCTCACACTCCATATCCTGCTTCAGTTGTTCGGACATCGAATCTGGCATCTGTTATGCAACGGTTGGAGCCGTACAATTAAAAGGCTTGTGTGGAGTTCGTACAATCTTGTGCCACACGAAGAACGGAACGGCGTTAATCGGCGGTCGGCGACTGCCGAGCGGCCTCACTGCGGAGTTCGACGAGGCTGCTGTAGACCACCATCCCGCTGACCAGCAGCGCCGAGCCGAGGATTAACACCAGGCTGACCGTGTTGAGGACGGGCATATCGATGTAGTTCCCGATCTCACGCACCGCGACGGCGACCGATCCGCCGAGGAGCATCAGCCCGAAGTAGACCTTGATTTCGCCCTCGTCGACGATGCTCGTCGCGGCCGATCCGAGGCGGGCACCGAGCGCGCTTCCGGCCAAGAGCGGCAGGACGATAGAGAGGTCGACGCCGCCGTCCATCGCGTAGATGAAGCTCCCGATCCCGCCCGAGAAGACGATCTCGAACAGGTCGGTCCCGACCGCGATCGGAACGGGCACGCCGATGAGATAGAACAGCGCGGGCATCCGGATGAAGCCCCCGCCCACGCCCAGGAACCCCGACAGGAGACCCGTCGCGAAGGCGACGCCGAGAATCATCCACAGCGAGACGCGGATCCCGCCCCGGAGTTTGATCATCGGCGGGACGTTGTACGACTGGATCGTTTTCGCGATCTCCGGGATGTCGTCGGCGTCGATTTCGCCGTCGGCCTCCGCGTCGTGGTCGACGCCGCCACCGCCGTCTCCCTTCATCGCCTCGTACGTCACGAACACGCCGATACCGCCCAGCAGCACCACGTACGTGACGCTGATGATGCTCCCGGCGAGTCCGAGGCTCTCGAGGTGCAGGACGATCTCCTTGCCGACCTCGATACCCACCGTGGTCCCGGCAATCATCAGAACTCCGAGTTTGTAGTCCACCTGACCCAGATCGCGGTGTTTCAGCGTCGCGATGACCGACGTCCCGAAGACGAACGCGAGGCCACTCCCGACGGCGACCCGAGACGGGTAGCCCATCACTAACAGCGCCGGCGTGACGAGGAACGAGCCGCCCATTCCGAAGAATCCGAAGAGGATCCCGATGAGAAGCCCGAACGCGACGAACAGGGCCAGGACACCGATCCCAACCCCCATAACCTCCATCATTCGCCGGATTCCACCCCGATTAGCCGGCGGACGGTCGGCTCAAGCGCGTTCGTGAGCGCTCCGTACCCGACGTAGAGGATCATCGCCTCGACGAGCACTGCACCCACGAGACTGAGCGCCTGGGTTGTTCCAGCTCCCGATGCTCCTAGCACTGCTCCGATATCTGCCATGTGTGTTCTCCTTTCGAGTTGTGTGGTTGTGTAGCTTCCATACTATTCTACTCGACTCCAGGTATCCGCTTGTGCTTAATAACGCTTTTGGGACGATAGTACAATACTATATTCAGCGCACATCGATAAGTTACGAAGAACGAATCGTCCGTCTCGAACCCGCCGTTCTCACGCCTCGAACACTTCTCTGTCGCTATTTACACCCCGCGTCGACCTGACAGTGGGTCTCGCGCGCGTATGTGGCTCACGCTGGCTCCATATGTTTCGATCCAGCTCTCGGTCCCCAGTACTTCTGTCCCGCGCCGATCGCAGCCGCCGCTAGCTGTGGACACAACCGACACGTAAGTGTCATAGATACAGGCAACCGCTTCTGCATCCACGCGAGCGGATCCGACTCAGTGTTGCTACGCGGTCACATCAGCGCCCTCGCCATCGCGTAGGCGATGACAAACGCCAGGAGCAGCGATCCAACCCACGCGCCCACGGTAACGAGGATCTTCCGGGTGTCGATGACGTCGCTTCCGCCGACGGCCGCGCCGCTTCCGACGATCCCGCTGACGATCACCTCGTTGAACGAGACGGGCACCCCCAGCAACACTGCCGTCTGCGCAATCAGGAACGAGGGCACCAGCGTCGCGATCGAGCGTCGCGGTCCGAGCGACGAGTAGTCCTGTGAGAGCGACTTGATCATCCGTGGTGCACCGGTCCAGGACCCGACGAGGATCCCGAGACCACCGCCGAACAGCACGGCGAACGTCGAGACGGCGTCGATCTGATCGGCCAGTGGCAGCAACGGTCCGACGGCGAGACCGACCTGACTCCCGCCGGCCGAAAACGCGACGAGCGACCCGAGCGCGAGCAGGACTCGTCGCAGTCCACCGTCGCGGTTGCTGGCGATGTCCCAGTGGACTGCGACGGCGACGACGACGCCGACGAGGAGGGTCGTCCCGCCGATCGCGATGGACGGATCGACCGACATCGAGCGGGCTACAGCGCCCGCAATCGAGCCCGGATCTCCGTTCGTCCCGAGCCTCGGAAAGTCGAGGTTCGCGACCACGCTCCCGACGAGTCCGGCGAGCGCGGGGACGCTGAAACGCTCCGGAATGTCCTCGCGCGGGAGCAGGCTGGCGATGAGGTACGCGATTCCACCGCCCACGAACGGCGTCCCGACCCACACGAGGCCGATCTCCTGGTACTTCGCCCACGCGGGCGCGCCACCGAGCGCGAGGCCGACGCCCACGACGGAACCGGTGACGGTGAACGCCGTCGCGATCGGATACCCCGTGTAGATACCGATCGCCATCAGGCCGGCCCCGATGAGGAGGACCAAGATCACTCCCGTTGCGGGGAGAGAGACGCCCTCTATGAGCCCGCTTCCGACGGCTTCCGAGACGTTCGCGCCCTGCAGGACGGCGCCGAGGAAGCCGAAGATTCCGACGACGAACGCGGCGCGCATCGTCGGGATGGCGTTGGCCCCGACGGCGGGTGCGAACGGCGTCGCGCCGCTCGAACCCGCGCCGACGACCCACGCCATAAACAGGCTCGCGAGGCTGGCAACGACGAACAGCAAGAGTACTGTGGTGTCCATTGCGAATGCGGGGGGAGGGGATCAGGGGGCGACCGGAGTTTGTGCTGTCGACCGGGTCTGGTCGGCGACGCCAGTCCGCCGAATGGACGGCGGACTCATCGCGACTCAGTCACCGGCGAGGGATTCCTGGCTGGCGGCGCAGTTGTTCGGGCCGAGTTCCAGGGTGAACGCTTCCTCGTCGTCGACGACGTTTTGCCCGAGGTTCGTCGCGATGATCTGCTCGTAGTTCGCGGGCCGCGGCGGCATGTCCGCGAGGATCACCTCGACGAAGTCGTCTTCGTCCATCGAGAGCGCGTCCATTTCCTCGACCAAGTCGCCGATGGGAGCCGTGTACGTGCCGTCTTCGGCGGGTTCCGCCGCGTCGCTGAAGTGCGCGCCGCCGACGAGCGTCTCGTCGGGTAACGGCAGCACGCGTTCCTGCAGGGACTCGTAGAGCATCCGCGCGGCGTCGGGCGCGCCCTCGTCGCCCTCTTCGAGGTCCGGGCGAGCGACGCTCTCGATGAAGAGACCGTCACCCGTCGCCAGCAGGCTCTCGTCGAGTAAGTACGAGGTCATTCCCGTCGTGTGTCCCGGAGTGTACACCGTCTCGACGGTCGCCTCGCCAACCTGGAAGGTGTCGCCGTCTTCGGCGGTCGTCAACTCGTCGGCGTAGGTGACACCGCGGTCGACCGCCGCGGCGGGGATGACGCCTTCGACGCCTTCTGCGTCGAGGTCGCGCACGCCCGAAATGTGGTCGGCGTGGATGTGGGTGTCGAGCGCGTACGTGAGCTCGGCGTCTAACTCGGCAGCGTCGTCGAGGTAGCGGTCGGTGAACGCCCGGAGGGGGTCGACGATGGCGGCGTCGCCGTCGTCGACGAGGAGGTAGCCGAGACAGCCCGAAGAGGGGCGCTGGTACTGATACAGCGTGCCGCTGCCGTCGTAGTCGGTGACTTCGACGCGCTCGTAGATTTCCGCCCAGCCGTTCATGCCGTTTTCGAGGTGGTTGACGTCGTAGCCGCGAGCCTTGAGCGCGCCGGCGACGAACTCGCTGGCGCCGCCCTTCGCACAGAGGACCGTGAGTTCGCGGTCGTCGGGCACTTGTTCGAGGACGTCGTCGTCGATGTCGTCCTCCAAAAAGTGGAAATACGGAAGGTTGATCGAAGTGACGTTGTCGTCGTCGATGTGCCACTCCTCGTAATCGGACTGCATTCGCGTGTCGAGAAGCGTGACGTCCTCGCCGGCGTCGATGCGGTCCTTCAGCGCGTCGGGAGAGACGGAGTCGACGTCCGCCTCCGGCGTCGGGAAGTCTTCGGGATTCATATCGTGCACTCCCTCGTACCGGGTGGCCACACAAAAATGTTTGCATAGTAATTCAGTTATCACACAATTCAATATGGTGGGGAGGTCTCTTCCACGCGATCCGTAGGATACGAGAATCGGTCTTAAATCGCTCTAATACGGTTCAAAAGTACGAATTAACGGGTCGTCTACGTGTCGATGTCCAAAACGAAATTTGTACACCGATACAACTGTGGATTAGTATTGCAAATAAAACGCAAAATTATGCCCGTCGAGGACGCTCACCATCCTTCCTCTGTTGGAACCGACCGCCGATGTGCGGATGTTCGAGGCAAACGGTCCATCTTCGAGATGAACGGTAAGCCTTCGAGACGAACGTCACGCGTCTCGGCCCCGAGAGAGTTCACACCTTGCTCGCGGCGCGCAGGAACGAGTAGACTTCGAGCGGGTCGTCGCTCTCGTATCCGATCTTCCGACTGGTCTTTCGCTCGATACCCGGCCACAACGCGGCTTTCTCGGCGGTATCAGCCTGGTGATAGCGAACTGTAGCCGACACCGTTCCATCCGTCTCAATCCCGAGCGGGTACTCACCGATCGGCTCCGAAACCGCCCGCGCCGCCGCATCGGAGATCCGCTCTCGAACTCGTGCGGGCGGGTAACAAGTAGCCGCGCGCATACTTCGAGCCTCTTTGGTCACGACGTATTCGCTCTCCGGTAGGACCGCTTCGAGTTCGTCGCGGAGGCGGTCATCGCCGGTCACCAGCGCGGTCGGCGTTCCGAACGCCGCCATCCCCATCGCGTTGAGCTCGACCTCGCCGACGGGGTCGCCGTTGAGTGTGACGTCGGCCATCGACGAGGAGGAGAACGTGTGTTCGAGCACGCCACCGTATCCGGGCCGCGTGTGCGCGCCGATCTGAAACCCGACGTCGGCGTCTTCGACGCCCGAGATCATCCCGCGGGGACGGGGGCCCCCACGGACCAGTTTCGCGTCGGGGTGGAGTTCCTCGATGACGACGTTTCGCTTCCCGCCGTGGGAATCGTTCACTATCACGTCGGCGTCGCGTTCGCTCAGCACGCCCTCGACGGCGGCGTTGACGTCTTCGGTCATCGCGAGTCGAACGCGCTCGGTCTCCTCGTCTTCCTGCGCCCAGTCGACGAACCCCGAGACGCCCTCGATGTCCGCACAGATGAACACGGTCAACCCTGTCATCGTTCCGCCGTCTCTCGCTCTGTCTGATAAATGTACCTCCCAGTGAGCAGTCGGTGACGGCGGTCGCCTCCCCGACGGGACGCGCTCGTTCGCGTCGCGGCGGTCGAGCGGAATCGAAATCGCTCGCGACTCAGTTCGACCTCGGAGTCGACTGGACCGATTCCGTCTCAGAGCAAACTGGACGGATACCGCCTCGAAGCCAACCCGCGCGGAGACGTTTAGTAGGAAGCTACACATAAACTCGCACGATGGAATCGTCCGAAGACCGGGGGCTCACCGACGAAGTCACCCGCGTCCAGGCGGTGACGTACCTACAGGGCGCGACCGGACACGGCGTGGGGAGTCTCGGGTTTCTGCTCCTGGGCGGGATCGGATACTGGGCGACCGGATGGGCGGCGTTGGGGTTCGGCGGACTGGTGTGCGCGTTTCTGTTGACCGCAAACGGTCTCTCGATCTACCTGTGGGACGCGATTCAGGCGTACGTGTTCTCGAAGCGTCCTCCGGCCGAAGACTCGGCTCCGACGCGGACGCTTTCGGCACCGTCGCTGTCGACGGAACACAGGGCGGAGCTGATCGCCGGCTTGACACAGGTGACGGGGCTGGTGGTCGCGCTCTTGCTCGTCGTGGGCGTGTTTCGATGGTTCGGCGTCGAAGGCGGTTCGTACGTTCTGGGAGCGGGACTCGCCGTGGGGAACCTGGCGGCGTTACTCGTCGACCGGGTGCGCTGAAGAGACCGTCTCTTCGATCTCGCTGGCCGCGGGTGAGCCGAAGCGATTCCTCGTACGATCCACCGCTGGAAAAAGTTCACACACGCGATAGAGTGCTTGGTCTACAGCGAATATTTCTTTACCGAATTAGACAATCTTAACAGGCGAAAGAACAACCATCAGTGTATGAGAAAGTCCAATCGAGAGTGGTGGCCGAACCAGTTGAACCTGGAGATCCTCGACCAGAACGCCCGCGACGGCGGTCCGATGGGCGAGGACTTCGATTACGCCGAGGAGTTCGAGAAACTCGACTACGAGGCGTTGAAGTCCGACCTCGAAGCGCTGAT
The DNA here is from genome assembly GCF_024464595.1 of Halobellus litoreus. Classification (NCBI taxonomy): domain Archaea; kingdom Methanobacteriati; phylum Methanobacteriota; class Halobacteria; order Halobacteriales; family Haloferacaceae; genus Halobellus; species Halobellus litoreus. The sequence goes on along the minus strand of NZ_JANHAW010000003.1, from coordinate 53,478 downwards.
GACGGACTCGCAGGACTGGTGGCCCGCCGACTACGGGCACTACGGGCCCCTGTTCATTCGGATGGCGTGGCACAGTGCCGGGACGTACCGCACTACCGACGGCCGTGGCGGCGCCGCGGGCGGTCACCAGCGGCTGCCCCCGGTCGACAGCTGGCCGGACAACGTGAACCTCGACAAGGCGCGCCGACTCCTCTGGCCTGTCAAACAGAAGTACGGCCAGAAGCTCTCGTGGGCCGACCTGATCGTCCTCGCCGGCAACGTCGCGCTCGAATCGATGGGGTTCGAGACGTTCGGCTTCGCCGGTGGACGGGAGGACGAGTATACGCCCGACGAGGCCGTCGACTGGGGGCCAGAAGAGGAGTGGGAGACCACCTCCGAGGACCGCTTCGACGAGGAGGGGAACCTCAAGTCCCCGCTCGGGAACACCGTGATGGGCCTCATCTACGTGAACCCCGAGGGCCCCAACGGCGAACCGGACCTCGAAGGCTCCGCGAAGAACATCCGGGAGTCGTTCGGTCGGATGGCGATGAACGACGAGGAGACCGTCGCGCTCATCGCCGGCGGCCACACCTTCGGGAAGGTCCACGGCGCCGACGATCCCGAGGACCACATCGGTCCCGAACCCGCGGCCGCACCCATCGAGAAACAGGGCTTCGGCTGGGAGAACGACTTCGGCGAGGGCAAAGGTCCCGACACCATCACCAGCGGTATCGAAGGGCCGTGGAACACCACGCCGACCCAGTGGGATATGAGCTACATCAACAACCTGCTCTCCTACGACTGGGAGCCCGAGAAAGGCCCCGGCGGAGCGTGGCAGTGGACCACGGAGGGAGGCGAACTCAACGACGCCGCCCCGGGCGTCGCGGACCCCTCGGACAAAGAAGACGTGATGATGCTGACGACGGACGTCGCGCTGAAGCGGGATTCCGACTATCGCGAGGTCCTCGAACGCTTCAGAGACGACCCCCGGGCGTTCCAGGACGCCTTCGCGAGAGCCTGGTACAAATTGATCCACCGCGATATGGGCCCGCCGACTCGGTTCCTCGGTCCGGAAGTCCCCGAGGAGACGCTGATCTGGCAGGATCCCCTTCCAGAGGCCGACTACGACCTCATCGGCGAGTCTGAGATCGCCGACCTCAAAGGGGAGCTCCTCGATTCGGAACTGTCGATCTCCCAGCTGGTCAAGACCGCCTGGGCGTCGGCGTCGACGTACCGCGACAGCGACAAGCGCGGCGGCGCCAACGGTGCCCGCATCCGTCTGGAGCCCCAGCGGAGCTGGGAAGTCAACGAGCCGGCGGAGCTGAGTGCCGTTCTGGAGACGTACGAGGAGATCCAAGAGCAGTTCAACAGCGCACAGCCCGGCGACACGCGGGTCTCGCTCGCGGATCTGATCGTTCTGGGCGGCAACGCGGCCGTCGAGCAGGCGGCGGCCGAGGCCGGCTACGACGTTGAGATCCCGTTCGAGCCGGGACGGACGGACGCGACGCAGGAACAGACCGACGTCGAGTCGTTCGAGGCCCTCAAACCGGATGCGGACGGCTTCCGTAACTACCTCGGCGACGAGGCCGACCAGTCCGCCGAGGAGCTGCTGGTGGACAAGGCCGAACTGCTGGATCTGACGGTGCCCGAAATGACGGTGCTCGTCGGCGGGATGCGAGCGCTGGGCGCGAACTACGACGGATCGGAGCTCGGTGTCTTCACCGACCGACCGCAGACGCTGACCAACGACTTCTTCGTGAACCTACTCGATATGGGCTACGAGTGGGAACCGGTCACGGCGGAGAAGGACGTGTTCGAACTGCGCGACCGAGAGACCGGCGAAGTCGAGTGGAAGGGCTCCCGCGTCGACCTCGTCTTCGGCTCGAACTCCCGACTCCGCACCACCGCGGAGGTCTACGGCGCCGACGACGCGGAAGAGAAGTTCGTCCAGGACTTCGCGGAAACGTGGAGTAAAGTGATGAAGCTCGACCGCTTCGACCTGGAGTAACCGCCGGATCGGCTCTTCACGCCCGTGGCCGTGCGGCTTTCGGGTACCGTTCAATCCCCGAACCGGGTCTCACAGCCTGGTCGCGAACCGCAGCGGTGAGGCTGCGGCACCGCCGTAACCGGGTTTTCTTTCATCGAAACGCTCCGTCGCAGTCTCTCGGAGCACGTGAAGCCTCCCCACCGCTTCGATGGTCGCTGTTCCGTTCTCACGGGCGAATTTCGGCCCGAAAAGTACGATCTCCCGGCCGTCGCGGACGCCAATTCCGGTGCCGGCCCCAGGACACAGCCGGTCGCCCCCTACTGGTTCTGTCAGAACTTGCTCGACCGACGACGTTATAACTGGAAATTGATATTTAGTGTGAACTCAGGAGGAATGACAGCGTATCTGCTCGAATACTTTACACAGAAATAGTATATTAATCCTAAATAAACAGGAAAATGAAATAAAGATTAGTACGCTAACGGGCATTTAAGCCATCTAAACTGAATCAAATATATTTTATATCAAAATAAACTATATATCTATAATCCTATTATAATCGATCAACAGATTAGCACTAAACGAGCCCGACTGGTCACAGAAAATATATTTTTCTGATCTCGTCCCGGAGAAGTGTCCCGGTGTCGGATCGCGGGAGGGAATCGGACGTGACCGCGTACGAGCGGGGCCGCTTGAAATCGGCCAGGCTGTCGTGTCGCTGGCAGTAGTCGTCTAACTCCGCTGCCGAGACTCCCTCCGCGACGACGACGGCCGCGACGCGTTCACCCCACTCGTCGTCGGGGATGCCGACGACTGCGGCGGCGCTCACGGCTGGGTGGCCTTCGAGTACCATCTCGACTTCCTGCGGATAGATGTTCTCGCCGCCGCTCACCAACATATTGTCGACCCGGTCGACGATGTGCAGACCCCCGTTTTCGTCGACGTGGGCGACATCCATCGTCCGCAGCCACTCGTCGCCGACGAACAGTCGCTCCTCAGCACTCGGGCTGTCGATGTATCCGTCGACGAACGGTCCGCGACCGATGAGTTCGCCGCTCTCGCCGCGGTCGACGACCGCCGTGGGGTCGGGTTCCTCGTCGGGATCGGCGGCCTCGACGATGCGGATCTCCCAATTGAACGACGCGCTACCGACGGTTCCCGGATTATCGAGCTGCTCCTCCGGATACGCGTGAGTCAGGTTCGAAATCCCCTCAGTCAGTCCGTAGGTGTTGTACACGCCCTCGGTCATCCGTGCCCGCACCCGTTCGACGAGGGAGGGCGAGACGACAGCCCCACCGGTTCGGACGTACGAAAGCGCCGAGAGGTCGTAGGATCCCGCTGCTTCGGCGTCGAGAAGCGCTTCAAGTTGGGCGGGGACCGCCAACAATCCCGTCACGTCGTGCGCTTCGAGCAGGTCCAGCGTCTTCGGCGGCTCGAAGACCGACTGGAGCACGAGCGTCGCGCCCACTTGGAGGTGCGGATAGATCCACGCTACGGTCGTGACGTCGTGATACCAGGGGGTCGTCACCAGCGCGACGTCGTTCGGACCGAGTCCGAGTTCCATAACCACCTGCGCGGCCCCGAGCCAGACCCGCTCTTGGTCCTGCAACACCGCCTTTGGCGTGCTCGTGGTACCGCTCGTGTAGAGGACGCCAGTCTCCGCCTCGGGATCTTGAACCGCTTGATACGTCGGTTTCGCCGCCTCGACGACCGCCTCGTACCGTTCGGCGTCCGCTCGACTCGGTTCGCCGTCGCCGACGTACAGGGCGGCGTCGAGTTCCATCCGATCGAGGACCGCTTCGGCCATCTCGGCGTTCGCCTCGTCGTACACGAGCGCGTCAGCCTCGGCGACGCTGACCATTTCGCAGAGTTCACCCGCCGCCCCTCGAAAACTCAACTGCGCGTTCGCACGCCCTCGTTTCTGCGCCGCGAGCATCATCTCCACCGCTGCCGGGCTATTGTTGAGAAGCGAGGCGGTCCGCCCGTCGCCGAGGCGCTCGTTCAGCGCACCTGCGAGCGCGTCCGTTCGGCGGCCCAGTTCGGTATACGTTCGTGTATCACCGGATTCGTCAACGAGAGCTATTCGGCCTCCGTACCGCTTTACGACCCGTCGAAATGCGCGCAGATCTTTCATAATCGGTCGTCGTAAGCATTCGCAATAAACGCTGCTTCCACCCAGAGAGCAAAATTGTTCCCAGATCGAGTCCCACGGTCGTCAACGCTGGTCGTACGCCGGCGCGGGATACATAAGGTCGGTAGAGGCTTCGCTCTCGACGTCTGAGGGGATGACCAGGCGCAGGAGATCATCCTGCCACTGCCCCATCGGCGGTGCGAGGTCGCCCTCGACCGGCATCCCATTCTCGTCGAACCGGAACTCACCGAGGACGGTCCGGAACTCCTCGTTCAGCAGTGTCTCTCGGACCGCGTCGGGTTCGACTGATCCCGTCGCCTCGATCGCCTGCTTGGCGGTCTGGGCGACGTTGTAGGAACCACCCACGGTCGGTGCCGGGTACGCGTCCGACGCAACGCCGTCTTGCGCGCGGAACGCCTCCAGCATCGCTTCGTTGCCGTTATCGACTAATCCGGGCACCCAGCCCGGCGTCGACTGCGTGTACAGCCCCGCGGTTCCAGTCGCCTCCAGCCACGACGTGATCGTCGCCGCGCGTTCGATCGTGGCTAGTTTCGGCAGGAAATTCGTCTCCTGCATCTGTTTGATCGCGGTAATTCCGCCCCCCGGCGACGGGTTCGTGAGCAGGTACTCGACGTTCGCGCTCTGGCTCTGAGAGATGAGCGTGGAAAAGTCTGAAGAGCCGATCTGGAACTTCTCGTTGAGCACGACGCTGTGTCCGTTGGCTTCGAGCGCGTCCGACCATACGCGAGCGAGTTCCGCGCCCCACCCGGTGTTGGTCTGCCAGATTCCGACGTTCACTGGGCGATCGCCTTCAGGGGCCAGATTCGCGAGTTTGACTGCGCCATTGGCCATATCTCGACTCTTCGGGAAGGGCGCGAACGTCCACTCGTAATCGTTGTTCAGGTGCGGTTCCATATACGCGAAGTTCGCGCTCAACATCGGGATGTTTTCGCGCTCGGCGACGGCGGCGGCCGAGGCGACCAGGAGGCTCCCGAACGTCCCCCAGATCATATCCACGTCGTTGTTGGAGATGATCCCCTGCAACCCCTCTCGTACCTTCTGGGCGTCGCTCTCGTCGTCTCGGATGATGACCTCGACGTCACGACCTAGGAGTCCACCGTCGTCGTTGATCATCTGTTCGCCCAATTCATACGCAGCTTCGACGTCCTCGCCCGCGGACGAGAACGACCCCGACCGCGACACCGTCGCCGCGATGGTGATCGGTTCGTCGTTCCCACCGCTGTTCCCCATTGTCGTCGTCGTGCTCCCCCCGCCCTCACCGCTCGACTCCGACGGTGTGCTCTCTCCGTTGCTCCCCGACCCGAGGCACCCTGCAGCGAGCGCGACGGCTCCGGTCCCCGCGGTTGTGATAAACTGTCGTCTGTTACTCATCGGCACGCTCCTGCGTTAGTGAAAGAACATTATAAATTTTTCCCTTAAATCGGTTTGCGCGTGCGATCGAACGCCGGGGCTCCACTGGAAAACGGTTCGCACAGCCATCCGTCAGAATGCGGGCAAACGCCGTCGGGGCGGCCGATATCGGTGGGTACTCAGCAGACGGCGGACAGCCGCCGCACTCGACTGTCGGTCAGTCTACGGAGTAGTTCGCGGTCTTTCGTTTGTCCTCGAAGTATGGTGCGGGAGCCACAGTCGCCTTGATCTCGGTCTGTTCGTGGTCCTCGACGCGGGGGTTCCCCGAACCCGGTTCACCCCACAGAATCGAAACTTCGGTGCCCGGTTCGGCCAGTTCGACGTCGATACTGCAAAGCGAGAACATCCGTTTCTCGAAGTAGAGATACCGGGTGTTGTTCGCGACGCCGACCAGCTCGCCGTCTTTCAGCACCTTGTCGTTCTGTGTCAGCGCCCAGTCGGCGACCGGAAGTTCCGTGAATCGGTAGGTGGTGTCGTCGTCGAACAGCGCACCGCCGTACAGTTCTTCGGTGGCTCCCTGGTCCCAGACGAGCGTGACGCGGGTTCGCGATTTGTTCTCGACCTCCTGCTTCAGCGCGTCCTTGCCGACGAAGTCGTGCCCGAAGTCGATGAAGCGCTCGTGGCCGGCTTCCACGGGCGTCAGGTAGTGGTCGGTGATGTCCTCGGAGTCGAGGCTGCCGCCGATGGCGAGCGCCCCCTCAAAACTGTTGGCGTCGAGCCACTCCCGATAGTCGCGCACCGTCTCCTCGTCGTGGTAGATAGCGGGCAGCGGAATCGACATCCACGCCGCGGTGATGACGTTCGTCGGGTACGCCTTCCCGCCGATCTGGCGGATGTCGTACTCCTGTCCCGTTCCGACGATCGCCTCGCGGACGTCCTCCTGAACGTCCCACGAACCGAAGAACTCGAAGCCCGGTTCGTTCAACATCCCGTGTCGCAGCGCGTTGATCTCGTGCCCCGCGATCGAGACCGGGCGGAAGTTGAAGAAGGGAACGTCAGGAAGCGGCTCGTCGACGACCTCCGTGATGAGTTCCAGCGCGTCGGGGCCCTGAACCTGGAAGCGGAACGTCTCCGGTGGTCCCTCTCGCACGCCGCAGTGCTCGTCGCGCTCTGCGACCGCGTCGTAGTCGCCCGTCTCGAGGTGGTACTGGACCCAGTTGATGGGGCCGTAACCGACGAGGTTGAACTCGTTTTCGTCCAAGTGGAACAGGATTCCGTCGCCGATGAGCTGCCCGTCGGGGTTGCACGCGGCGAACTGCTTGGCCTGCCCGGGTTCGAAGCCAGAGAAGTCGTTGATCCCGAGATCCGAGAACAGATCGAGGGCGTCGGGCCCCTCGACGTGCAGGTCGGTCATATGGTGCGACAGGTCCGCGATGGCGACGCTGTCGGCCCAAGCCGCCTGTTCCTCTCGCCAGTTAGTGAACTCCGACGGCAGATCTTCGAACAAGCGCAGGTGTGCCGAATCCGCGTGGGATCCGATGCCGCGGACCAGATCGAGCGGGCTGTCATACTCCTGAAGAACGTCTTCGAGGCTCTGTGTCATAGTGGTGCCTGTCTCAAATTCTGATCTATTATTATATAAATTTTACTCAGAAGTCCCTCAGCCACCCGCCGAGACCCACTCGTTTCATATCGGTGGACGACGAGGTACGGCTGTGAGTTCCGATACAGTCCCACTCCAGACGGTCTCGCGTGCGTTCGAGGTGCTTGACCTGCTGGAACGCGAACGAGAGGCAGGCCCCGCGAAGATCGCGGCGCTGATGGAGGTCAATCGAAGTACTGCCCACGATTATCTCGTCTCGCTCGAATCGACCGGGTTCGTCGTCAAAAACGACGGCAAGTACCGGATCAGCTACCGCTTCCTCCAGCGCGGAAGCCGTCTCAAGTATCGAAACCGCTTCTTCAAATCCTCGGAGATCGTGCTGGGAAAGCTCTCCGAGCAGTCTGGCGAACTCGCTCAACTGGGACTCGAGGAATCGGGAGAGTGGGTGATGGTCCACGAAGAGGGTGACGTCACCTCGGTACAAACCGGTACCTATCCCGGGTTTCGGACGCCGATACACACGCACGCGGCCGGTAAAGTACTCCTCGCGAACCTTCCCGATGCCCGTATCGACGAGTTACTCGATGTCGAAAAACTGGAACCGGTCACGGAACACACGGTTACGAACCCCGCGGAACTCCGGACGGAACTCGAGGCGATCCGGGAGCGGGGATACGCTATCGACCACGAGGAGCAGGTCGTCGGAATCGGATTCGTGGCCTGTCCCGTCGTCGAGGACGAGGAGCTCTTGGGGAGTGTCTCGGTCGCCTGCCCAACCGGACGACTTCAACAGGACGACTACCGAGAGAACCTCGTCCAGGACGTGCGGGCGGCGGCCGAAGAGATAAGCGTCAATTATCGGTTTTACTGACGCCTGGCCTCGCCGCGGTTGGCTGGACCGACGAACCCCTTCCACGAGGAACGCACCCGCGAGAGATCACTGAAGAGGAAAAATTATTATGATCTGTCCGAGTGTATGGAGGCGTATGCTGTTCCCACAACTGTTCGAACAATCGGTCGCTCGGACTCCCGACCGGTCGGCGCTCGTCCACCTCAATGAGGGCGAGGAACTGACCTACGCGGAGCTACGCACACGTGCGTACGCCGTTGCAAACGAACTCCACGAGCGGGGCATCGACCCCGGCGACCGAGTCGCCATCTGTATGGCGAACCGTCCCGAACACGTCGTCACGTTCATCGGGACCCAACTGGCCGGTGTGGTGGCCGTCCCGTTCAACTTCCGCCTCGCCGCCAGCGACGTCCGCTACCACTTGCAGGACTCCGAACCGGACCTCTTCCTTTTTGACGCCGTATCGCGGGAGTCCGTCGCGGCCGTCGCCGACGACGTCGACGTGGATATGGTGTACGTCGGGGCGGACCCCCCACCGTTCGCCGAATCGTACGATTCGTTCACCGACTCGCCGGCCGAGCGCCCTGACGTTTCCGTCGATCACGACGACCCGAGCGTGATGCTGTACAGTTCCGGGACGACGGGGGACCCGAAGGGAATTCCGCTCGACCACGAGGCGACAGTCGACCGTTGGGTCATCAATTCGCTCGGCCAACACTACTACCTCGAAGAGACGATGATCGGCGTGATGCCGTTGTATCACACGGTCGGCCTTCACGGGATCCTCTGCGGACTGCTCTCGATGAGCGGGACCTACCTGTGTATGTCCGAATTCGACCCCGAGATCGCCGTTCGCGCCATCGAAGAGTATCAGGTTTCCGCCCTCCACGAGGCGCCGACGATCTTCGCGAACCTGCTCGATAGCGACGCGATCGAGGAGACGGACCTCTCCTCAGTCCGCGCCATCGGTTACTCTGGCGCGCCGATGAGCCAGTCTATCTTCGACCGAACCATCGAAGCGTTCGACCTGGACCACATCGCGAACCTCTACGGAACCACCGAAGTCTACGGGACCCTGGCCTACATCGATCTCCAGGACATCCGCGATCCGACGGTGACCGGCCCCGCGAACGTGGGGATCGAGACTCGCGTCGTGGAAATCGAGAGCGAGGACCCGGCCGATACGGTCGAACCCGGGACCCAGGGAGAACTGATAGTCAACACCGAATCCTCGGTGGCGTTCGACGGCTACTGGAACAAACCCGAGGCCACGAAAAGAGCCATCAACGAGGGGTGGCTCTACACCGGTGACGCGGCCCGTCTGACCGAGGAGAACCGAATCGTCATCACCGGCCGCGTCGACGATATGATAATCAGCGGCGGCGAGAACATCCACCCGACAGAGGTCGAGGACGTCCTCCTCACCCACCCCGAGGTATCAGACGTCGGTGTCGTCGGTCACCCCGACGACGAGTGGGGGGCTATCGTGGTCGCCTTCGTCGAGCGCAGTGGCGACGTGACCGAGGCCGAACTCGACCAGTGGTGCAAAGACAGCGACGACCTCGCCGACTACAAACGACCCCGCGAGTACCGCTTCGTCGACGAACTCCCGCGGAATCCGAGCGGCAAGATAGAGCGGTACAAACTCCAGCCTGACGGCGAATAACTCTCCCACGTGAGAGGTATGATCCCGACTGATGACTCGTTGGATTCGCTCGCCTAACTCCCAATAGCTCCTGACCTGCTTTCGGCTGAAATTTTCCCCTGCCCTCCTTTCGACTGGCTTTCCGGTGGACAGCGCCGCCTCAGTATCGTCATTGCGCTCTCGTTCACACATCGTCAGAATACGTCCGATATTTTCGAACGGACTGGGGCTCTGTAGCGCGTTTCGTCTCCTGGGGGGTAACACACGGCGACACGATGACTAGATTCAGTTCTTCGACGAATTGCCCGACTGGTCTCGGTGACAGGACGGTCGCCATCGAGTACTAACGTCAGTACGCCTGTTATTTCTCTTCAGACAGTCGGGGACGGTCGAGTGAGTACCGTCTCAACTGCTTTCTGTTCCGATGTCGCGTTCGGATATCTATCGCCGTGTCGGATCGGCTTCTCGAAATTCTGTGATGACCGTCGCTATCTGGTTCGAATATTCAAAAATTTCGTCCGTTATTTCCGGACCATTTCTCCTGTGACCTCAAGAGACGTCCCCAGGATCCGCGAGCCTCCTCCGGAAGACACGGCTCGGAACGCCTCCGTGCCGTTCGAACCGCTGCGATCCAGTCGTATTCAGTCGCGGACTCGCTAAGATAACAGACGTACATCTATTATTCAGCCTCAGACAGAGGCTATCGTGACCGCCATCGCGGTCACCGTACCACCGGGGAGCGGGGATCGATCCTCCTGTGTCGACATCCCGAATATCGTTCCGTGTGGCCTGCGTCCTCTGGTGTTCGCCCCTCGCAAACGAACTTCGAACAGTCCCGGTCCGTCGACGGTTCCGGCGAACGAGGTTCCACGGAACAGGAGGGAACTCCGGCCGCCGGGAGGCGACGGTCGGCCGAGAGCGCCCGATGACCGGCGGAGTACTGGAGAGAACTCGGGCCTGTTCGCCTTTCGCTACCGACGGTTTTCGGGAGTATTCCAGGTCAAATCGGTCTCGTATCTTTCTCGCGACCAACGACGGACGAATCACTTCGTTTGCATCGTGCGAACGGCTACAGTTGAGTCGCGTTGACCTCGATGATGTTCGCCGCTCCCTGGACGATTTCGGGGAGTTCCTCGTGGAAGCGGTCGCCCTTGAATCGACTGGTCGGCCCCGAAATACTGATCGCGCCGTGGAGATCGCCGGTCGGGTGGTTGATCGGGGCCGCGACGCAGCGGAGCCCTTGGAGCACTTCCTCGTCGTCGTAGGCGACACCCTGACTGCGGACGGTGTCGAGGGCGTCGAACAGCGCCTCGCGGGTCGAAACCGTGTTCTCCGTCCGCTGGGGAAGCCCGTGTCGATCGATGATCTGTTCGATCCGTGCCTCGGACAATTGAGAGAGAATCGCCTTTCCGAGCGCCGTGCAGTGGAGGTACTTCCGATTCCCGACGTAGGATGCGGTCTGGATGGCGTTCTCCCCACGTGCCTTGTGCAGATAGACCCCGCGGCCGTGTTCTTCGACCATGAACTGCGCCACCTCGCCGGTCTCCTCGGCGAGGCGATCGAGTTCCTCCTTCGTGACCTCGTAAATGTCCACCTGGTTCTTCGCGTACTCGCCGATGTCGACGAAGCGGAGACTGACTTCGTAGACGCCGTCTCGTTTCACGACGAACTCGTTGTCGGCCAGCGTCGCCAGGTGGCTGTGAACGGTCGCTTTCGAGCGGCCCAGGTGATCTGCGAGTTCGGAGACACCGGCGCCGTCCTTCTCGCGCAACGCCTGCAGGATGTCGCAGGAGATCTGGACGGCCTGCACGCGTCGCCCCGAATCCGCCGTCGCTGGTCTCTCTGTCATATCGCAACCGTATGGTGAGCAGACACTTGAATGTTCGCGAGAAACAAACGGAATTCAGGCCTGAATCGTCGTGGTGTCGGCCGCCTCTCCGAGTTCGCTGTTCTTGATCGCCTCGCCGGTCTCCCCGTCGAAAATGTGGATCTTGGGTTCCGGGAACACAACGTGTACCTCCTCACCCGACTGGATCCGACGCTCGCCCTCGATGCTTGCCGTGTAGGTCTGGTCGCCGATCTGGAAGTAGGCGTACGTCACTTCCCCCATCGGTTCGACGACTTCTACCGTGGTCTCGATCGCGTTCTGCGCGTCCGAGTCTGTGAGCCGGATGTGCTCGGGGCGGATCCCCAGCGTCAGGTCCCGGCTGCTCTCGTCGAGGGCGTCTCTGGTGTCTTCGGTAATTCGGTACTCGAACTCCTCGTGCACCAGCGTCGTCCCGTTCTGCCGGACCGAAAGGAAGTTCATCGAGGGTGACCCGATGAACCCGGCGACGAACCGGTTGGTGGGCTGGTGGTAGCACTCGAGCGGTTCGCCGATCTGCTGGAGTTGTCCCTGATCGAGGATGGCGATGCGGTCGCCCATCGTCATCGCCTCCGTCTGGTCGTGCGTGACGTATATCGTCGTGATGTCCATGTCCTGCTGGAGCTGCTGGATCTCGGTCCGCATCGTCGTCCGCAGTTTCGCGTCGAGGTTCGACAGCGGTTCGTCCATCAGGAACACTTCCGGCTCTCGGATAATCGCCCGTCCGAGCGCGACCCGCTGTTGCTGTCCCCCCGAGAGATCTCCGGGTTCTTTGTTCAGTAACTCTCTGATCTCGAGCAACTCGGCCGTGTCTTCGACGCGTTCGTCGATCTCGCTTTTCGAGAGATCGGTCGTGATCTTCAGCCCGTATCCGATGTTCTTTCGGACCGACATGTGCGGGTAGAGCGCGTAGTTCTGGAACACCATCGCCATCTCGCGCTCCTTGGGCTTGTCGTACGTGATATCGCGATCGTCGAGGAGTATGCTTCCCGAACTCGCCCGTTCGAGTCCGGCGATGCACCGCAGCGTCGTCGATTTCCCGCACCCGGACGGACCGACGAGCACGAGGAACTCCCCGTCACGGATGTCGAGGTTGAGTTCGTCGACCGCGACGATGTCGCTGCCGTCCGATTCGAACACCTTCGTCAGATCGTTCAGTTGTAAACGTCCCATAGTGTTTCTGAGGTCGATTACGTCACTGTTTAACATCTCTCCTAATAAATTCACTCCTCGCGGCGGCCGGATGCGACGACCGTGAGTGTGGAGTCCTCGACTGCCCACTCGCCTTCCTCGGGGCTGCCGTCGACGGGCGTTGCCGTCTCGCTGTCGACGACTACTGTCTCGGGGTCGACGTCGTGAACGACGACGGTCACGCGGTCGGCCGTGGGACTCCCAGTGTGGACGGACAGTGCGTCGTCAGTACGTTCGACGCTCGCTTCGAGCATACTGTCGTCGTCGACGTCGTAGACGCGGCCACTCGCTTTGTTGGCGGCGAGCGTCGCCACCAGTTCCAGATTTTCGGGCGTTCCCGGTCGGACCGACTGCGTCGGTTCGCGCTGCGGGACGATGCTCCCCCCGCGAACGAACACGGGCATCTCCTCGAGTCCGACGTCCATTCGGACCCGCTGTCCGCCCTCGTAGCGCTCGCCCGAGCGCCGGTCACGCCACTCGCCGTCGGGCAGATACACGGAGCAAACGCCGCTATCGGTGAACACGGGCGCGACGAGGAGGTCCTCGCCCAGCAGGTACTGGGTGTCCATTCGGTGAACGGTGGGGTCGTCCTGGTACTCCAACACGAGCGGGCGAACCACCGGGAGACCGGTGCGGGCGGCTATCTCGGCGTAAGTGTACAGATACGGCAGCAACCGATAGCGGAGCCGAGCGTACTCCCGGAACACGTCGAGCGCGTCTTCCCCGAACTCCCACGGCTCTCGCGGCGTCGTCCCGTGACAGCGCGCGTTCGAGGAGAGGAGCCCGAACTGCGCCCAGCGCGTGTACACCGCGTCGCTGGGCGTCCCTCTGAAGCCGCCGATGTCGTGGCTCCAGAACGCGATCCCGGATAGCGACGCCGAGAGCCCGCCCCGAAGCGCGGCGCTCATTCCGTTCCAACTCGTCTGTGGGTCGCCCCCCCAGTGCATCGGAAAGGCCTGGCTCCCGGTCCAGGCCGACCGCCCCCAGACGAGGGCCTCGTCCTCGCCGTTGACCTCGCCGACGACGTCGTATACGGCCTCGTTGTAGAGATACGGGTAGAGGTTGTGCATCGCCCTCCCGCTCTTTCCGTTCGCGAAGACCGCGTCCTCGGGCACGTACTCGCCGTAGTCCGTCTTGAACACCGACACGCCCTGCTCTAAGAGCCGTCGGTGTTTGTCTTTCCACCACTCCACGGCCGCGGGGTCAGTGAAGTCGACGAGCGCGCCGCGGTAGTCGCCCTGACACGTGTGGTCCATCACGTACGGCTTGCCGGTCCCGTCCGCGACGAAGTACCCCTCGCTCGCGCCTTCGTCGAACGCGTCCGTGCCGACCGGAACGTGGGGGTGTTCCCACAGAGAGAGCCGGAAGTCGTCCTCGCGCAGTCCCTCGATCATTCCCTCGGGATTGGGGAACTGCTCGGTGTCCCAAACGAGATCGGTCGACTTCTTCGCCCGCATCCAGAACGGGTCGAGGTGCAGCACGTCGCTGGGGATCGACTCCTCGCGGAGACGGGTCGCCACCGACTCCAACTCCTCCCGGGACTCGTACCCGAGCCGGGACATCCAGGTGCCGAACGCCCACTTCGGCGGACGCGACGGCCGACCCGTGACCGCCGTGTACCGCCGAATGACGTCGCGGAAGTCGGGACCGTAGAAGAACACGAACGCGAAGCGATCGTCCGCGACCGATATCGTCCCCGTCGCCGTCGACGACTTGCCGAAGTCGTATCGGACGCGGGCGGTCGTGTCGAGCAACATCCCATACCCGTTCGTCGAGAGGTGAAACGGGATGTTCTTGTACGCCCGCTCGGTCTCGGTGCCGAGCGGTTCCTCGTGCCACAGGTCCAACTCCCGTCCCCTGCGGTCGAACTCGACGAACTGCTCGCCCGCGCCGTAGATCTTTTCGTCCGGCGAGAGCCGGAAGGCGGTGCCAGCCTCGGCGATCCGCCGCGGGTTGTGATTGATCTCCTCCTGGGTGAACCCGAGCGCCTCGGTGCGCTGCCGGCCGAACACGTCGGGATCGGCTCGCTGCTCCTCGAACACCGTCTCGCCGGTTTCGGCGTCGGCGACGGCGAAGGACCACTCGTCGAGTCCGATCGTGATGTCGAGTGCACCCGTCTCGACGATCAGCGCCTCGTCGGCCTCGGTCGCGTCGAAGTCGGCGTTTCCGCCGATGGCGTCGGTGTCCAGCGGCGGATACTCGCGTTCCGCGTCGACCTCGGGATTCGCGCGAAGTTCGAACTCGAACGTCCGGGGGCCGTGGACTTCGAGCGTGACCGGAACAGTGCGGGGCGTCACCGTTTCGGGGGCGGCCACGTCACACTCGAGGTGCACCGCGTGCCCTTCGACGGCGTAGTCGGCTACTGCGTCGACGGTAATGCGTTCGCGTATCGCCATACCCGGGACGGCGCGTCTCTCGATAATAAAACTACGCCGTCGGGTGTCGATTTTTTACCCCCGCGTCACGAGGTACCGAGTACCGATGACCGACGTTCCGTACGCGAACCGACTCGTCGCCGAGATGTCGCTGGAATCGAAGGTCGCACAGCTGGGGACCGTGCGGATCGGCTCCCTGCTGGAAGACGGTCGGTTCTCGCCGGATCGCGCCCGCGACGTCATTCCCTGCGGTATCGGCCGCGTGACCCGCGTGGGTCGTGAGAGCGGGCTGGCGCCGTCGGAACTCGCCGCCGTCGTCGCCGACCTCCAGTCGTACCTGCGGTCGGAGACGCCGCACGGGATTCCGGCCTTCGTGCGCGAAGAGAGCCTCTGTGGCTACGCCGGCCGGCGCGGGGCGACCGTTCCGCAAGCAATCGGCATCGCGAGTAGCTGGGACCCGACGCTCGCCAGGGAGGTCGCGAACGCCGTCGGCGAACAGTTGCGCGCGATCGGTTCGCAACTGACGCTCTCGCCCGTCGCGGACCTCGGCGTCGAACCGCGGTGGGGCCGAATCGAGGAGACGTTGGGCGAAGATCCGGCGTTGGCCGCCGCACTGACCCAGGGGGTCGTCTCGGGGCTCCTCGATGCGGGCGTCGAACCGACGCTCAAGCACTTCGTCGGTCACGGCCGGCCGGTCGGCGGACGGAACCGCGCCCGTCCGACGACGTCGCTGCGAGAGATGCGCGACGCCGACCTCCGCCCGTTTCGCGCCGGTCTCGACGCCGGCGCGTCCTCCGTGATGGCCGCATACAACACCGTCGACGGGACCCCCTGCCACGCGAACCGTCGGCTCCTCACCGACCTGCTGCGCGAGGAGTGGGAATTCGAGGGAACCGTCGTCTCCGACGGCCGCGGTATCGAACTGCTGGCGACCGAGTACGGCGTCGCGCCCGACAGACGAGCGGCCGGCGTGCTGGCGCTGTCCGCCGGCGTCGACGTCGAACTGCCGGAGACCGAGTGTTTCGGCGATCGGCTGGTCGCGGCCGTCGCGGACGGCGACGTCGACGAATCGCTCGTCGACCGTGCGGTCCGCCGGCACCTCGGCCAGAAGGCCCGCGCGGGGCTCTTCACCGACGGCAGCCCCGATCCCGAGACTGCCTCCGCGGCGTTCGGGACCGACGCGATGCGCTCGCTCGCTCGCCGCGCCGCCCGGCGGTCGCAGGTGCTCCTGGAGAACGACGGGATCCTCCCGCTCTCCGCGGACAGTGCTGTCGCGGTCGTCGGCCCCAGCGCCGACGAGCCCCGGAACCTGCTCGGGAACTACTCCTACGCGGGCGCGGAGAACGCTGACGGGGACATCGACGTCGTGACGCCGCGGGAGGCGCTGTCCGAGCGGCTGGGGACGGTCGAACACGCTCGCGGCTGTGGCATCCGAGCGGGACCGACCGACGACGTCGACGAGGCCGTCGAGTTGGCGAGCGACGTCGACGCCGTCGTCGCCTGCGTCGGCGGCCGATCCGGCATCGACGTCGAGCGCAACTCCTCCGGCACGGCCGGTGAGGGGCTCGATCGAGCGGAACTCGGGCTTCCCGGTCGGCAGGCTGAATTGATCCGCCGCGTGGCCTCCACCGGGACGCCCGTCGTCGTCGTGCTCGTGAGCGGTCGGCCGCTGGCCGTCCCCGAAACGGTGGACCGGGCGAACGCGACGCTGCTCGCGTGGCTCCCTGGCCAACAGGGGGGACCGGCCGTCGCCGACGTGCTCCTCGGCGCGGACCCCGGCGGGCGGCTCCCGGTCTCGCTCCCGCGAACGGCCGGGCAACTCCCGGTCCACTACCGCCAGCCCCCGGTCTCGCGGGGGGAGTACGTATTCACTCCGGAAACGCCGCTTTTCCCCTTCGGACACGGCGAGAGCTACGCCCGGTTCTCGTACGGGACTCCCGCCGTGCCCGAGTCTGCCCCGACCGACGGGACGCTGACGGCCTCGGTCGCGGTCGAGAACGTGGCGGACAGGCGCGGCGCCGAGG
This sequence comes from Halobellus litoreus, assembly GCF_024464595.1. Classification (NCBI taxonomy): domain Archaea; kingdom Methanobacteriati; phylum Methanobacteriota; class Halobacteria; order Halobacteriales; family Haloferacaceae; genus Halobellus; species Halobellus litoreus. The sequence continues at coordinate 36,458 of NZ_JANHAW010000003.1, read as the reverse complement.
TCGTCCAGCTGTACGCCCGTCACCGCGGAGGGCGCACCGTTCGGCCGGTTCGGGAGCTCGTGGGGTTCCGCCGGGTCGACCTGGCGGCCGGCAAGCGCGTCGAAGTCGACTTCGAGCTCCGAACCGGCGCGCTGGCAGCCTGTGGTGCGGAGGATCGCTCCGTGGTCGATCCGGGTCGCGTCGACCTCGAAGTGGCGCGGTCCGCCGGCGACTGTCGGGGACGGGAGTCGGTCGATCTGGTCGGCGACCCCTATTGCCCCGACACCCGGCCCGCAGTCGCGGACACCACCGTTCGGTCCGCTTCGTCTTCGCGATGACACCACCGTTCGGTCCGCTTCGTCTTCGCGATGACACCACTGTTCGGTCCGTCGTCTCTCTACTGACGCCATCATCCGGTCCCCGTCGTCACCACAATCTTTAATCCGGGCATCTACGACTCCACAGGTGATGGCGCAAGACGACCAACCGGACTATCGGATTCCACAGGGCGGCGGCGTCCCGTGGCGAGATATGGGGATGGACGAGACGCACCGACCGCCCGAACGCGACGTGGAGATCACGGCCATCGAGACGATGGCCATCGCGGGCAACTTCACGTGGGGGATCGTCAAGGTCGAGACGGACGCCGGCGTCTACGGTCTCGGCGAAACCTTCCGCGCAGAGGCCGCACTCGATATGGCCGGTCGGATGGAGGTCGACCTGACGGGCGAGAACCCGCTGGACACCGACCGCGTCCGCGAACTGCTCGAACAGCGCTACACGGGGACCGGTCGGATCGGACAGGCCGCCTTCACCGCGATCGAGACTGCCTGTTACGACATCAAGGGCAAACTGTTCGACGTGCCCGTCTACGAACTTCTCGGCGGGAAGTACCGGGACGAGATCAAGATCTACTGCGACACCCACGGCGGCGAGTCCCTCGGCGAGGCCAGCGAACACGACCCCACCGACGTGTACACGCCCGAGTCCTACGCCCGCGCCGCCCGGGAGGTCGTCGACGAGGGATTCGAGGCGCTGAAGTTCGACCTCGACGTCCCGACGCACAGCGAGTACGACGAGGCGAACCGGCGGATGGACAACGAGGCGCTGGAGCACAAGGTCAGCCTCGTCGAGGCCGTCCGCGACGAGATCGGGTACGACGTCGACCTCGGGATGGACCTCCACTGGAACTTCACGACCGAGACGGCGATCCGCCTGGGAAAGAAACTCGAACGGTTCGACCTCGCGTGGCTCGAAGACCCCGTCCCGCCGGAGAAGACCGAGTCGCAAAAGCGGGTCACGGCGGCGCTCGACACGCCGGTCCTGACCGGGGAGAACCTCGTGAAGACCAACCAGTTCAACACGGCCGCACGCGAGGGGATGATGGACATCGCCGCTCCGGACGTCAACAAGTGCGGCGGGCTCGGCGAGTACGTCGACATCGCGACCGTGTGCGATCTGTACGGGATCCCGATCGCCTCGCACAACATCTCCAGTCCCCTCGGGACGGTCGCCGGCGCGCACGTCTCCGCGGCGATTCCGAACTTCCTCTGTATGGAGTGGCACTCCCGCGACGTCCCGTGGTGGAACGAGATGTGCTCGCGCGTCGACGGCTCCGGTCCGATCCTCGAAGACGGGTACATCGACGTGCCCGAGGGCCCCGGACTGGGCGTCGAGTTGAACCGCGACCTCTGTGAACAGTTCCTCGTCGACGGCTACGATCTGATCGTCTGATCGCACAGATGTCACAGTACACTGTCGTCGTTACGGACCACGATTTCGCGGATCTCTCGATCGAACGCGACGGGCTGGACGACGTAGCCGACGTCGTCGAACTGCAGTCGGGCATCGACGGGACAGCCACCGACGCTCACGAGACGCTCGCGGCGGCGGACGCCGTGATCAATCTCCGGTACGACCTCGACGCGGCGGCCATCGACGCCCTCGAGAACTGTCGGGTCGTCTCGCGGTACGGCATCGGCGTCGACAACATCGACGTGGAGGCGGCGTCCGCACGCGGCATCCCGGTCACGAACGTCCCCGAATACTGCACCGAGGAGGTCTCGGTCCACGCGCTGACGATGTACCTCGCGCTCGCTCGCGGACTCGGGAGGTACGACGAGGACGTCGCCGCCGGCGGCTGGGACCGCGGTGTCGCGACGCCGATTCACCGCCTCTCGACGCGGACGGTCGGCGTCGTCGGGTACGGTGCGATCGGCCGTGCCGTGGGCCAGCGCGCGGCGGCGCTCGGGGCCGACGTCGTCGCGAGCGATCCGTTTCTGACCGCCGACGACGTCGCCGACGACCCTGCCACGCTGCTGGAGTTCGAGGAACTGCTCGCCCGCTCGGATCTGGTGACCGTCCACTCGCCACTGACGCCCGAGACGCGGGACCTCTTCGACGCCGCGGCGTTCGAGCGGATGCAGGAGTCGGCGTACTTCGTGAACGTCGCCCGCGGGCCGATCGTCGACGGCGAGGCCCTGCTGTCGGCCGTCGACGACGGAGCGATCGCTGGTGCCGGACTCGACGTGTTCCCCGACGAACCACCGTCGGCCGACGATCCGCTCAGAGACCACGATCGGATTCTCACGACGCCCCACGTCGCCTGGTACAGCGAGGAGGCGAACGAACAGCGTCGGCGGACAGTCACCGACATCGTCCGGTCGGCCCTGCTGGGCGATCAGATCGAGAACGTCGTCAACGCCGACTCCCTTCCGGACTGACGGCCGTCGAGAGACGGAGTCTCCGACTGTATTTTTTCGCGACCTCGACCCGCTATGTTGGTCCCTTCCCGTTTCGAGTGCTCCGGGCGTTTGTCGGCGACACTGTTCCGCCGCCGGCGCGACTGGTGAGGGTTTCGCCTCCTTCTCCCGCTCCCGCAGCGCGGCGAGGGTGTCAGAGCCGACGAGAGCATCGAACGCCGAGGAGAAGGGAAAAACCGGGGCCGGGGTCGTCTCTGCGGTGCCGGACCTACGCCTTCCCGGTTGCGGTGAGTCCCTCGACGACCTTCCGCTGGAAGAACAGCATGAACAGGATCAGCGGAATCACGGACATGAACACCGCCGCCGAGATGGTCCCCCACGGGTACTGGAACTCGCCCTGGTAGAGCGCGATGCCGACGGTGATCGTCCGCATCGAGTCTTCGGTCATGAACGTCAGCGCGAAGAGGAACTCGTTCCACGCGTAGATGAAGACGATGATCGCCGCGGTGGCCATCGCCGGGGCCGACACCGGGAGGATGATCCGGAAGAGGACGCCGATCCGCGAGAGCCCGTCCATCAGGCCCGCCTCCTCCAGCGAGTCGGGCAGTTCCTTGAAGTACGCCTGGAAGATCCACACGGCGAACGGCAACTGGAACGCGGCGTAGGGGATGATGAGCCCGAGGTAGTTGTTGAGCAGTCCCCACGACCGAGCCAGGCTGAATAGCGGGATCAACCGAGCGATGAACGGCAGCATTGCCGTGCCGAGGATGAGCAGCAGCACGGGCAGTTTGAACCTGAACCGGAGTCTGGAAAGCGCGTACCCCGCGAGCGACCCGAGGAACACGTCCAGCACGGCCGTTCCCGTGGCGACGACCGCGCTGTTGAACAGGTACCTGAAGAACGGCGCACCCTGGATGGCCGCCCGGTAGTTCTCCAGGGTCGGATTCCGCGGGATGTACTCGACGGGGAAGGTGACGACGTTCCCGGGCTGTTTCAGCGACGTGATGAGCATCCAGAGGACCGGGAACACCGAGACCAGGGCGATGACGAAGATGCTCCCGTAGAAGCCCAGTTTCTTGCCGACCCACTGGAACCGCTCGATCTCGAACGCGGAGGAGTCGTAGCTCATCTCACCGCACCTCCGGTTCGTAGAGGGTGCCGACGTACACCATCGCGATGGCGAGCGCGATCAGGGTGATCACCGTCGCCGTCGCCGCGCCCTCGCCGAAGTTGAGCCGGTTGAACGTCAACTGGTGATCGAACAGCACGAGCGTGGTCGTCGCCGACGCCGGGCCGCCCCCGGTGAGCCCGAACGGGAGACCGAACGCCTGGAACGCGGGCAGCGTCCGGAAGATGAGCGCGACGAGCAGCGTCGGCTTCAGCAGCGGCAGCGTGATGTCCCAGAACTGTCGGACCCGGGAGGCCCCGTCCATCCGCGCCGCCTCGTACAGGTGGTCGGGAATCGACTGGAGGCCCGCCAGCAGGATGAGCGCCATGAACGAACTCGTCTTCCAGATCGTGATAAACAGCATCGAGTACAGCGCCGTGTCCGGCCTCGCCAGGAACGGGAACGGCTGTTGGAGAATTCCGACACGGATCAGCAGGTCGTTGATGACGCCGTACTGGCCGTTGAACATCCACGCCCAGATCCGCGCGTTGATGACCGTCGGAATCGCCCACGGAAACAGGATCGCCGCCTGCGCGAAGTATTTCCCGCGGAACTCGCGGTTGAGAAGCAGCGCGAGGCCGAGCCCGAGGACCAACTCGATCGGGACGCTGACGAACGTGTAGATGAGCGACACCCGGAGGGCGTTCCAGAACCCGTCCCCGTTGAGGAACTGATCCAGCAGCGGCCCGCTTCCGTAAATCGACCGGTAATTCTCCAGGCCGACGAACTCGCGGGGGTTTATCTCGAGGACGTATCCGGTGTAGAGACTCCCGACGACGGTGTCGAATATCGGGTAGAACGAGACCGCGAGGAGGAACGACACCACCGGTGTCAACAGGATCACCGCCAGTTCCTCTTCGGAGAACTGGAGGTTTCGATACCGCTGCAGTCTACTCTGCCGTCTCGCGCGCTCCCGCGCCCGAGACTCTGACGAGGCTTCGGCTGTGTCTACCATTCGTACGTCTACACGAGTGTCTTTCATTATAAAATTACAGGAGAAAACGGTCCGCCCTCACTTGCAAAGTATTTTTATATTGATCCGACACAGGAAACCCTGTACACGATGCTCGCACCTCTGGGTAGCCGATTCGAGGACCTGGTCGCTCGCTGCGGACGCGCCGTGCGGGGAGCCGACCGCGGCTGGAAGGCGACGGCCCTCGGCGTCGCGATCGTCCTCCTGACGGCGTTCGTCCTCTGATGCGCGCGATCCGCCGGGTGGGCCCCGGACTCCTACTGCTGGCGTCGTTGGGCGGCACCGCCCGTGTGGTGGGGAATTCGACACCGCTGAACCCGCTCGTTCTCGCGATCGTCTTCGGGGCCGCCGTCGGCGTCACCGTCGGGGTCCCGCCGTGGGCCGCTCCGGGCGTCGACCGACACAAACTCTTCCTGGAGATCGGAATCGTCCTGCTGGGTGCACAGCTCACGATCGCCGGGCTGTTCTCGACCGGGCCGGTGGTAGTCGGACTGGCGGTGGGCGTCGTTCTGACGGGCGTGCTGTTCGTCGAATTCGTCGGCCGGCGTGTCGGGATCGCGTCGCGGACCCGGTCGCTGCTGGCAGCCGGTGCGAGCGTCTGCGGGGTCTCCGCGATCATCGCCGTCGCGGGGAGCATCGACGGCAACGAGGCGGACATCAGCTACGCCGCGGGAACCGTGCTCCTGTTCGACGCCGTGACGCTCGTGGCGTTTCCGATCGCCGGTACCGCGCTCGGACTCCCGGACCGCACCTTCGGAATCTGGGCGGGGTTGAGCCTGTTCTCCACGGGGCCGACCACCGCCGTCGGCTTCGCGATCTCGGAGACGGCCGGTCAGTGGGCGACCGTCACGAAACTCGTTCGCAACACGCTCATCGGGATCCTGGCCGTCGGGTACGCGATCCGGTATTCGAGCGGGACCGGTCGGACCGACGCCAGAGAGATATGGTATCAGTTCCCGAAATTTCTGGTCGGCTTCCTGCTCGTCGCGGTCTTCGTCAACCTCGGAACCGTCGACGTCGCAGCCAGAACGACCATCGGGCGAATCAGCGACTGGCTGTTCGCGCTCGCGTTCGTCGGTCTCGGGGTCGAATTGAACCCTCGCCGACTCCGGGCGACGGGCGTGCGACCGCTGGCTGTCGTCCTGGCGCAGTTTCTCACGGTGAGTCTGCTGGCACTCGGCGCGGTGCGGGTCCTCGTCTGAACGACGCGCCGGGGCCCGAATCCCGGTTTAAAAGAAACTATTATATACTGAGACGTGTGTTACCGTTAGTGTATGGCTGACAGATACATTGAGGTAGTCGAACCCGAAGACAACGTCGCGACGGCGCTCCGTGAACTCGAGGCCGGCGAGACGGTCACGGTGGCGGTCGGCGACGAGGAACGGACGATCGACCTGCCTGAGGACGTCCGGTTCGGGCACAAGATCGCCATCGAGGACATCAACGACGGCGAGACGATCACGAAATACGGAAAGAGCATCGGCAACGCGACGGAGGACATTCCGGCGGGGACGTGGGTCCACGTCCACAACGTCGAGAGCAACTACGGACGCGGCGACCTCGCGGACGAGGGCCAGACCGCAGCGGTGAGTGAGTGATACGATGAGTGAATTCCTCGGCTACGAACGGGACGACGGCAGCATCGGCATCAGAAACCACGTCGCGATCATCTCGACGGCACCCTACGCCAACGACACCGTCGAGCGCGCGGCGGACATCGTCGAGAACGCGGTTCCGATCACCCATCCGTTGGGGCGGTGCCAGACGAAGCCCGACGTGTTCCAGACGTACCGAACGCTGCTGGGCTACGGGACCCATCCGAACGTCTACGGGACGGTCGTGATCGCCCACGCGGGCGAAATCGTCGACGGCGACGAACTCGCCTCCGACATCGCGGAGACCGGTCGCCCCAGCGATTCGGTCAACATCCACCGCGAGAAGGGCGTGATGAACGCGCTGCAGCGGGCGGTCGACTCCGCCCGCGAGATGGTGCAGGAGGCGAGCAACCAGCGGCGCGTGCCCGCCGATATGTCGAATCTGACCTTCGGAATCAACTGCGCGACGTCGGACACGACGAGCGGGCTCTGCCAGCACAAGGCGACGGCGCGGGCGGCCTGGCGGCTCATCGACGACCACGGCGGCCGCGCCTGCTTCGCCGAGACGCCCGAGTTCTTCGGCGGCGAGCACGAACTCGCGGAACGCGCGGTCGACGAGGAGACGAAACAGGAGATCCTCGACCGCGTGGAACACTGGGACCAGCGTCTGCAGGCGACCGGCTACGACGTCCGCGGCGCCCAGCCGACGCCCGACAATATGGACGGCGGGCTCACGACCATCGAGGAGAAGTCCCTCGGGGCGCTCGTCAAGTCCGGTGACGGTCCGATCCAGGACGTCGTCGACTACGGGGCGAAGATCCCGGACGGCTCGGGGATGTACATTATGGACACCCCCGGTCACGGCGCGGAGTCGGTCACCGGCATCGGCGCGGGGGGAGCGCACTTCATGGTCATCTCGACCGGACAGGGGCACACGCTCTCGAACGCGATTATGCCGACGATCAAGATCACCGGGAATCCCGGCAGCGCCGAGCGCGTCCCCGAACAGACCGACGTCGACGTCAGCGAGGCGCTCGTCGGCGACGAGACGTTCGACTGGGCCGGCGAGCAGCTCTGGGAGGAGGTCGAAGACGTGGTCAACGGCAAGTTGACGATGAGCGAGGCGATGGGCGAGAGCCAGTTCGCCATCCACCGGATCGGTCCCTCGACATAATGGACGTCGACCGGCAGCGCGCGATCGACGTCGCGACCGACGCGTTCCGCGAACACGGCATCTCCGAACCCGACGCCAGGCAGACGGCGGAGGTTCTGGTCAGCGCTGACGCCCGCGGGAAGCACTCTCACGGTCTGTTGCGACTCCCCCGGTTCGTCCGCGGGATCGAACACGGCAACGTCGATCCGAGCGGGACGATCGAGGTCGTCGCCGGACGCGGCGGTGCGGCCACGATCAACGGCGGGTCGCGTCTCGGCCCGGTCGTCGCGAGTGAGGCGACGGCCGCGGCGATGGACCGCGCCGACGAGTTCGGTGTCGGAGCGGTCGGCGTCCACGAGTCCAATCACCTCGGAATGCTGGGATACTATACGGACCAACTCCAGCGCGAGGGCTACGTCGGTGTCGCCATCACGAACACCGAGCCGGCGATGCCGCCGCACGGTGGCGCCGAACCGATACTCGGGACGAACCCGATCGCGATCGGTCTCCCGACCGAACCCGTGTTCAACCTCGATATGTCCACCTCGGCCATCGCGCGCGGGACGGTCCTGCATCGAAAAGAGACGGGCGAGACGCTACCGGAAGGCGTCGCCCTGGACGGCGACGGTGCACCGACCACGGACCCCGAGGCCGCCCTGGACGGCACCATCCTCCCGTTCGGCGGGCCGAAGGGATCGGGGCTGGCGATCGCGGTCGAGGTTCTGGCGGGCGGACTCGTCGGTGCGGCGATGGGCGAAGACGTCACCGGCACGTACCACACCAGTGAACCGTGCACCAAGGGCGATCTGTTCTTGGCGATCGACCCCGCGGCGATGGGGGCTCACGACTTCGGTGAGCGCGCGAGCGCCTTCTTGACTGACCTCCTGGCGAGCGAGACGGCCTCGAACGTCGAGGAGACCCGACTGCCCGGCCAACGCTCGGTCGAGCGGGACCGCTCGGCGACGACGGTCCGGGTCGACGACGACCTGTGGGCGGACGTCCGAGACCTCGCGGGCCGGAACTGATTCCGACGCCGCTCTTGTCAGCGCATTTTTGCGATAATTATTAGTAGTAGATGTTCAAATGTGGGTGTGTATGACAGACGGAGCCACCGACAGGCGTAGACGAGACCTTCTCAAAACGATGGCTGGCGGCGGCGCGGTGCTGCTGGCCGGGTGTAGCAGCGGCGGGTCTGACGACGGCAGCGGTGACGGCGGAGGCGGCGGAGACAGCGGCGGTGACGGCGGAGGCGATAGCGGCGGTGGCGGCGGCGACAGCGACGGCGACTCGGGAGACGGCGGCGGCGAGTCGCTGTCGATGACGTACGTCTATCCGGGCTACTTCAGCAACGACGCACAGAGCCTGGTGCCGATGTTCGAGGAACAGGCCGAAAGCATCACCGTCGAATCCCAGCAGACGCCCTCTGACGCGTCTTCCACCCGGGAATACTACGTGAACCAGTTCGTTTCGGGGTCGTCCTCGTTCGACGTCGGCAATATGGACGTCATCTGGCCCGCCGAGTTCGCCCAGAACGGCTGGGCCGCCGAGGTCAGCGACCCGGAGGGCCACACCGAGAATATGCTCCAGACGCCGATCGACTCGGTCACGGTCGACGGCACGATGTACGGGATGCCGATCCACACCGACGCGAACGCCCTGTACTATCGAACGGACTTACTGGAGGAGTACGGCTACGACAGCCCGCCGACGACGTATATGGAACTCGTCGAGATGGCACAGGACATCAAGAGCCAGTCCGATCAGGACCTCAACGGTTACATCTGGCAGGGTGGCTCCAACGAGGGGCTGACCATTATGTGGCTCAACTGGTTCTGGGGGATGGGCGGCGAACTGCGCCAGGACGGCGACCTCGTCGTCAACTCCCAGGAGGGAATCGACGCGCTGCAACACGCCGTCGACCTCATCCACGAGTACGAAGTTACCCCCGAATCCATTCCCGCGTCGTCGACGGACCAGAACCGTCAGACGTTCCAGCAGGGCAGCACCATCTTCATGCGTAACTGGCCCTACGCCGTCGCCATTATGAACGAGGACGGATCGCCGGTCCAGGGGCAGTTCGACGTCGCGCCGATGCCGAAGGCCGAGGGGAACCCGGACGCGAACAACTCCTGTCTCGGCGGTTGGAACCTGTTCATCAACGCCAACTCGGAGAATCAGGAGGCCGCACAGCAGTTCGCGAGCTATATGTCCTCGATGGAAGCTCAGGAGACGATGGCGCTGGAGCACAGCCGACTGCCGGTCCGGCAGGAACTGTACGCCGACGAGTATTACGAGCAGGCCTCCCAGCTCGAAACGTTCGCCCAGATCGTCGATCAGACCAGCGCTCGACCCGCTACGCCGGCGTACTCGACGTTCTCGGAGATCGTGTACACGAACTGCAACGCCGCGCTCGTTCAGGAGAAGACCGCCGAAGAGGCTCTCAACGACGCCCAAGAAGAGATCGATAGCGAAGTCAACAACGCCTGATCCGACGCGTCGTTTCCGACCTGAAATTCGATCCGTCTCCGCCGACCGGCCCTTCCTATCACCGCATTTTCACGCCGTCAACCCATTCGCCCCCGTCTGCGGGTCGCTCTTGACAGTCTATCACTCAGGTACTGACTGCCCAGTATCCGCCGCGGGGCGACGCCCTCAGACCGCTCGTTCGCTGAAGCGTTCGGTTATCTGTTGGTACGCCGCCGACAGCGAGGCCCGTTCCTCGTCGGTCAACTCCGGTAGCGGCGGCAGCGGCCCGCCGATGTCGAGGCCTCGTAGCTCGACGAGGTGCTTCATCGCAGCCGCCGTGGGAAGGTCACTGGTCGCGCTGACGAACGGCGCCACGACGACCCGCATCAGCCGCCGCGCCTCGGCGACGTCCCCGCGCTCGTAGGCCTCGTACAGGTCCGCCATCGCCGACGGGAACACGTTGGCCGGGCCGGCGATGAGGCCATCGGTCCCGAGGTCGAGCGAGGCGGTGGCCAACTCCGTCGCGCCCTGGAACACGAAGAATTCCTCGGGCGTCTCCTCGACGACTCGGTAGTGGTACGTCAGGTCTCCAGACGTGTCCTTCAGCCCGACGATCCCGTCGTGATCGGCGAGTCGCTGCACCAACTCGATCCCGATCTCGTTCCCGGTCAGTTGCGGGATGTTGTACAACATCACGGGTAGCGACGACTGGTCCGCGACGGCAGTGAAGAACCGCTCTAGACCGCCCTGGGTCGTCTTGAGATAGTACGGAGCGACGACCACCGCGGCGTGGGCTCCCGCTGCCTCCGCGATGGCCACCTTCTCCAACACCGCGCTGACGTTCGTCTCACAACACCCCGCGAGAATTTTCGTCCGTCCGTCGGCGACGTCGGCGACGGTCTCGAGTATCTCTCTGTGTTGGGGGGTCGTCAGGCTGGGAAACTCACCGATCGAACTCCCCGGAAAGAGCCCGTGGACGCCGGCGTCGATGAGTCGCCCGGTGAACTCCCTGAGGGCCTCGTCGTCGATCGCTCGTTGCGGCCCGCGGGTAGGCGTCGCCATAGGTACCACTGTTCCCGAGAGGTTCATACGTGCCGTAGGGTGCACCACTTAATTATAATTTGGGATGACACCCCCAGACTGACCGAGGCGCGGGCGCGACGTTCCGTGGACGCTTTTCTGCCGTTTTCTACAGTCGGCCTCGTACCGGTCCTTCGCGTCGGCTCCCGTTCCCTTGCGACTCCCTTGCGGACTCGGTTCCTACGTAACACTTATCATTCTGATACCCAAGACTTGCAGTATGAGTCAGACCGCAGTCTCCCGTCTCGACCAGCAGATGCTGATCGGCGGTTCGTGGGTCGACGCTGACGAACGGATCGACGTCATTCACCCGTACGATGGCGAGCGAGTGGGGTCGGTTCCGATGGCCACCGAGGGCCAGGCCACCGAGGCCGTCGACGCCGCGGCGGCCGCCTTCGATGCGTCCACTCTCTCCGCGTACGAACGGTACGAACTCCTTTCGACGGCCGCGAGAGAGGTCGAGGAGCGCGCCGACGAGATCGCGCGAATTCTCACGAGCGAACAGGGCAAGCCCCTCCCCGACGCCCGCGGCGAGGTCGACCGCGCCGTCCAGACGCTCGACCTCTCCGCCGAGCAGGCAAAGCGGATGTTCGGGGAATACGTCCCGATGGACGCACAGCGGGGCTTCGCGAAGGACCACTGCTTCACTCAGCGCGAACCGCTCGGCGTCGTCGCTGCCATCACGCCGTTCAACTTCCCACTGAACCTGATGGTCCACAAGGTCGGGCCCGCGCTGGCGGCGGGGAACAGCGTCGTCGGGAAGCCGGCGTCGAACACGCCGCTCACGGCCGTCGCGCTGTTCGAATGTCTCGAGGCGGCCGCCGACGCGATCGACGCGTCCGTCCCCGACGGCCTGATCAACCTCGTCACCGGGTCCGGGTCGACCGTCGGTGACGTCTTCCTCGAACACGACGCCGTCGAGGCCATCTCGTTCACCGGGTCCACGCCGGTCGGAAAGTATCTCGCGGCCAATAGCGGGATGACGGAGGTGACGCTCGAACTGGGCGGTAACGATCCGACGATCGTCTGGTCCGACACGGACATCGAGCAGGCCGCCGCGCAGGTTGTCGGCGGCGCCTGCTCGAACGCCGGGCAGGTCTGCAACAGCGTCGAGCGGGTTCTCGTGCCGGAGGACATCGAGGATCAAGTCGTGGCGGCGCTCGTCGACGCCGCGGAGTCCCTCACGGTCGGCGATCCGTTCGAGGCGGGCACAGAGGTCTCTTCGATGGTCGACGACGACCAGTTCGAAACCGTGGTCGATCTGTTCGAGTCGACCGTCGACGCCGGTGCGACCGTCGAATGCGGCGGGCGGTACGGCGGCGACCTCGGCCCGCGGACGTTCGAACCGACGGTCCTCTCGGGCGTGACGCCGGAGATGCCCGCTGCGAGAGAGGAGACGTTCGGCCCGCTCGTTCCGGTGATCACGGTCGAGGACTTCGACGACGCGATCAGGGAGGCCAACAACACGAACTACGGGTTGGAGGCCGGTCTGTTCACGCAGGACATCGACCGGGCAAAGCGCGCGGCCGACGAGATCGACGCCGGGGGCGTGAACATCAACACGGTCAGCGGCTTCCGCGCGGATCACATGCCCTACGGCGGCTTCAAGGACTCGGGCGTCGGCAAGGAGGGGATCAAATACGCCGTCGAGCACTTCTCGCGAGCGAAACTCGTCGGATTCCACCAGGGATTCAACGCCTGAACGATCGCTGCGACCCCTCCGACCGCGAGGCGGCCCCGACAGTTCTCCCGCTCGAATCCGTTCGTTCGCCCGCTTCCTTCTCTTCGATCGCGATTCGATCGATCGGACGCGTAGTGGGAGTACACACTTCTCAGCGCCGCCGACGGACCGCCCAACCCAGTGCTATGAGGACACCGGCGGCCCCGAGTGCGAACGGAATTACTCCGCCGACCTCCTCGAAACCCCACCCGAACCCAGTGGAACTGGCCAGGGCGAAAAGTGCATCGAGCGCGCCGAGGAACTGGAGCGGCCTCGCGGATGTCGAACGACCGGGCATAGGACGCTCTCGTCGCCGTCGTGTGTATATTCTTTCCCTGCCGTGAACCGTGTTCACCCGCCTCCCTGCGGAGGGGTGTCTCGACGCGCGCCCCCGTTCACTCCATCGTGATCCAGCGATCCGATTCGGCGGCCTCGTACACCGCCTCCATCGTCCGCATGTCGACGAGTCCGTGGTCGCCATCGGGGGAGAGCGTTGCCGTCCCGCGGAGGCGGTCGGCGAAGTAGTCGAACTCCTCTAACATCTGGTCGACCGGCGTTACGGTTATCGACGCGCGGCCGTCGCCACGGGAGACGTGAAGTTGCCGGGACTGATCCTGGAAAAACGCCGGTTCGATACGGACCTGTCCTTCCGTGCCCGTGACGGTGATCCCCGAGGACTGCCGCGCGTTGTGACTGGCGTAACACTGGGCGTACACCTCGTCGGGGAACTCCACGGAGAACGCGACCGTCTCCTCGACCTCGTCGAACGCCTCGTGCGTCCTAGAGACGTTCCCGGTCACTGCGACCGGGTCCTCGTCGAGTAGGAATCGCGCGGTGTTCAGCGGATAGATGCCGATGTCGAAAAGCGCACCGCCGCCGGCCAGCGATTCGTCCAGTCGCCACTGGTTCGGATCGGCATCGATCCGTTCGAGCAAGGGCTGAGACATATTACCGGTGACGGACATCGGTTCGCCGACGTAGCCGGTCTCGATGAGTTCGCGAGCCCGTCGGACGGTCGGTTCGGTCTGCATCCGGTAGGCGATCATGAGTTCGATGCCCGCGTCGGCCGCGACGTCGCGGAGTTTCGCGGCGCGTTCGCTGTCCCGCTCCATCGGCTTCTCACAGAGTACTGCCTTTCCGAAATCCGCCGCGGTTTCGACGTACTCCAGGTGGAGAGCGTTGGGCGTTACGACGTAGACAGCATCGTAGGCATCTCGCGCCTCGCCGTCGTGGAACTCGTCGTACGTGATTCCACGCGAGGCGCCCTCGGTGTCGGCCGCGACGCGCTCGGCCTTCTCGGTCGAACTGCTGACCAACACCGACGGCTCGCACAGGTCGCTCTCTTCCAGCGCCGGCAGCGCGCGCCCCTTCGTGAACCACCCGAGTCCGATGACGGCAAAGCGGACTTCGTCTACGGACTGGGGGGTGACCGTTTGCCAGTCGCGCTCACAGCTGTCTCCGACGAGTGCGTCGAGGTCCATAGCAATGCACGACCGTCCTGTATCATAAAACCACTCTCGGCGAAGTCGCGCAGTGGCAGAACCGACATCTCGCTCCCAAGGACACAAGCAGCCGAACGTCCGTACTCAAGTTACAGACCCCAGAAAAATGCGATGCCAGCAGTCGTAACGAGAGTCAGTATCAGTTGTAACGGTGCGCCGACGCGTGCGAAATCTGTGAATTTGTACCCACCTGGGCCGTAGACCATGAGGTTCGTCTGATAGCCGACGGGGGTCAGTAGCGGGGTGCTGGCCGCGAAGGTCACGGCCATTACGAACGCGAAGGGGTTGGCACCGAGTTGGCCGGCAACCTCGACCCCGATCGGCAGCAATAACACGACGCTGGCGGAGTTGCTGACCATCTCCGTGATGACCGCAGTCCCCAGGTAGAACAGCCCCAGGACCGCGATCACGGGAAGGAGAACGCTGACGGAAACGACGAGATCGGCGATGAGGTCCGCCGTGCCCGAGGCCTCGACCGCGATGCCGAGCGGAATGACACCCGCCACCATGAAGATTACTTCCCAGTCGACGGCCTCGTACGCCTCCTCGGGTGTGAGGATGCCGGTGAAGAACATCGCCGCGACGCCCGTCAGCGCACTCACCATGAGCGTGAGGACGTCGAGTGCCGCGAGTCCGAGGGCACCGGCGAGGATCCCCAGCGCGATGGGGATCTTCGAACGGTCGAAGTCCTCCCATCTGTCCTCGCCCGCGACCGCGACGTTCGTGTCCCGCGCGATACGATCGAGCACTTGGTCGGGCGCCTGGACGAGGATGACGTCGCCGGCCTGTAACCGGACCTCTCGGAGGCGCTGGCGGATCACCTCGTCGCCGCGCCGGATCGCCAGCACTGTCACGTCGTAGTCGCGCTCGAAGTCTGCGACACCGCTGCGCCGACTCGACCAGGGCCCCGGCAATAGCACGACTTCGGTGAGTTCGATCTCCTCGTCGGAGCCCTCCTCGACGGTCTCGTCGCCGTCCTCCTCGGTGTCTTCACTAGAAGACTCGTCCTCGGTGAGAGAGTCGCTGCGCTCCGCTTCGGGCGGCTCCCAGCCGTGACGGCGTGGCGAGAAGCCGGGTGGAAGGGGGGCATCGTCTTCGGCGGCCGCCTCTATGACCTCCGGTAACAGCTGTAGATGGTCTTGCTCGATGACCTCCTGGAGAGTTTCCTGGTCGGCCCTGACGGAGAGGACGTCGCCGGCCTGGACCCGTTCCGATCCGAGTCCCCGCGCGAGCGTCCGGTTGCCACGAACGATCTGGAACACGTCGAGATCGAGGTCCCGCTCGCTCAGTTCCCCGACCCAGGAACCGACGAGCGGCGAGTCCTCCATGACGACGACGTCGGTGAGGTAGTCGGTCATGCCGAACGCGTCGGTGGGCGACTCCGCCGGCTCGATCCGTGCCGGAGTGAGGTATCGGCCGACGGTGAGCAAGTACACGATTCCCACGAGCAAGACGATAGCGCCCAGGTGCGTGAACTCGAGCAGGGCAAACGGCTCTGCGTCGGGACCCCCGACCTGGACCCACACCTCGCTCGCCAGGAGGTTCGTTATCGTTCCGACGACGGTGAGCATGCCACCGAGCATCGAGGCGAACGACAGTGGTATCAGGAGCTTCGAGGGCGACGTCTTCGTCTGCCGGGCGAGGTTCATTATCGCGGGTATCAAGACGGCGACGACCGAGACGTTGCTGACAACCCCGCCCGGCGGGCCGGAGAGTGTGACGGTGGCGAGCAACTGCCGGAACTCGTCGTCCCCGGCAAATGCGATCAGCTTCCGCGTGAGGATCTGGATGACGCCGGTCCGTCGGACGCCTTCGCTCAGAACGAACATCGCTAGTACGGTGAGCGTCGCGGGGTTCGAGAATCCTGAGACCCCCTGCTCCGGCGACACGCCGGTCCACTCGCCGAGGAGGACGAGGGCGACAACGAGGCCGACAGCGGTGGCGTCGATCGGAACCGGCTGGGTAACGAAGAGGACGAAGACGACGGCGATGATCGCCAGTACGACAGCCACGTCGAGCGAAACCGGCAGTTGCACAGGAAGTAGCTGTAGCGGCCATCCGGCGCTCGAAGAGAGAGAGACCAAGACAGCATTCATTTATTTGTTCTTACTCGAAGGGTTGCTTGGATGATTACATAGAATTTGGGTTCACTCCCGGTGAAGTAGTTGTCCCCCCCAACGTTGCGTACCGACGTTCAACGGAACCGTCCGTGGGTAGATGGACAGTTCCCACGAGGAGAAGAGCCGGCCCAGGACTCGAGCACCATCGACACGAGCCTGCAAGCCTCAAGGGCAAATGCATTCGAAAGGCGAGTGTGCTTCTTGTTATCTAAGGAATCGTAACCTAACGGTGAGACAGTGCGGATAGGAAGTAGCAGACGTGTTCATCCATCTCAACGTTCAAGTTCCGGAACCCCTGCACTCAGGCTGACGAAGCCCGTGACACGATTTTCGAGTCGGGATGTGACTCCATACAGGCTGCGCCACTGGTTGCATTGTCGACGAGAATCACGCGAGACGTATTCCACTCCGACTTGTTCGGCGACCGCCTCCGAGTAATCTGCTAACCGAAGGACGTCTCGTGCCCGCTATGTTCAGTCGGGACATTGGTCCGAGTGAACACGGACCAGGCGTTACAGGCTATGGGGGAGAGTCGAAACCGAAATGCGTTCCTCGGGTGGAAATTACTCTCAACGCCTATGCATTGCGAAAGTAACCCTCATTTCTCCGATGATGCTGGTAGTTGAGACTGGCCGTCTCAATGCATACGGTCTTCGACTTCCTTGTGGTCAGGTCTAGTGGTAGCCATCCCATCATCTGCCATCAGACGGATGGCTGTTTGAACCGCCGCCTCAAGCAGGAGTCGTCTTCGTCGTGTGGGATCCCCGTAATGAGCACGGTCCGGAGGCCACCAGTAGTCCTACTGAACAAGTGGGACCGCGATCTGTTCTCTAGTCGTGTCAGTGTCCATCCGAGAGGGCCGCGTAGGTACTCCGTTCCCAGCCGCCGAGATTGATCCTGATACTTTACGGATATTATAACATATGTTCATATATGTCCACTGAAAGCACCACCGAACCACACAGAGAAGGTCGATTCCAACGGTTTGACCCTCGACTTCTCGCTGTGCTCGTCGCGCTCGGACTCCTGTTCGTTGCCATCGTGGGCCAATCGCTGCTTACTGGTGTTATCGGCGCAGCAACTCTGTCCGCGGTCGGACTCACGCTCGCTGACCCGACGGCGATCGTCGTAATCGTGGTCTTCAATCAACTCGCACTGATCGGTATCGGGGCAGTGTATCTGACTCGCCGGCTCGACGGGATTCCGTTCCGTAAGCCCTCGAAGAACGGCGTCCAGTGGCTGGTTGGAGGGCTCGTCATGATGTTCGTCGTATATGGACTACAGACCCTCGTCTATTCAGCGACAGGACTCGAGAACCCACCTGACGCGCTCGCTCAAGCCGGGGCTGCAGAGCCGTGGGTGCTCCTTGCGATGGCAGTCGTCGCGATCGTCTTCGTCGGTCCGGGCGAAGAACTCTTCTATCGTGGTGCGATTCAGGGCCGATTGCGTCGCGCTTTCGGGCCCACCGGGGCAATCGCCCTCGCGTCACTCCTGTTTGCCGCAGTGCACATACCCAACTACCTCCTCGGAAACGTGAGTCTCCTCGCGCCCGGTGTTCTGTTCAATCTCGGGCTCATCGTGGTCATCGGAGCCATCATCGGGGCTGTCTACGAGTACACAGAGAATCTGCTGATCCCGATCCTCATTCACGGACTCTACGACGCGATCATCTTGGTCGGCGTATACAGTGGTATCGCACCGTATCTCTGAAATTGCGGACATACAACGACTTCTCGATACCACTGCTTGCCGATCTCGAAAGGAACCATCCGAGAGTGCGGACCCGATGTTCATGTAGACGCGGCCTGCCGAATGGTACCTCTCCGTATCGTGTTCTCAGAAGTCGGGACCTGTAGCCGCGATTTAGTAGCGAAGCTACACTATCTCTGGATATGACCTCCCTGGATAACTCACTGACAGACTCCCCCAGCAGCACCTGGAACGAGCCATCGACAGCTACACAACTGTCGTTTTCGCCCTCACTCCGGCCTGTTCTCGTGTTCTTTCTCGTTTCCACGCTTGCCGTGCCTGTGCTGTTCCTCCTGGCCGATCCGCGGTTGCCACGGACGCCGTTCTGGAGCAGGCTCTTTACCGCAACGGCGATCACGAGTGTCGCGGTGTTTGCATGGGGAGTGCTCCGCTGGGAGGGGGTCTCTGCAGCGGACATCGGACTTGATCGTGAACGCGTCGTCTCGGGCGTCGTCCTGGTTGTCGCCATCTGGCTCGTCATCAATGTTGTTTCGTACGCGCTCCTAGCGTTCCGCGGCGATGCGGTGGCGCTGGGGTTGCCCGCGAGTCCGACGAACGGACTCCCCGTGGGTGCTCCAGCCAGCCAAGTCGTCGGGATGGCAGTCACGCTGTGGATCTTCGTCGGCATCGCCGAGGAGTTCGCCTTCCGGGGCTACCTCCAGAACAAGGTCGTTGCCATGCTCGGTGGCGGAACCGACCGCGTCCACATGGCGGTCGGCATCCTGGGTGCCTCCGTGCTCTTCGCGCTCTGGCACATCCCGCAGATGGTTGTCGTCAGAGGGATTGTGGGTCCGGAGATACTCCTGTCACTTCTGGCTATAACGGTTTATACGGTCGTCCTCGGAACGCTCTACGAACTCAGCCGAAATCTCGTGTTCGTCGGGCTCCTCCACGGCACGTTCGACCTCAACCCGATCTTCGTGGTCGGCGAGGCCGGGGAGCCGATGACCGATCTCTGGGTGCTGGTCTATCCACTGATCATCGTCGCCCTTCTGCTCTACCGGCGGTGGGCCAAGGACGCCCGGCCGACGGACTTCCGGCCACAGACGACGGGTACCGCAAGCGACTAAGCCCGGAATCCTCTCCTCACTCGTTCGGCGACGGATCGAAACGGACGTGTCTGACTGCGTCCCGGATTCGCTGCTCGTGAGTACGCTTCCGGGATTCGGAATCATAGTCTCCACGTGCTGTTAGACGGAAGCGATGGGCTCAGTGAGAGAGACTCCACGAGAACCCAAGTCGATTGGCAACTCGATCGGAGAGGAATACGATGACGACGATGATCGTCGCAGCGACGACAAGTAGTCCGGACTCGCCGACCCACGTCGTCGCCAGCGCGCCGCTCGAAAACGTGTCGAACGGCCCCTGAATGACGGCATTCCACGCGGAGTGACCCAGTATCGCCGGCCAGATACTCCCGGTTTCCAGCGTCCACGCCGACCAGAGCACTGTCAGTGACACGGCCACGACGACGAACAAGACCGCCGAGAGCATCCGGGAGCGTCCCGCAGCGTACTGTCCAGTCAGAATCGCGGGGACGTGCCAGCAGCCCCATAGAACGCCCCCCGTCAGAATCGGGGCTGGTACCCCGGCGGTGACCAGCCGAGAGGTCATGTATCCCCGCCATCCGATCTCCTCGCCTGCTGCTGAGATAACACCGACGACAGCTCCGATCGTCGCGGCAAAGAGCAGATCGCCAGCGAATGCCGACAGCGGGTCCGACGTTCCTACCGGAGCAGCAAACTCGACGAGACCGACTCCCCAGGCTGCACCGTACGCGATGGCGCCGACGACAAACGGGAACAGTATCGCCTGGAGTACCCGAACGACCACCTGGCGACGCCTCAGTCGAAACGACAGGTCATCGAACCCCTCGCCGTTTCCGACGCGTGCGACGACCGAGGCGATTGCTGGCGTCCACATGAGTGGGAGGATGTACTCGAGTTGCTGTTCGATGGGGGTCCCAGCACTGATGATCAGATACAGGAGCGGGACCGATACCAGGAGGACCACACCGAAATAGAGGAGGAGCCCCCGGCGAGCAGTATGCACTTCTTCGGACGTCGGTGTGTCGTGAGTGTGGGTTGAATTCATGAGGTGATGGTGAAACTGCGAAGCATCTTGCCGTGCGATACGCGATGCGCTGCCGAACGAGTGGACGACGGTTCCCTCCATGCCCCAATCCTCAGCGCTCCGTCCTGCCAGGTGGTCATCGACTCACCCCTAGTTGCCGTTGCGGGGAGAACTCGGGGGCGTTCTTCCCGCTCGCCCACCGCCGGTAGTACCATGCCGTGAGGACGAGAACCGGAATGCCCACGACCAACGCGAGTTCGGAAACTGGGGCCCCTGCCACGACGATCGGCTGCCAGTTGAACGTCCCGTGCAGGACGCCGACGAACACGACGTTGCGTGTGTACTCGTAGAGCACCCCGAGGACGAGCCCCAGAAGGACGATCCCCAGTAACGACTGGGCGATGGCAACCGGCGACGTGACGCCGCCGATCAAGACCCGCTGGGGGATGTGGATGAGGGCAAACAGCAACACACCGGCGAAGATCGCGCCGGCCTTTCTGATTCGATTGTTACTGCCACCGAATAGCGCGATGACCTTGTTCTGGAGGTAGCCCCGGAACGCGAATTCCTCGGCCATCCCGTTGAACGCGAGATACGCGATCCCGGCGACAGCCCACATCCCGGCCGACGCGTATTCGTCCGAGAGTTCGATGCTGATGGCCTCACCGGAGACCAACACCGTTCCGGCACCGACGGCGTTGAGCAGCACGTAGAGCCCGAGGACGGCGAGTACGCCCGGGAGGATGTGCTCCCGACCGAGCCCCACGGCCCGAGCGGTGACCCCGTCGAGCCGGAGAGCGATCCAGCCTACCCCAGCGATGACGGCGAACGTCGCCGACAGGACGACGAAGAAGCCGAACCGGCTCTCGAGGTGTGGGTAAATCGCGAGTGGGACGACCACGATGATCAGCCCCGTCACACCGAGCAACAGCGCCGGTGGTCCCAACCGTCGCTCGAACTCGATCGACGATTCCCCGTCGGCGGATCGGGAGGTGGAATATAGTGTCATGGTGTTAGTCCGTCAGGTGTGGGCGTCTCGCTTCGTCGCCATCCGGGACATGACGTGCCCCCGCCTGTGCGGCGCCGGCGACGTCACCACGAGCGAGGCTCCGCCAGCCGAACGCCAGCAAGAGCACGCCGACGAGGACCGCCCACGCCACGAAGCGGGCGAGTTCGCCGGTCGGCGTGAATATCCCCTCGACGGGGTAGAGTCCCTGTCCTGCGTTCACGCCGGCGTGGAACACCATCGTGAGCAGGACGCTGCCCCTGGTGCTATTGTACAGCAGGGTCGCGACGATCGAGATGCCGATCACGATGACCGCGTAGATGGGCAGGTCGACCGCCCAGCCGGTGACGCCGCGTTCGATGATACCAGCAGGTGCGTGCCAGACAGCCCAGACGACGCCGATGATGAGACTCGAGACGAGGGCGCTGTATCGCTCTTGCAGGTAGGGAAGCGCGAACCCCCGCCAGCCGAGTTCCTCGTTGCCCCCGCCCCAGATGAAGATGTTCAGATACGCCAGCGGGATGGACGCGAGCGGATTGACCTCGCCCCAGTTCAATTCTCCACCGAGCAGGAGGTGGACCCCTGCCATGAGGGCGTACAGAACCAGCGGGAGGCCGAGTGCGGCGAGCCACCAGCGCGGTGCGACGCGCCACCGAAGTGCCTGTGAGAACCAGCTCTTCAGGCTCCCGCCAGTCAGGTACGTCACGATGGCGGCCGAGATGGGCGGTCCGAAACTCCCGGCGACGAGCACGAGGATAGCGGTCGTGTTATACGCCATCCACCCTCGATCGATCGCAGTCAGTACCGGAAACCAGATCCCCCAGGTGATCGCGTAGGCACCGACGAAGAACGCGAGGACCCGATGCTCCTCAATCCGCTTGCGAACCGAATGTAGACTACGCATGATAGTTCACAACCCCTCGTCGTCTACCTGGAGGAGGTTGGCGGTGTACCGGGCGTGGAATCGGGCGAGGCTGTTCAGGAGGTTGAGCGCGACAAACAGGAACACGACACCGACGACGGAAGCCACGAGTGCCTCCGGGAACGTGTCGACGACCCACGGCCCAACGGTGTAGTCGCCGTCGACGACCATCCCACTGATCCCGAGGACCACGTCCGGATCGTCGTAGATGAACGGGGCTGCCAGGAACGCACCCGTAACCGCACCACTGACGGTGAGTGCGACGAACGAGAGCAGTCCGAACCCGAACTTCGCGAGGACGAGGACGACACTCGTCCAGGTTGTCCGGGCCGTTACGAGTCGTTTGACAGCGTCGACGAACCCGTTCCCCGGGAAGACGAGTCCGTCAGAGACATCGAACTCTGCGAGGAACGTCGGTACCGAGGCGTTCACGTCACCGAGATATCTGGCCAGCGCGGCTTCGAAGCCAGCGACAGCCGTCGCAGCAAAGAGCGTCACGAGGAGAATCGGCAGCCCGATCCACGTGATAAGCAACCCCACGCCGAGCGCCACGCCGAAGACGAGACTGACGAAGTACACGAGTCCGAGCGGGAACGCGAGGGCGAGATACAGGAGGTTCTTGTACGTCTGTACCTGGAGAGGAGCACCGAGGCTTCGCCGAATGGTCGTAGAGAGCGTAGACTCAGCGGCTCCCGATGACTGGCTGGAGGCGGGATTCGAGGCCATCACGTATGGATATGTAAATCCAAATTATATTAGTTCAGAAGGTGGTTCTCAGCCCACTGGAACAGGGAGTGCACTCTATTTTGTTGCCAGTTCGATCATCTAGCATGGTCGAACGAAGCGAACTCAAGAATGCAGCCATCGGCGCAGTGGTAACGATCGTCCTCTCGTTCACGGGCTTCTCCGCACTGCTCGGTGGGGGGATTGCGGGCTATCTACAGAAGGTACCTCCGAAGCGCGGTGCGAAGACCGGTGCCATCTCCGGCGGGATTGCGGTTGTCCCGATACTCCTCGTGCTCGTTCTGGGCTTCGGGCTCTTCCTTTTGCAGCCATCGGCGCTGGGGGTTCCCGGAGGCGTGGAACTCGCCATTATCCTGTTGGTCATGTTCCCGCTGCTGTTCGCCTGGATCATCGGATTGAGCGCGGTCGGCGGCTACGTGGGCGCGTACCTCTACTCGAACGCACAGTCGACGAGCCGTGAATCGGGCACTCCGAGAGAGCAATAAGCACGTTAGTGGGGGTGTTTCTGATGAAAAACACTGGTCTGGATTCACACAACGTCGAACCTCTCGCGTTCCGAGGCGGGCTCACGCTTCTGGGGGCGTTTATCGCGTTCATGGCGATCTTCCTCGCTGGCTGGACCGCCTACGTCACACCGACACTCCAGCAAGTGTTCGGGTTGTCATCGACCGATCCGTGGCGGGTCGTCCTCAACGTGTTTCCCGGGGCGATCATGCTGGGTGTCGGGTACGGCGTCCTCCGCTTGGAAGGCATCCGTGCTCGGGGCGTCGGCTTCTCGTGGCCGCACGCTCGGTCGGGGACGGTCTGGTTCGCCGGCATCATCATCGTGCTGAACGTGCTTCTCCTCTTGGTCGCAGTCGTAACCGGGGGCCAGCTCTCGTGGAGCTACTCAGATCTAACACCCATCTTGATCATCGTATATGCCCTCATCAACTGGGTCTTCGTTGGAATCGCCGAGGAACTGGTCGCCCGAGCCTACCTGCAAACCAAACTGATTGCGCTCCTCGGCGGTGGACAGAGCCGCTTCAGGAAAGCCCTCGCGATCGTCGTCGCCGCAGTGTTGTTTGCCCTCTGGCACGTCCCGCAGCGACTCTTAGTCGCCGGACTCGATGTCTCCCAGCTCCCCGTGAATCTCCTTCTGTTGCTCGTGGCAGGGCTCGTCTTTGGAGTCCTCTACGAGACGACCCGGAACGTGATATTTGTCGGACTGCTGCACGGTGCGTACAACTTCGCGCCGATCGTGGCTAACGTTCGGTATGCTTCCGAGGGATCGGCAGATATCCAGTTCCTTTTGCTCCTCGCCGTGGCTGGCCCTGTCGCAATCGGGGTCTGGGGATACTACCGGTGGGCACACGACCATCGAACGAGCGACTTCCGACCACCGGTCGCTGGGTGAACAACTCATGTCCCGGATTTCGACGTTCGCGCGCCGGTACCCGATCCCCGCGTACGCTGCCACCGCGTACACGTTTTCTTGGGTGGCGTGGGGGTTGCAGTACCTCCAACCCGACCCGATGGGACCCGTCGGTACCCTTCTGTTCCTGATCGGCGGATTGGGGCCGCTAGTTGCAGGAGTGATCGTCGCCCTGCTCGTCGGTTCGTTTGACGGGTTCCGAGACCGTTTGTTCCGCTGGCGTGTCTCACCTGTCTGGTATGTTGTCTCGATTGGGGGCCCACTCGTCGGTCTCGTCACCCTCGTCGCCATTGACTCGGTACTCTCCGACGGTCAGTTTCGACTCACTGGACTCCACCCACTCACCACCCTTCCTGGTGCCATCTTGATCGGCCTCGTGCTCGGTGGACTCGAAGAACCCGGGTGGCGCGGGTTCGCCCAGGCGCGTCTTCAGAAACGGCATAACGCGCTTGTCGCAAGCGGTATCGTCGCGGTCATGTGGGTGGTGTGGCATCTCCCGCTGTTCGTACTTCCGGGAACGTCCCAGTCGGAGTTCTCGTTCGTTCCGTTTGCCGTGATGGGCCTAACGCTCGCAATCATATTCGCGTGGCTATTCAACAGTGCTGGCGGTAGCGTCCCGGTCGTAGTCCTCGCTCATGGTGCATTTAACGGCGCACTCGGGTGGTCGGGATTGCTTGAAACCGGCAATCAGTCACTGGCTGTCTTGATTGTCGGGCTCGGACTAATCTCGGTCGCGCTGGTGTTCGTCTCCGGCCCCTCAACGCTCTCGACCGATCCAGAATCGCGCTCGGAACCGTCGAATCCAGTACGATGAAACGTCCCCTCGATCTCATCGAACCGGGCGTTGGCACGGGCGCCGCAAGGGTCGGCCATCTCAACGACGGTACTGGGACCTTCCCGAATGGTGAGCGCAGAGTCGCGAGTTTTTGTAGACGAACTCTTGAATGTGTCTGGGCTACCTTTCGGCAGTGGTTGCGACTTACGAGTCTCAACGCAGTGTCTTCCGACGAATCGCCCGCCGTCAGCACGTTGACTGGCCAGCGTACGAGTCGACTCCACTGTACGACCAGAGCTCACTGACGGCGCTCAGTGAGGATTTCCGGACCGTCTCGGGAATCTGGTTCGAACACAGCGCTCACGACTCGGTCGAGGCGTTCGTCTGTCAGTATCCACTTTCCTACGTGGAGTTCAATCCTCACGACCAATATTCCGGTCCAACTCGATATGAGATGCCACAGCTCTTCAGGGCATTCCTGCTGAAAGAAGTGTACGGCTGGGACCACGAAACAGCGGTCGTCGACCATCTCCGGCAGCACTCAGAAACCCGTCGCTCGCTCGGGTTCGATACCATCCCCGATCAGTCCACACTCTGGCGGAGTTGGAACAAGCGCTTCAGTGCCGACCTCTGTGAGACAGTCGAGACGGCGGCTCGAACGATCCTCATCAAAGCCCAGAACGCAGGTGTCGCGGTTCCCCGTGACCCGGAACAGAAGCTCCAGTACCATGACGACGAGTCTGTTGAGACCGATCGGAACGACCAGACTGTTTTGGAAGAAGCAGCGAAGATCAGCGATCACGTCAGTCGCGTTGTCTTTCCAGCATTCTCGCTGGACCGTGGCGAGGGCTGTGAGATCCACGAGAACGCGTACTGGGACTTACAAACGTATCTCGGACTTCGCGAGGGGCTGGCTGCCAACGAGGGGGCTCGCAGCTTCGTCTACGAGTCGACGCGTGACCGGACACCGCTAGGACATGCCCACCGAGAGCATCTTCGTGACCTGTCGATCGCACAGATTCGCCAGATGTACCGACAGGCGGTGACTCAACTGCTGGAAGAAGTCGCGGAGACGGAGGAGTTCTTCCGAGCCGGGATCATCGCGATCGACATCACCGAAGCAGATCCCTTCACGGGAGATAGAACGGGCCATGAGGACGAGATCATCGGGACGAAAGAGAAGACCGACGAGTACGCCTACCAGTGGGCGACGGTGCAGTTGGTCGGCAATGCAGTTCCGCTCGTCCTTGATGCCCGCCCGGTACGAAAAGGGGAGTCACGCAAGGAGATCGTTGAGGACTTGCTCGATTCGGCTGAAGAGCTCGTCCACGTCGATAACGTGCTGATGGACCGGGAATTCGACAGCCAGCACGTCCTGGAGATGATCAGTCAGCGTGGGCTGTCGTATGTCGTTCCAAAGCGGATGCAGACGAGCGAGAAGGCCCAGGCCAAGCGATTGCTCCGACGGGATCAGAATCGGTACGAGACCGACCGGAAGCTGCACCTCGGCAAGAACGAGTGGCACGAGACGACGCTCATCTACCGCCGGAAAGAGAACTCCGAGCATGACGATCACCGGCAGTACTCAGTGTTCATGACGAATAGAGGGAGTGGCCACCTTACTGAGTATGGCTACCGGTGGGAAATCGAGAGCGGCTACAGGTCGATCAAGCGGTTCATGGCCGCCACGACGTCGAAGGATTTTGCACTGCGGTTCTTCTACTTCGTGTTCGCGTGTCTGCTGTACTCGATCTGGCGAGCCGTGGATCTGCTCGTGCAGGTCGCATTGACCGACGAGTACGAGCATTCGCCGATCGTGACGGCCGACAATACACTCACGCTGCTGAAGAAGGAGACCGGGATCGGGTAGATAGCTACTCAGTCCGGGCTAACGCCGATTTTCTGAGTGGCAACGCTGTCGGCACTCCCAGAAATCCCCTGGTATAGTTGAACGTATGATAGGAGAGGGCGCTTGAGAGACGATCCGAAGCAGTTTCTGATCGCGGATTCGGTTGAAACCACGCATCACAGTCCCGCTATCCCCGGTGTAGTCTCAACTTCCAATGATGCCGCTCGATATAGCAAATAATGATTTATGAGCTGTAAACGACTACTCGAACGTCATTCCGTACCCCCACTCCTCCAGTTGTTCCTCGACCGCTCCGCGGTGCTGGAGGCCGACCATCACGAGCGCCTCCCGGAGGTCGGTCAGGGAGACGTCGTCGTCGAAGTGGTCCTCGAGATCTCGGAGCGCCTCCCGCTCTGCGGTCTTCGTCTCCGGCTGGAGAAAGAGCGGGACGCGACTCCGCCCGTCCTGGACCCCGTCGCGCCGAAACTTGTACGGAATCTGCATCGGCTGTCGCGACGCGGACTGGTCGTCCGCCTCTGACGTCTGGTCGTCGGTCTCCTCGTCGGCGGCCGGTTCCTCCGGCGTCTCGTTGTCGTCCGCGAAGGGGTTCTCCCCGGCGCCTTGTTTCATCCCCGTCATGCGGTCATCACCTCGTGGTCGACGTCGCCCGGTTCAGGGGGGTTCGGTGCCTCGAGTCCGACCTCTCGTTCTAAATGTCTGGCTAACCGATCGAACTGCGCCAAGGTCTCGATCTCGTAGTCGCGTCGCCGGTCGCGGTGTTCACGAACGTACTCGAACGCCGAGCACTGTTGCATCCAGCAACCCTCCATCAGCGACGCTCGCTCGCCGACGACTTCCGGGATCGGATACTCGATCGCCTCGAGTATCGATCGCTGATCCCGCGTGTTCTTGAACCCCATCGGGATCGCGGCGAGGACGCCGACCTCGACGTCGAGTTGCTCTTCGAAGCCCGCGACGAGTTCCTCTAGCCCTTCGACGGCGGCCTGCCCCTTCGCGCTCGGTTCGATCGGAATGACGAGCGATCGGGTGGCGTTGATCGCGTTGTACAGGTGTGGTCCCTCCGTCGCCGGCGGATCACAGATCAACACGTCGTACTGATCGGGGACCCCCGCTTCCCGGAGGACTCGCAAGAGTTGTGCGTGGACGCCGAAGGCCTCTCCCATCGCTTCGGCCTGTTCCTTCTCCCGCTGGAGGTACTCTGCGAGGTCCGAGAGCATATTGTGTTCGGGGATGATGTCGACTCCTTCGACGGTCCGAATCAAGTCCCCGAAGTCCCCTTTCGGTCGCCGAATCAAGTGTCTGACGAGGTTGTCGACCGGTTCGGTTCGGTCGTCGTCGACGCCGAACAGGCGCGAGAGGTCGCCGTCCTGGGGGTCCAGCGGAACGACCAGCGGGTCGAGTCCCGCCCTGGCGTGTGCGACCGCGAGGTTCGCCGCCGTCGTGGTCTTTCCGACCCCGCCGGCCTCACTGTAGGTGGAGTACGCGAGCATTGTCGTGTTCAACGGATTCCTCCACCTTGAATGTTCGCTGGATTCGTTCCCCAGATGGTGAAATGATTTGATGTATGTGCTGTATCTAACGACTACAACCAAAAAACAATATCAATGAACACAACTAATGAATGTATAGAATGAATACAGCCAAGCAACACAAGTAATGGATGTGTTTAATGAAGGTTGGTAACGGATACAAACAATGGTTGTGTGGGATGACCTGGATCAGTTGGTTGATTTCGTGGGTAGAACGCCGCTGCACACTGAGGATAGACAAACCTCACAAGCAGTGAATGTACCTAATGAACACACGCGGTGAATGTATTCCATTAATGTATTCTATGGATGAATCTAATGAATGCATTGATTTCCTGGATCTCGTGGTTTAATTCTCCGATTAGGCGACCCAGTGAAACGGAAAACAATTCACGGACCGGACGTCGTTGGGCGCAAGTCGACGGGTCGTCGAGACAGACCCGTACTTTCATTTAAGCGAAGCGTGAACTGTGATCCGAGTCGCCCTGAACCGACTCAGTACCACGATGAACGTCCAAGAGTTCAAGTCCCAACACGTCCCCACGGAGTCAGACGAACCGTTCCAACTGGAAAACAGCTATACCCTCGACGTGGCGGTCGACGGGTCGGTGATGGCGAAAGCCGGATCGATGGTCGCATTTACCGGTGATCTCTCGTTTACCGGCCGTGCCTCCGCCGAGGGCGGGATCACCGGCTTTCTCAAGGAAGCCGCAACCGGCGAAGGCACGCCCGTGATGGAGGTCGAAGGAAGCGGACACGTCTACCTCGCCGACAGTCAGAAGAAGGTCCAGGTGCTCGAACTCGGAGCCGAGGATTCGATCACGGTCAACGGCGAAGACGTCCTTGCATTCGACTCCGACGTGAACTACGAGATCAGCACGATCGATAGTCTCGCCGGTTCGTTCGCCGGCGGGTTCACGAACGTCTTCCTCCAGGGTCCCGGATACGTGGCGATCACCACTCACGGGGATCCCATCGTGCTGGAACCGCCCGTCGCGACCGATCCGAGCGCAACGGTCGCTTGGAGCGACACCTCCCCGAACGTCCAGGTGAACCGCAGTCTCTCGGATATGGTCGGCCAGGAGTCCGGGGAGCGGTACCAGATGAACTTCGAGGGGACGGACGGCTTCGTGGTCGTCCAGCCGTACGAGGAACTGTAGTTCGATTCCGACGACGGGTGGCGATGCCGTCGGCATCTCGTCGCCTGTCGGTTCGATTTCTTCGGCGATCGCTATGCACCACGACGATCCAGAGTACCCCATCGCGGTACTGAGTAACCTCTCAACGATCGATCAGACGCGTGTCTTCGGTCGACTTCAGACTGCAGTTCTGGACGAGTTCTACTGATGGTGCGCCATCAGTGGAAGCGGGCCGTCAACTGCCGAGCGTTCGTAGGGGTGGCCGCTTTCTTCCTGCGGTCGCGTCGAGCGTGATCGTCGATTCTCGTCATAGGGGAATCTAAACAGCGTTCATATGAAAATAGATACATCATCCCACTATGGTCCTCGACATCCGCGGACGAATCAGCGAACATCCCGTCGCGACGTTTTTCGTGGTCGCGTACGTCCTCTCGTGGACGGCGTGGTCGCCACTGGTCTTTGCGGAGTGGTGGGTGACGTGGTCGCCGCTGATCCTCGTAGACGACCTCCAAACGATGGTGTTCATTATGCTCGGGGGGTTCGGCCCGCTCGTCGCCGCAGCCCTCGTCACGTGGGCCATCGGTGACAGCGTCCGCGAGTGGGCAGGCCAGCTCCTCCGGTGGAACGTGTCGCTCCGCTACTGGGCGTTCGCTCTGCTCTTTCCCGCCGTTGCAGTCGTCACCGCGAGTGCCATACACATCATCGTTTTCGATGGCCGGTTCGACCCCGAATCGATGAGCACGTTGGTGCTCTATCCGGTTCTGTTCCTCCAGGTGTTCCTCGTCGGCGGTGGCAACGAGGAACTCGGGTGGCGCGGGTTCGCACTCCCACGCCTCCAGCGGTCGTACTCGGCGGCCGTCGCGAGCCTCCTCATCGGCGTGTGCTGGTTCGCCTGGCACCTCCCCCTGTTCTTGATCTCGGGGTCCTCACAGGCCGGCGTTCCGGTGTACTACTACGGCCTGGCGGTCGTCGCCCTCTCGGTCGTGTTCACGTGGCTCTACAACGAGACCGGCGGGAGCGTCCTGCTGCCGATGGTGCTCCACGCGTCGGTGAACACGGGCGGGATTCTCTACCTCGCCGGCGGCGGCGCTGCACTCCAGACGGAACTGCCGAACGCGCTCTACGCGGTCGTCTTCCTCCTCGCCGCGCTGGCTATCGTCGCAGCCTACGGTCCCGAGCGCCTCTCCGACGTGGAGGTCTCGACCAGACCGTCCGAAAGCCAGCGGTAACGTCGTTTCCACGGGGACGGCCTCCCGCGTTCCCCTCCGTTGATCTACCCGTGTAGTGGCCGAAACAATGCCGATCGCTCGCCGGACTCGCGGTCGATATCGGCTACCGAATCTCCGATCCGGAGCTCAGGGACTCGAAGTAGGTGGAAGTATGTGATCACGTGAGCGAGCCCGGCAGCCCCCCTACGGGCTGGAGGGGAGCGGGGGGTGGGGAACCTCGGCGGCGGCCGTCATAGTCTTCGCGCCCCAGACCGCGACGATCACCCCGGCGAGCACGAACCAGAGCCCGTAGTAGGCCGGGTCCGGAACCACGATGGTCTCGGCGGTGAAGTTCACCCACCCGTGCAGGACGACGATGCCGAGGATGCTGCGTTCCGTGTTGTTGTAGATCCACGTGAACGCGAACGAGAGCGCGACGACCCCGGCCATAAACAGCCAGAAGCCCGTGGTCGCGAACCCGACCGCGTCGTGTTGAAACGACCCCTCGATAAAGAACAGGGGAAGGTGCCAGAGGGCCCAGACGACCCCCAGAATCAAGCTCGCGCTCGCCGCCGACCGCTTCAGTTGCAGCCGGTCGAGTGCGTACCCTCGCCATCCCAGCTCTTCGAGGATCGGAGGCAAGGTCGCGAAGAACAACGCCGGAAGGATTGCGAGGGGGTTCACACCGAATTCGGTGACGCCTTCGCCCCACGCCAGCCCGGTTCCGCCGAGGAGGAGGTCCGCGATGCCGGCGAGAATACCGATACCTAGGGGCACCAGCAGGATCACCACGAACCATCGGAGTCCGACGCGCCGGGGATTGACGACGCGGTTCCAGAAGTCGGCCTGTCCGCGTTCGTCGTAGACGAGATAGACGAACGCGATACCGACCACGCCAGGGACAGCGAGACCGACGAGGAGTAATACGAGCCCGATGGCGCTGTCGAACCGCAGGCCCAGAGCGATGGCCGGCAGCCAGAAGAGCCACGTTCCTCCCACCGCGACGGCGAGATACACCCACCAACGTCCGATACCGTCGGACGTCTTCTCGATATCGCCCTGTGAACGTCCGTGTGAGGCCGATTCATCCATATCTCTGTGTACGTGTGATGGTGGGGTAAACCTGCAGGGTAGTTCTCGGCGGAGAGGACAAACGAATCAGTCGATGCTACACACTTCCTCGACCCTGGACCGTCGGATCGGTTCCTAGCCCATTGACTTTCTCAACCGACATAGGCAATGTGTCCAGTAGCCAGTGTCTAGCAGTTATCCGACCAACTCCCTTGTCGCCGGTCACTACCACGGTTCGAGTGGTCCACCTGACGTCATTTGTGGGCCGCCACGTATCGGTCGTGGACGGCGCAGACAGCAATAGCGAGCAGTGCGGCACCGATTCCGGCGATGCCGACCGGCCCCACGAGGAGGTTGCCCGGACCGGTGAGATAGACCAGATAAACCGACGCCACAGCGTTGAACGAACCGCGGAGCAGCGTCGTGGCGAGGACAGATCTCGCACGGACGGTCAGGTAGGTGAACAGCGAGGAGGCAGCGACCGTCCAGCCGGTCATCACGACGATCCCCGCGACCGATGCGTCGGGGAAGTTGTGCCCCTGGACAACGAGCGAGCCCGCTAATCGCTGGCGTGACGATGGCCTGGCTCACGGGCGGCACGGAACGCGTCCGCGACATCGGTCGACGACTGGTCGACGTTTGACGGATCGCCCCGAAGTGGTGGCTAGTCGTCCTCCTGTTCTGGCCAGTCTTCGACCTACTCACGGCTGGGGCGGCTCTGGCCCTCGGCGTGACGAACCGTCCCATCGATATCGGCACGGAGGTCTTGGCCGACCTCGGGGCGTTCGGGTTCGTGGTACTGCTTTCGCTCGTCCTCCCGGCGGTCGAACTCTACCGGGTCCTCTTCGGCCAGCACTCCCACATCGACTTCCTCGAGCTTCTGACCGCCAAGGCACTCGAGGTGTTGTACTACATCGACCAGCAGCGAACCGTCTCCGAGATCGCCAACCGGAGCGACAATCACCGCAACACGGTCAACCGCGTCCTCAAGCAGTCTCGTGACCGTGGTCTCGTCGGGCGGCCGACGGCCACTAGGAGGTCTGACTCTGCTGAGACCGAACGTCGTCGCCAGCTGTGGTGTCAGCCAGCGTCAGTTCGGATCGTAGAGGATTCGTTACTGTATCGAGCCCATAGACATCCTCGACAGCGTCAAAACCGTCGTCAAACGTATACTGGTAGCCGAACTCCTCGGTTTGCATATACGCGACACTGCAGGCGTCAACGAAGGAGAGGGTTCGGGTTGGCGAAAGAGGGCCTTTCCTGTCGCGAGGGCGTCGGTGGTGAGTGAGTCGATGTGGAAGCGGTCGTTTTCTTCGATGCGATCGAGGAGATCTATGGCTGTGTCGTGGCCGGCGTGGGTCGTGAGGCCGTTGAGGGTTTCTGCGAGAACGTAGTCGAGGACGACTGCCTCTGGGAGCGTTCCATCGTCGATGCCGTGCAGCACGGTAAGCGCGGCATTATGAGATCCATCCCGCTGGTATGCGGCGGCAAAGAGGACTGTCGTATCGATGAGTGAACGAGGCATTTACTCGACGTCGATGCCTCAGGCGTCGTGATCGCTCGTTACATCGGTCGATTCCTCACCAGCGTAGCCGTCGAAGTCGGCGAACGTGCCTGTTTGCTGTTGGATGACTTGGACCCGTATGCTTCCGTCGTCCTCGAGATGCCAACGGAGCTGATCGCTGTCGTCGATCCCGAGTTCACGCCGAATCCGGGTAGGGATATTTGCTTGGTTTCCAGACACCTTGCTTTCGCCGTCGATTCTGTCGCTGCTCATACATTAAATATGAGCGTCAGAATCCGTGATGTATGGTCCCTGATACTGTTCGAACTGCCGGCGAACGGCTCACAGTTCGCCACATCCTCTCGTTGGCTGCGTTCTTAGTAATCATCTATGGAGTGACACGCGAACTTGACGTCGTGATCGGTGCCACGGTCGGTCTTGCCGTTCTCGAAGCTGTAGCAGTTCTTCGAGAGACACCATCTGTTGCTGATCGCTGGATCCAACTCGGAATCGGAGGGTTCGTCTCACTCGCTAGTGTCGGATGGCTCGCCTACGAACTGACAGTTACCGCTAATAGTAGTGGCCCAGCTTGGTTCCCGGTGCTAATGTTTCTTGGTGGTGTCTATTTTCTCGCTGATGCACGCAACGATACCCGTGGCAAATATACTGGCTCGACAGCCGACGAGATGAGTTCCAGCGATGTGATGCTAGTATTGAACCATACTCACCTCATCACAGAGGAACTGAAGACCGGACCGAAAACCATCGACGAGTTGGCTGAGAGTTGTGATCTCACAATATCCCGCGTCGAAGAAGCAGTAGAGATCGCCTCTGATGAAGGCCTCATCTATCAAGTGACCAGTGAGGGACCAGATGACACAGTTCGCTATGCACTTGATGAGTCACAGCTTGGAGGGATTGCGTTCATTCGATCGAATGGGAAACGTCTCGCTCAACGGGTGCTAGAACCCTTCCGTTCCTAGAGGAGAACTCTGACCTTGACGCGTGATGCTACTCCTTCTGCAGGGCAGGCAACTGGGATGCCAAGCTGTTTTGTTGGAAGCCCTACATCGAAGTTACTTTCCTGATCCAATTGATGGTACGTATAATGGCCACGTATGAAGCGTTTGACCAGGGCGTAGAGGTGAAGGGTCAAACAGTATTATCAATCGTCGAAGAGGCAATGGGGCGCTTCTCCGAAGCGTATCAGGAACGAGCGATCCAAGCGCTTGCTACTGAAGGGATTACCGACCCCGAACCCGATGAATGGTATCCTCAACAAACGTGGTTGAATGCATTCGAGACGATCGCTGAAGAACTCCAGCCGCACGTCCTCGATCGGCTTGGCGAACAACTTCCGGAAGTCGCCATGTGGCCGAATGATTTCGATACCGTTTCTCAGGGGCTGCAGTCAATCGATAACGCCTATCAACAGAATCATCGGGGTGGTGAGATCGGTTACTACGAGTTCGAACAGACCGATAACCGAACCGGCGAAATTATATGTTATAACCCGTATCCCTGCTTATTCGACCGAGGACTCATCCGTGGTGTTGCCAGGCAGTACGCATCCGTTGATGCGTTCGTCTTTATTGAGGAAACAGGAAAGACGTGTCGTCGTGAGGGAGACGATACCTGTGTATACACTGTGTACTGGTAACTACCGATCGTAGGATTCGAGGGCTTCGCGGAGTTCTGCGGCAGTGAAACTTGATGCGAGGGTGACGATTTCCTGCAGATCTTCATAGGTTTGTTGTAGTTTTTCAATCTGTTCAGTCTCGGTTTCGCTATCCTCGGGTAGTTGTGCTTGCGCACGTTGAATCGTTCGGAGCGTCGTTTGGATCTCCCGTTGGACGTACTGTTGGAACACGTCCTGCAGAATGAACCAGATCTCGCGCTCAGCCGAATACTGAACACGTCGTCCACCCCCTTCAGAGGAACGACGGTGGATGAGCCCGATCCGCGTTAACGTTCGGGTGACGTTGCTGATTGTCGATTTCGCGTAACCGGTTTCTTCCACGAGATCCGGGATCGAGAGTGGTTCTTTAGAAAAGTATAAAACGCCATAGATACGGCCTGCACTCCGGCTGAGACCGTAAACCTCGGCCGACTGCTCCATCGACTCAATGATACGCTCGCGTGCAACGGTACGATCGTCCTCATTCATAGATACTTGATTTCTCTTCTACCTGATGGGAAGTTTGTTGAGTCATACTTTTCTTGTGGATTTCGCAAGCATTAAATTGTTTGATTCGTTTATTCGGAGTGTACCGAACAAACCAAACGTAACCAACCAGAAATCACCTAACCTATGGCAAGCGCCCTTCCACACCAACCCCCAGTCAATCACGCTCCACGCGAACAAACTAATATCACCGTAAACCGAAATACACCGACAGACGTGCTGAAAGTTCTTTCTTCAGAGACAGCGCAAGCGATTTTGGGGACGCTCAAATCAGAACCCAGAACCACATCGGAGATCGCCGAGTCAGTCGATCAATCAGTACAGAACGTCTCATACCATCTTGATCGACTCTGCGACGCGGAACTCATCACGCCGATTGAAACGTGGTACTCGGAAAAAGGTCGAGAGATGACTGTCTACGGACTGACCACAGAGCAGCTCGTCGTCCAATTCCACGAGACCACCGAATGAGCTCTCTGTTTTTCCAATTCAGGTAACCCCAGTAAGGACAGTTACCACGTGAACCTCGAATGTCTACACGACGACGACTTTTCCGGTAGCACGACCTGCTTCGATATCTTGAATGGCCGCTGGCACCTCGCCCAAGTGATACTGCCGGTCGATGACGGCCTCGATATCACCGGATTCGAGGAGCTCCATCACGAATGCTAAATCCTCCTGGGTGGGGTTGAGCATGAAGGTACGGAACCGTTGTTCGCCCGTCATAGAGAGCATTGGGCCCGCGAGGAGTGCGGTCACGAATCGTCGCGTGGGTCCTCCAACGAAGACGTACCGTCCCGTCGGGCGAAGG